>JBAVGF010000356.1:0-12698 GCA_049684675.1 Thermodesulfobacteriota bacterium | reverse complement strand
CGGTCTTAAAAAAGATCGAACCTCTCAAAAGCGATATCCTTGTCGTTGATGACGGATCTTCAGATGAGACGAAGCGATTGGCTTCAGAAAATAGAGTCCAACTCCTGGAGCATCCCCGTAATCTCGGAAAGGGGGCTGCCCTTCGGACGGGATTCCAATATATCCTCCAAAAAGACTATCAGGTCGTTATCACTCTGGATGCCGACGGTCAGCATGATCCCGCAGAAATCCCGTTTCTTCTCAAAATTTTTCATAGCGTCAAACCCGATATCCTTATCGCCTCCCGGGCGACAGAGTTTGGGAAGATGACTTTCCTTCGCCGCTTCTGGAATCGTCTGGGAGTGAAGGCGGTTGCACGGCTTTGCCACTCGGACATCACGGATAGTCAATCCGGGTTTCGACTCATTCGGGTGGAGGTATTAAAGGGGGTCGACCTCTCGACATCCCGATTTGAGACAGAATTGGAACTCCTGATTAAGGCTTGCAAAAGGGGGTTCAGTGTGTTATCTGTTCCTATCAATACGCCCAGGGCCGACGGAACCGGTTCCAGCCATTTCAGACCGGTGGTCGATACTTGGAGGGTCTGTATGCTCTTTCTTCGGAGTCTATTCTGGTGAGGAGGAAGATGGATTTTTATCAGCGGGCGAAGCGATATTCCATAGAAAAATTCACGACGAGCGCTTTTTCTCTCCTGGCCAACACCTCCACAGAAAATTTGATCCGTCTGACCTATCTTGGGGAGAAAATTCCCCAGAAGGAATCCTATCGAGAGAAGATTCGATGGATTCGCACCCTCTTCCAGACCAATCATCCCGGCCTGACGATTGCGCGAAGAGTGCTCAGTGAGACACATCCCCATCATCGGAAAAAGCTGATCTCCAACTTCATCGTTAACCAGCTTCTGGTGGGCACCAACAGGAGAAAGGCCTTTGAGGCAGAAAAGGGATTCTATCCGCCGGATGCCATGTTGATCAGCCCGACGATGCGGTGCAATCTGAACTGCTATGGGTGTTATTCAGGGGTCTATCCCCAGGAGGATCTTCCTTATGAGGTGCTGGATCGGCTAATGGGGGAATGTAAAGAGATGGGCATCCATCTGGTCATGATGACGGGCGGAGAACCCTTCTTGAGGCAGGATCTTTTCGACCTCTTCGAAAAGCATGACGATATGATGTTCCAAGTCTATACCAACGGCACATTGATCGACGAGAAGATGATCGACCGATTTGTGGCCCTGGGAAACGTCGCCCCCGCGATCAGCCTCGAGGGGCTGAGAGAAGAAACCGACGGGAGAAGGGGGCAGGGCCAGTTCGATCGAATCCTGCAGGTGATGGATGGGCTCAGGGAAGCCGGGATCTTTTTTGCCATATCCACGACGCAGACTTCCCAAAATCATGATGTCCTGACGAGCGATGCCTTTGTCGATTTTCTGGTGGAGAAGGGATGCATTCTCCTCTGGAACTTCCATTACGTTCCCATCGGAAGAAACCCGGATCTTTCCCTCATGGTGACTCCTGAACAGAGGAGCCGGGCGAGGGAGCGGCTCGCCTATTTTCGGGCCACCAAACCCATGCTATTCGTTGACTTCTGGAATGATGGATGTCTCACGCAGGGATGTATTGCGGCAGGGAGGAAGTACTTTCATGTCAACGCCGGGGGGGATGTAGAGCCCTGCATCTTTTGCCATTTTGCTTCTGACAATATCAAAGAGAAGTCTCTCATGGAGGCTCTCAATTCTCCTCTCTTCAGGGAAATGCGATCACGCCAGCCTTTCTCGGAGAACTTATTTCGGGCCTGTCTCCTGATCGATCACCCTGAACAGGGGAGGGAGATTGCCCTTCGGCATGCGAAATACTTTACCCATGAAGGGGCAGAGCAGCTTTTTACGGATTTTGCACCGGCGATTGATCGCTATTCTGAGGCTTATGGGAAGATTGCAGAAGCTGCTTGGAAGGAAAAAATTGAGGGTCCAAGCCCTCAGGCCCTTTCAACAGGGAAAAAGGTAGTGGGTAGACATGGATGAAGGTCACTTTTCCCCGTCTGGGTTCGATGCACATCTTCTGCAAGGCGATCGCAGAGACCGCCGGCATTCCCTACGTCCTTCCTCCTGAGACCAGCCGAAAAACCCTGACCCTGGGTGTCCTCCACTCGAATGAGTCTATCTGTCTTCCTTTTAAAATCATCCTGGGAAATTTTATTGAGGCCCTTCAGATGGGGGCGGATACCATTGTGATGGTGGGCAGCGGCCCTCCCTGCCGTCTTGGACTCTATGACCTTGTTCAGAAAGTGATCCTTGAAGATATGGGGCTTCATTATCGATGGCTGACCATTCCACCTCGATTAAGCTGGAAGGCCCTCTGGAAGAATCATGAAGAGACGAAGGAGCTCAGAAAAGAATTGAGTGCCAAAAACGTCCTCTTCTTCCCCTACGGGCTCTGGATGGGATGGAAGAAGATGATGGCCTGCGAAGCATTGGAACAGTTGGCCATGAGGGTCAGACCCATGGAGATCCAGAGAGGGGAGACTCAGAAGCGATTGAAGAAGGTTCTCTCGTGGGTGGATGAGGCTAAGACTCCGAAAGCCCTCGAAGAGGCCGTTCGAAAAGGAAAGGCCCTTCTTCAGGAAATGGAGCAAGATCATTCCCGCATTCCGTTTAGAGTCGCTATTGTGGGCGAACTTTACACGGTGATGGACCCCCATATTAATCGAGGAGTAGAACAAAAACTGGGAGAATTAGGCGTGGAAGTGACCCGCACCTCCTGGTTCTCCACTCATATCCTGAGGAGTCTTCGTAAAAATAAGGCGGATCGGGCTTCAGAACGCGTTCGTTTCTTCGAAGCCTCAAAGGCTTACCTGGGTTACGATGTCGGCGCAGAATGCAATATCTCCATCGGCGAAGCGATCTTGAGATCCGAAGAAGGATATGATGGGGTCGTCCATCTTATGCCCTTTGCGTGCATGCCGGAGACCACCGCCTCTGGGATTCTGACAAAGGTTGGGAGGGACCGAGATATTCCCATCCTTACGCTCATCTTAGACGAGCAAGAGATCGAAGGCCGTATTCAGACACTTCTCGAGGCCTTTGTGGAGATGTTGGAATGGAAGAAAAGGGCCGCATAGGCATCCCCAGAGCCCTGATGTTTTATCGTTACCTTCCTCTCTGGCGCACCTTCCTTGAGAGGCTGGGCTGGAGGGTGGTGGTTTCCGATGGGGTAAGACAGAAGGAGAAGATCATCTATTTCGAAGACAGCTGCCTTCCGATGAAACTTCTGGTCACCCATGCCGCGCAATTGAAAGACAAAGTGGATCATCTTTTTATCCCTCGGTTAGTCAGCATTCATTCGACCTACATCATGTGTCCTAAGTTTCGCGGAGCTCCCGACATAGTGCGGATTGCCACGGAAGGAAATGTTTCCATCATTGACGAGACCGTGGATCTTCGGAAGGGAGGGACTTCCCTCCTTGAGTCTTTTTTAAAGATCGGCGAAAAGCTAGGCACCTCAAGGCAAGAGGGCAAGAGAGCCTTTCGGGAGGCGGAGAAGTCCTTGTCCAAATTTCAAGCGGAATGTGTGGATCGAATCAACCGCCTTCCTACAGGGCAGCTCTTTGAGATGAGTGTTCCAACCCCTGCACTACGTAGAGTGCAGGGCCGCCCTGAACCTCACATGGTTCAGGGCGCCGCTTCGTCCGTCGAAGCTGAAGGGAAAGGAAATGGATTTCCGTTGCGAATCGCTTTCATCGGCCATCCCTACAATCTCTTCGACATCGATATCAACAAAGATCTCCTCGCTCTGGCGAAAAGTTTAGAAATGGAGATCATTACCTCTGATCTTCTTTCCGAGAAGGAGATCGATCGAGAAGTCTCCGGTCTCTCCAAGGAGATCTACTGGTCATCCGGAAGAGAGATTGTGGGGTCTCTGTTTCACTTTCTATCCGGTGGAGTGGATGGGGTGGTCTTCCTTACTTCTTTTAAATGTGGTATCGACGCCCTCCTTCAAGAATTCATCAAGAGAAGGTTGAAAGTCCGGGGAGGGTCCTCCATCCCCCTTCTCATTCTCTCCTTGGACGAACATACAGGAAGGGAAGGACTGACCACCCGGCTCGAGGCGTTCCGGGACGTGGTGGAAGAAAGGAAAAATTCTAAATCCGAAGCTCGAAATTCGAAACAATATCAAAGTTGAAATATCGAATGACAAAAATGGATTCCGTTTTGAATTTAAAATTTCTTTAGGAGTAGCGTCGGCATTCATTGCCGACGGAGTTTTAAGACTATGGCAAATTATTTGGGCATTGATGTTGGCTCCATCACCACAAAGTTAGTGGTATTGAGCGGAGACGACCAAGTTCTAGCCAAGGCCTATATCCGGAACAGTGGCCGGCCCATCGAGGCCATTCAGCAAGGGATGGAGGAAATCCTGACTCAGCTGGGGAAAACTATTTCTATTGACGGAGTGGCGACGACCGGCAGTGCCAGGCATTTGGCCGCTTATCTGGTAGGCGCGGATCTTGTCAAGAATGAGATTACTGCCCATGCCATTTCCGTGATTGATTTTCTGCCCGAGACCAAGACCATCATCGAGATCGGCGGCCAGGATTCCAAGGTCATCGTCCTGAGAAATGGCGTCGTCGTCGACTTTGCCATGAACACCGTCTGTGCGGCAGGCACAGGATCTTTTTTGGATCAACAGGCCGCCAGGCTCGGGATCTCCGTCGAGGCTTTTGGGGATCTCGCGCTCAAGGCCAATCACCCCGTCCGGATCGCAGGCCGATGCACGGTCTTTGCCGAGACAGATATGATTCATAAACAACAGATCGGACATTCTGTTGAGGATATTGTCGCAGGCCTCTGTGACTCCCTGGTGAAAAACTATTTGAATAATGTCTGCCGGGGGAAAGAGGTCCTCTTTCCCATCGTCTTCCAAGGGGGCGTTGCGGCGAATCGAGGTATCCAAAAAGCGCTTGAAAGAGAGCTGGAAGTCTCTCTCCTCATCCCGAAAGATTTTGATGTGATGGGTGCCATCGGGGCTGCCAAAATAGTGAAGAAGGCCAAATTTTCCAAAACCCAATTTAGAGGGTTTGGCCTTTCCAGGAAGTCCTGTTCGACACGGGGGTTTGATTGCGAGGAATGTGAGAATCAGTGTGAGGTGATTGAGCTTCTGGTGGATCATCAAGTGGTGGCCTGCTGGGGCGACCTCTGCGAACGCTACCGCCATGCTCGTGGTCTTGTAGTCTCGTAGTCCGGTAGTCTTATAGTCTTGCAGGTTTTGACTATACGACTAAGTGACTACCTGACTATTCGACCTCTAAAATTATTATGAACATCCTTTTGATCAATCCTGCTCCTACGGGGACCCTGAAAGCAACAGGGGTTGTCTTTCCGCCTCTCGGTCTTCTCTACGTTGCGGCGTATGCGGAGAAAGAGGGCCATCAGGTTGTGGTCAGGGACTTGGCTGTTCGCAGGAAGAAGGAGGAGATCGATTTTAAGAAATTTGACGTGGTCGGCATCTCCACGGATACAACCCGTCATCGTCAGGCCCTTCGATTAGCCAAGAAAGCGAAGGCGAATGGGTGCACGGTAGTGATGGGGGGGCCCCATCCCGGCTATGTTGATGAGGAGATCCTCTCAACGAAAAGAGTTGATTTCATCGTACGGGGAGAAGGGGAGGTTACCTTTTCAGAATTGGTCGCTGCCTTAGAGAAAAAAAATGGTCAATTCGATTCGATCCAGGGAATTAGTTTCTTTTCAAACGGAGAACTGGTCCGAACCGCTCCCAGGCCTTTCATCGAGGATCTTGACAGTCTTCCCCTCCCCGCCAGGCATCTGATCCCTATCGGCGACTATCAAAGGACAAAAATCGGGGGCCGCCCCATTACCCCCCTGATCACGAGCCGTGGATGTCCGTATCAATGTGTTTTTTGTTCTTCCTCCCATTTCTGGGGAACCAAAATTAGGGCCAGGAGTGTGGTCTCTGTTTTAAGGGAAATCGAAGAGGTTTATCACCGATATCATTTTAATGCCGTCGCCTTTGTGGATGACACCTTTAACCTCGTTCCGAAGAGGGTGATTGAGATTTGCCATGGGATCGTTGAAAAGAAACTCGACCTCTGGTGGTGGTGCCTCTCCAGGATAGACCTCCTGCTTCGAAATGAGGAAATGGTCAAGGAAATGGTCAAGGCGGGAGCAAAGTCGGTTTTTATCGGAGTGGAATCCTCCAGCCCGAGAACCCTCGAAGAGTTGAGAAAGGGGATTCATGTGGAGGAAACGGTTCGGACGGTGGAGATGCTAAAACAGAATGGCCTGGAGATTCATGCCTCCTATATCCTGGGAGGGCTCCACGATACCGTCAAGACGATTCATGACACCATCCGTTTTGCGAAAAGGCTCGACACGAATGTGGCCCAGTTCGCCATCCTCACCCCTTATCCGGGGACAGCCATCTATCAGCAGGTGAAGGAACGGATCTTCAAATGGAGATCGCCCTGGTCCTTCTTTGATATGCAGCACTTGGTCTTTAAACACGACCATCTCTCATTTATCCGAATGGAGTGGCTTCTGTTCAAGGCGCATTTTCTTTACTATACCCGGTCGAAGAAAGCGGTTCAGGATATCTGGCATCACGTTAAGAAACATCGCTTGGGTATCCGGACGGTTCTCGGTTTTTTAAGAGACTACTTCGGGGGCTAAAGTGGAAGAACGTCACCCCCGATCACTTAATCGGTTCGTTTACCTCTTTCTCTTCCAGTTCTGCTCGACACTCATTCCCCGGCCGACCCAGAGATTCTTCAGTGTGGTTGTAGGAGATCTCTTTTACTATTTGATGAGAAAGACGAGGGCCTCTGTCCGAAAAAATATGGAAGGGGTGAGCAGAGGAAGGTGGCGGCAGGAAAGAGTGGATGTCTTAACACGCAAGACGTTCCAGAACTATGGCCAATACCTTTTGGATTACATGGTGATGCATCGCCTCCGTCCATCCAATAAAGAACGATGGGTTGAAGAAGAGGTGGGAGCGAGCTATATGATGGAGGCCCTTCAAGCGGGAAAAGGGGCCATCTGCATCACGCCTCATCTTGGGAATTGGGAGATCGGTGGATTGCTCTTCTCCTTCAAAGGAGGAAAGCTTAATGTTCTCACCCTTGACGAGAGAGATATGGATACCCGGTCTTTCCGCGAGGAGATGAGAAGGAGAAGGGGAATTAAAAATCTCTATATTAATCCGAAGGATGACTCTCCCATGGCTATTCTGGATGCCGTCAAAGCCCTTCGGCGGAACGAAATCCTGGCCATGTTGGGAGATCGGATAGAGTCTCAAAAGACCATGGTCTTCGATTTCTTTGGGAAGAAGACGGCCTTTCCCATCGGTGTGGCTATTCTCGCTATGGTCACGGAAGCCCCGGTTTTACCCGTCTTCGTCGTGATGGGAAAAAATCGAAAGTACCGAGGAATCATTGAGCCCCCTATCTATTTTAATCCCTCTTCGAGAAAGAATCGGGAGACCGTTATTCGAGAGGGGATGGAGAGATTGATCAAAAAATTTGAAGAGTATATCGAAAAATATCCGGATCAATGGTATAATTTTTATCCGTACTGGAGTGAATAACCCCCTCACCCTCCCCTCTCCCCACAGGGGAGAGGGGAGGGTGAGGGGGGAAGAGGAGAAGAATGGTTGAACCGAACGATCACCTGATCGAAAAGATCAAGGAACTCATCATCCAGAGATTGAGACTTGCGGACATGACCCCGGAGATGATCGAGACCGATGACCCTCTCTTCGGCGAAGGCCTCGGACTGGACTCCATCGACGCCCTTGAGCTCGTCCTGGGCTTGGAGAAAGAGTTTGGAGTCATCATTCCCGATGCAGAGGTAGGGAAAAAAGTCTTTCAGTCCGTGAGAACCATGGCCCAATATGTTTTGGAACACCAGGGAACCGCATGAAGGGATCAAAAGGGAAAACGGCTTTTTGCTTTCCCGGCCAACTTCAAGAGAAGCCGATCCTCGAAGATCATCATCCCCTGAGGGAAGATCCCCATTTTAAAGAATTATTGAGCAGGGCTTCCAGCCAGACGAAATTCGATCTCCTCAACTTCTCATTCGGGGATGAGGAGGAAGGGGAAGATTTCAGCCTTAAGCTTCAGATCGCGACCTACTTCCTTTCGATGGTCCACTACTACCGTCTTCGAGCTGCAGGATGGAATCCGGATATCCTTGCCGAACACAGCATGGGAATCTATGCAGCACTGGCTGCCTCGGGAGCCGTTCGTTTTGAAGAGGGGCTCTTTATCACGGAGGCCATCGGCCGGCTGCTCAAGAAAGAAGGGGCCATTCACCGGGGAGGCATGGCCAGCATCATCGGTCTCCCCTTAGAGGAAGTCCAAAAGATCTGTCAAGACCTCAACGGGTTTCAACTCTCCATCGCCAATTATAATGGCTCGATGCATTTCGTCCTCTCGGGGGAGGAGAAGTGTGTGGACAGCGCGATTTCCCTTGCCCTTTCCAGGAAGGCCATCTCTGCCACCCGGCTTGCCTTCAATACGGCTCTTCATTCCCCTTCGCTTTATTCTTTAAGAGAAGAAATTATGGCGATCCTCCAAGATATCAAGGTTCAATCTCCCAACGTTCCCATCCTCAATCATTGGACGGTCAAGCCTTTGAGAAGAGAGGAGATCAAAGATTTTCTCTCCCAGGAGATCGGGCGACCCGTGTATTGGGTTCGATGTGTTGAGAACTTGCTTGAGGAAGGGGTTACCCGGTTCGTCGAAGTGGGACATGAAGCAACGCTTACGAAATTGATGCGATGGATTGATCGGGAGGCAGAGGCCTTTTCCGCCGGGGATCATTTACCGGAAAGGATGTAACATGAAATACCATGAGACATCCCTCGAGGTTCGATTTTATGAAGTGGATGTTTATGGCGTGGTTTGGCACGGTCACTATGTGGGTTGGTTTGAGACGGGTCGAAACGACCTGACCCAGCGATTCCAGATGGGTCCGCTTCAGCTTAAGGAGACGAAATTTTTGGCACCGGTAGTAGAGTTGGACTGCCAGTTTAAGCTCCCAGCCACCTTTGGCGCCTCTCTCATCATCCAGACAACGATGGAGAGAACAGAGGTGGCCAAGCTGATCTTTCACTATCGGGTCCTTGATCAAGAAAGCAGAAAGGTTCTCGCCACGGGCTCCACGACGCATGTCCTCACCGATCTTAAAGGAAATCTTCTGTACCGGGTTCCTCCGGAGGTGCTCGAAAGAATCGACGCGATGCAGAAGTATTTGGAGGTGTAGCTAGAGGTGTAGCGTCGGCATTTACTGCCGACGAAAATCTTGTTCGCTCCCAATAAATGAGGGCGCTACAACAAATGAAAATAAATTCTAACGAACAATACAAGACATGGGGTAGAAGCCGTTCCAATAGGCTTGCTAATTATAATTATTCAAAAGATCAGCCTGTTCATGTGACCATCTGTACGGGTAATAAGGAAAAGATTTTTGATTCAGAGATCAATGCGAAGATTGTGATCGATGAATTATTAAAGGCAGCAAAAGATGTTAGATTCAGAATGTTATGTTATTGCCTGATGCCTGACCATCTCCATGTTATTGTATCTCCTGGCGAGTCGACTTCTTCGCTCTCCAAATTTTTGAATATTTTCAAAGGGAGAACAACGGCAGTTTTTAGAGAGAGGAAAGACTTAAAAAAGATATGGCAAAGATCCGCTTTTGACCATGTTATTAGGACAGAGGAAAATTTGAAAGGTGTCATCGAGTATATTCGGAATAACCCGGTTAGAAAAGGCATTGTAGAGAATGCGGGTGATTATCCATATAGTGAATCGTTCGATGTGGAGATAAAAAGGTATATCTAAATCGCCCCCAATAAAATCAGGGGCTACGTTTTTTAATAAAATTCATGTAGAGAATATTCGCTCCCAATCGATGGGGGCGCTACTACAAGAAAAATATGAAGGTTCTTCTGATCGATCCGCCCCATAGACTCTTTCCAGGCCTTCGGATGTGGACCCCTTCTTTTGGTCTTCTCCAGTTAGGCGCCTATCTGGAAAGAGAAGGGAACGAAGTTCAAATCGTTGATGCCACCGCTCTTCCGGCCCCCTGGAAAGATCTTGAGACTGCCGTCTCCACATCCAGAGCCAATGTCATCGGCATCACCTGTTCCGCCACCTGCCTCTCGCCGGAGGCCATTCAGACCATTCATCTTTGTCGAAAGCTATCGCCCCAATCCATCATCGTAGCAGGAGGAAGCCACTTCACCCTGATGGGTGAAACCCTCCTCCGGGAAATGAAGGAACTGGACTACATTGTCTTAGGTGAAGGGGAAATCGCCTTTTCTCAACTCCTTCAGGAGCTCTCGAGAGGAGGGGACGGAAATGACGTAAAGGGCGTCGCCTATTCTGATAACGGAAAAGTCGTCATCCGTGAGAGACCATCGTTGATTGCCAATCTGGACTCCCTTCCCCTTCCTGCTTACCACCTCATCGACATGGAGGCTGAAGCTTATTACTGGCACGGGATGGGAAGAAGGGCCTTTGGCATTTCAACCAGTCGGGGCTGCGGAGACCATTGCACTTACTGTTCTGAGTCAAGGTTCTGGGAAGCGGTGTGGAGAGGGCGAAGCGGGAAGCAGGTGGTGGGGGAGATGGTTCATCTCCATCGAAGATACGGCAAAAGTCTCTTTGTCTTCAACGAGAATACCTTCAACTGGAGTCGAAAGCGAGTGGAAGAGTTTCTTCAGGAGTTAGGGAAGTCGGGTCTGAAGGTTCACTATTGGTTTCAATCCCGGATCAAAGATATTCTCCGAGACGAAGATCTCATCCCCGAAATGAAGCGCCTCGGTCTCTATGAAGTGATGTTGGGAATCGAGAGCATTCAACCCGATGTGCTCGACCGGTATGAAAAACACCAATCCAGAGAAATGGCCCAGAAGGCAATCGATATCCTCCGGAAGAATAAGATCATGGTGATGGCCAATGTCATGTTCGGAGATTGGAATGATTCTGTAGAAAGTCTAAAGGAGATCTTTCAATTTGTTAAAAAGCAGAGCGACTTCCTCGTCCTGACGATGACGACACCTCTTCCTGGGACCAGATACTTCGAGGAGGCAGAGCGGCTGGGGAGGATTAGAGAGAGGTATTTTGGAAAATATGATTTCATGCACCCCATCATGGATACAAAGCTCTTATCTGCAGAGGGGGTCCAGCGCCTTCAGCAAATGTATCTGAAAGAATATTACACCCAACCGAGCATTCTGCTGGGTGCTTTCTTCAACCCGAATCCCTTCAAACGGATGGCATACCGGCTCATCCTCCGATATGTCTGGGAGAATGCCACGAGAAGGCCATGGAAGCAACCGAACTTCGAGCAAGAACCGTTAGTCGCCAGTGGTCAGTCGTCTGTGACAGAATAGTGATCGAAAGAAGGCAACGGACAATAGACAACGGACAGCAAACAAAGGATTAAATTTGAATCCGCAATCCGCATTCCCTGCCCGTCCCCCAGGCGGGCCCAATCCGCATTTGAAGAAGGTTCTTCTTATCTTTCCACGGGAGAAAGGGATTAAGTTTTCTAATGACGCGCTTTACCCTTTCCCCATATTAGGCCTTACCCTTCTCGCCTCTCTCTTTCCCCAAACCTATGAGGTCAAGATCGTTAACGAGGCGATTGAAAAGGTCGATTTCAACGCCGATGTTGATTTGGTAGGGATCACCGGTCTGACCTGCGTGATAGAAAGAGCCTATACGATTGCGGATCGGTTTCGTGAGAGAGGAGTCAAGGTGATTTTGGGAGGAGTCCACCCCAGCCATCTGCCCGAGGAGGCGAAAGAACATGCTGACTCTGTTTTCGTCGGAGAGGCGGAGCGGATGTTTGGGAAAGTCCTGCAAGACTTTGAGGCAGGGGAACTCAAACCTTTTTATAAAAATCGAGAGTGGTCGGATTTAAATGGTATGCCTCTTCCCAGGCGGGATCTTTTGAGCAAACATTACCGTCCCTTCTTTAAAGCGATCGAAACCACCCGGGGCTGTCCGAACCGGTGCGAATTTTGCTCTGTTCCGATCATCAATGGGAAGCGTTATCGGCTCCGTCCCCTTGAGGAAGTGGATCGAGAGCTCTCCATGATCATCAAGAAAAAAGGGGAATATCTCTTTTTAGCGGATGACAACGTGACGGCGAAAGAGGACTATGCCCTTGGCCTCTTCGATATCTTTAAACATCACGGAGTCAAGTGGATGGGGTTTACGACCATCAAGATCGCCACGAATGAGGAGCTTCTCAAGAAGGCTCAGGAGAGCGGCTGTATTTCCCTCTTCATCGGTTTTGAATCCCTTCTCCAGGAGAATCTGGACGGCGTTTCGAAACGATTTGTCGAGGCAAAGGAATTATCGAATTGGATCAAAGCAATTCAAGACCACCAAATCGGAATTCACGGTTCCTTCATTTTTGGATTCGACGGAGATACACCGGACGTTTTTAGAAAAACGGTCGAATTTGTCCAGAAGAACAATATCGAGCTTCCCACCTTCTCCATTCTCACTCCCTTTCCGGGGACTCCCCTCCAGAAGCGATTGGAGGAAGAGGGGAGGATCTTCGACCGTGACTGGTCCCATTATGACATGAGTCACGTGGTCTTCAAGCCAAGAAAAATGACTGTCCGGGAACTCCAAGAGGGATACCTCTGGGCACAGAAATATAC
>JBAVGF010000355.1:0-14499 GCA_049684675.1 Thermodesulfobacteriota bacterium | reverse complement strand
GAGTTGCCTCGATCCCGCTCTCCGAAAAGGATCTTTGGAGGTTTATGATCAGTTTCTGATATACCTTTGAAATTAAAAAGATGAGACGGTCTTCCACCGGCATGTATTACCCCTTCTCCCGCGCTCTCTTCAAGAGAATCTCTCTAAACGCTTTATCATGTTCGATAAGGAAGGACTCCTCGAACCCTTGACCGACATCATCCACAAGGTACTTCTTAGTGAATTGAATCGTCTCCAAAGGCGCCTCGAGGATCGTCGCCCCTATTTGAAAGGCCCGCTCCAGCAATTCAGTCTTCTCAACAATTTCGTTGACCAATCCGATGCGATAGGCTTCATGCGCGTCAATTTTACGCCCGGTCAGGCACAGGTCTCTGGCTAATCCACCTCCTACAATCCACCGGAGGGGGGTAAATAGCGGAGGACCCCCAAACTTTATCTCCGGATGTCCGAAAACAGCATCAGGAGAAGAAATTCTTATGTCACAAAACGTTGCCAAATCAAACCCCCCGCCCAATGCCGGTCCGTTCACCGCAGCGATTGTGGGTTTCGGATAAATCCAGACGTCTTTGTGATATGTGGATGACGAATCTAAGAGTTCATCAAATAATTCAGGTCGCCTAAATTCATCCAAGTCGAAACCTGCGCTGAAGGCTAAGCCAGCACCCGTAAAGATGACAACATGAATGGAAGAGTGCTTCCATTCATTGAGACAGTGGGATATCTCACGCCGCATCTGGATTGAGATGGCATTACGTTTTTCGGGACGGTTCAAAGTGATGATCCCAATTCCTCCCTCCCTTTCTTCAACTTTTATTGACTGAAATTCCATGAGAACACCTCCGATAAAAAATTTTAGGGAAATGTTTATATAGTATGGTAATTATGAGCATACTATATAATTTTGTCAAGGAAAAAGATCCAAGCGGAATAAATCCCCGCTGTGAAGCCCTCCACCACCTCCCCTCTCCCCTTGGGGAAGAGGGATAGGGTGAGGGGTATATCGGTAAAATGCTGAATGCTTAACTATTTTGTCAATCCCATAGAATCAAGTATCTTATAGACAGCAAGGCTAAAAAGTGATAAAAAGTTAGACTTAGAAAAGCCGATTGCAACCAAATCGGAACTTCGTCTATTAATTGATATGCCTCTGGAATAAGATGAAGGAATCTGATAGGTCCATGTCCACATGAACAATTCCGAAATTGTGAAGCAGATAACCGATCGTACCGCCAAAGCGGTCGCGCATTATTGGCAAACGAGGACTGCCCAGCGGAAGAAGCAGGAATCGGGAGGCAAAGCCGATCAAGGTCTGCGCAGTGCCGTCACTGGCGGTGCGCAGATGGATGGTTTCATCGACCTTTTCACAGAACTCATAACAAAGGCCGGAATTCCTGAGGGGTGCATTTTTAGGAAAAGGGCGGTGGAACCCCCTGGTTTCTTCAGGCCCACTAAAGAATGGGATCTCCTCGTTGTCCGTGAGACAACATTGATCGCTGCTATCGAAGCCAAATCCCAGGTCGGTCCTTCCTTTGGCAACAATTTCAACAATCGTACTGAAGAGGCAATAGGCAGCGCCCTTGATCTATGGACGGCTTTTCGAGAAAAGGCATATCTTAACAGTCCCCAACCTTTTCTCGGCTACTTTTTCATGCTTGAGGATTGTGACGCATCCAATCGACCCGTCGGCGTGCAAGAACCACATTTTAAGGTCTTCCCGGAGTTTGTTAGCGCGTAGTACATGTGCCGTTATGAGCTGTTCTGCCGAAAGCTTGTGTTAGAAAGACATTATACAGCATCCGCTTTCATCAACTCATCCAGCCTTGACGGCCTCAGCGGTGCCTACAAGACGCCGGCGGATGATCTGTCCATGGAGCGATTTGCAAAGATGCTGATTGCCCATGTGGCATCCTTCGTATAAAACCATGCAGGCAACGACACACAGACTGATTAATGGCGATGCACGAGATTTGTCCTTTCTAAATGACGAGTCTGTACACCTTGTCGTCACCTCACCACCCTATTGGAATCTAAAACGCTACAACGAAAACCCTGACCAAATGGGGCATATTCAAGACTACGAAACCTTCCTGAAGGAACTGGAGAAGGTCTGGCGGCATGTCTATCGTGTTCTTGTTCCAGGAGGCCGGCTAGTGTGCGTGGTCGGCGACGTCTGTGTGGCCAGACGCACTTTTGGCCGTCATTTGGTGTTTCCCCTCCATGCGGACATCTGCGTGATCTGCCGGCGAATCGGCTTTGACAACCTAAATCCGATTATCTGGCATAAAATCGCCAATGCATCTTTATGAAGTGACCAACGGGTCCAAATTCTTAGGCAAGCCCTTTGAGCCTAACGCTATCATTAAAAACGATATGGAATTCATTCTAATGCAGCGAAAACCCGGAGGATACCGGAAACCGTCTAATGCTCAGCGAGATGCTAGCCGAATTTCAAAAGACGAATTTAATAGTTGGTCCAACAGATATGGAACATCCCAGGAGAGCCAACGAGGCACCATCCCGCCCCATTCCCTCTGGAACTAGCCAACCGGTTAGTAAGAATGTTTTCGTTTGTCGGGGACACCGTCCTAGATCCATTTTGTGGCTCTGGAACAACCATGATTGCAGCCTTTCGAACGAACCGCAATAGTATCGGAGTCGAAATCGACCCTGATTACTGCCGGCTGGCAGCGCGGAATTTGAAAGCGCAGACAACGAGCCTTTTCTCAAGAGCTCAACTTCTCTTTGGGAAAGTTTCAACAGAGCGGCCTTTCATGGTCAACGAAGATCAAGCCTTGTATGAAGTGAGGCCTGCAAGAAGAAAAGCAAAGTAGGCCAACAAAACGCTACCTTTAGGTGAATAGAAGTCAAGCTTCTCCGACAAATCTACTTAACCCCCATTGGACTCAGCGAAGGCAGAAGACCTCTAGGGCCATAATTGCAGTAAGATCGGGTTAAGCCGATGCGTGATACGCCCCGCTGATCGCGAGCGTAGAACCCTGGTGGTTATCGATATTGACAACCGGTCTTAATATGATACTATATAAAGACTGGAGGTGATAAGATGAACATTTCAAAAGACATCAAACCGGTTACCTACCTCAAAGCAAGAGCATCGGACCTGCTCAAGCAAATCAACGAAACCCATCGGCCCGTTGTCATTACCCAGAACGGAGAGCCAAGAGCCGTACTACAAGACCCTGAAAGTTATGAGAACATGCGAAATGCCATTGGCCTATTAAAACTGATCTCCCTGGGAGAGAAGGATATTAAGGGCGGGAAGTCAAAGTCACAGGAAGAAGTATTTGCAAATATCGAGAATATCCTGAAAGAAAAAATGAAATGAAAAAAATATATGATGTGATATGGTCGGAGACATCAGAGAAAGACCTCGTGAGTATTGTTGAATATATTGCCGCAGACAGCCCTTCCAATGCTTTCGAAATATTCAAGGAAATTAAACAAAAGGCCTCAAGGCTTTATGCTTTTCCTGATAGAGGCCGGATCGTTCCAGAGCTTCGAGATCAAGGAATTATTCTATACCGTGAATTAATCGTTTCCCCATGGAGAATTATTTACAGGATATCAGAGAAAGCCGTTTATATTTTATCTGTGTTGGACTCAAGACAGAATGTTGAAGATATACTCTTGAAAAAACTCATCAGTTCAAAATGATAAAACCGCTAACAAACGAACGCGGATGGCATACAGCCCCCGCGGACCTGAATCGTTACCCAGATTGAAATCCATGGATTATGCGCACTATATTGCGAGGGGAGGGGATAAATATCTATGACTCATAAAAAAATCGCCATGGAGCATGATAAGAAGATTGCTCTTGTTGCGCACGACAATAAGAAGCGTGATCTGGTTGAATGGGCAAAATTCAATCGAGTGCTCTTGGCTCACCACAAGATATATGCAACAGGGACAACCGGCGTGATTTTGGAACAAGAGCTTGGCTTTAAAATCACCAGACTTCAGAGTGGACCATTGGGCGGGGATCAGCAAATCGGTGCCAAGATAGCCGATGGTGAAATCGATTTTCTCATCTTTTTCTGGGATCCGCTCGAACCGCAGCCCCATGATCCAGATGTCAAGGCGCTCTTGCGCATGGCGGTCGTTTGGAACATCCCCATTGCCTGCAATCGCGCTTCTGCAGATTTTATGATCTCCTCTCCCTTGATGGATGGCGATTATGATCGTCTTGTGCCGGATTACGATGTGTATCGAAACCGGAAGATAACCGGAGACGAATAAGCTCCAATCGAGTTGGTTGAAGATGGCGAGTTGTAAAAAATCATAGTTCAAGTGGCTAACCACCAGTTGGAGCGAACTTGGCCTTGTTGTTACTGAGCCAAGCCGCTCAACCGGAGCGTTGAGGCTGCGGAAAAAGTCAACCCATTAAATCAAGCGAGCATTGCATATGAAACGTTGTGAATGGGCCAATGGGGGCGAGCTCGAGCAGTCCTATCATGATAATGAATGGGGCGTAGCGATTCACGACGACAGAAGCCTATTCGAGTTTCTTATTTTGGAAGGTGCGCAAGCGGGATTGAGTTGGTCCACTATTCTTAAGAAACGGGAAGGTTACAGAAAGGCTTTTCACAATTTTGACGCCCGGAAAATCTCCCAATACACCGAGAAGGATGTTTCACGATTACTCCTTAATCCTGAGATCATAAGAAACAGGCTCAAGATCACCGCAACGATCACTAACGCCAGGGCGTTTCTGCAGTTACAGAAAGAATTTGGAAGTTTTAATCATTACATCTGGCAATTCGTTAACGGAAAACCAATCCGGAATTCATGGAAAAAGATAACGGATATTCCCTCCAGCACTCCAGAGTCTGCTGCCATGAGTAAAGACTTGCAGAAGAGAGGGTTCAAGTTTGTTGGGACGACAATTTGTTACGCATTCATGCAAGCCGTGGGTATGGTAAACGATCATGTCGTAGGTTGTTTCAGATACGGGGAACTCAAGAATAATAGCGAGCATAACGAGTCGGTGCACCGAATCGGCCGGAAATCGGGCCCCCGGTGACCTTAGCGTTCCGTGAGAGGGGAGAAATGCGCACACACGTTGAATTTCGCTCAGCGAAATTCCCGACTTATTCCGAGGAAGAAGAAAAGGTGAACCCTGGCTTGTGGGGCAAGAGACTGGCCGAATATCTGTATCGGAAATTGAAAGAAGAAGGAATAGAAACAGAAGAGATATATCCCGAGGACTGGGGTTGGGTGGTGCCTATACACCATGAACCTTTTTCTCTTTGGGTTGGCTGTGGCCACTATCAGGAATATCCGGACGGGTACCTGGTTTTTATCGAGCCCTCCAAGCCGACGATCCGAAAGGGTCTTTTCAAAAAGATTGACACCACCGATGATGTTGAGAAGGTTGCGGTTGCACTTGACAGGATTTTGAGGTCGGATCCGGAGATAAACCACATCCGCTGGTGGGCTGAAGACGAAAAATAGTAAGGAATGGCTTTAGCCCTTTACCGTGAATCTCCACTTGCAAAACATATCTTTGGGATGAGGATCGGGGGGAGCAAAGAGACACTCAATTTGGATACGTTCGTCGATCTCCCGAGCAAAGCTTGCAAACTCGCCCCGGTGCATCTCTTTACACACAAATTCTTCCAATCCTCTTTTGAGACGGGCCTCTTGGGTAGCACAATTAGGAACAGTGATGATGACTTCGTCTTTCTTCTCCTCAATCTGATAGCCTATCAGGATAGTCCAAGGAAAGTATCTCAAGGCTTTTACAAAACCCTTAAGGCCTTTCTCTTTCACTCCAAAGCGTTGGATAAGGTCTTTTGCAGCCATCCCGCCGACACGGCCCCACACCCGCTCATTGAGCCTCTCTGCTGTGGGCTGATCGAACATCTCAGCCACATATATAAACCAGAAGGCATCCATCAGCCGGTAATGCCAGAGTAGGAATTGGATATAATTCTTAAGCTCGGAGGCCTTCATCTTTTCGAAAACCTTCATATCCATTTTCTTCTCCTATGTTGAAGTTTCGAATGAAAATAATACCACCGAATGGATCGAATAGTAAACTTTTTTCAGAGACTGTGTCGCAATAGTGGCTACGGAAATAGATGAATCCTTCCTGTTAAAGAATACAAGATTGTTAGGGGGCAGGCGACTGGCTGAGGAAGCTTCAGAGGGGAACCTTTATCGTCTAAGTTCATACGTATGTGCTCCATGAGAACATCGTTTCCGACGATAAGAATGATTAACTATGCCTTGCAAAAATCCGCAATTCTAAAGCTTCCGAAGCTTGTCACCTGTCCCTCACTGAGATTGCGACACAGTCTCCGTGAGGGAGGGGTGGGTGCGGGTAAGTCTTTCAATCCGCTCGACCAGAGGAGGATGAGAATAGTAGAACCATGCATAAAGAGGATGAGGGCTCAGATTGGCCAGGTTATCTGCAGCCAGCCGCTTCAGTGCAAGGCGCATGGGCTCTGCCGTCCTCATGAGCTCCAATGCAAAATCATCCGCTTCGCGTTCGAATCTCCTTGAGATAGCCGACTCCAGTGGCTGGGCAAAATAGCCAATCAGGCTGATGAAGGTTCCAATAAGAAATAGCCCGACGTAGACAATGGGCTCTTGAAAGCCAAATGTTTGGTAAAGCAATGGCCAATTCAAAAATTTGGCCACCACATAAAAAGAGACAAGGGACAATATCTCCAAAGGAACGAGCATCCGGAGGACATGCCTTTTCTTCCAATGGCCTGCCTCGTGGGCCAGGACAGATAAAATCTCTTCTTCGGTGTGAGAGGCCAGGAGAGTATCGAACAGGACAATTCTCTTAGTCCGACCGATGCCAATGAAAAAAGCGTTCGTATGCTTGCTCCGCTTACTCGCATCCATCTTGAAGATCCCTTTGGCCCGGAGTCCGACTTTTTCCATCAATGTTCTGATACGCTCTTCCAGCCCCTTATTTTCAATCGGATCGAATTTGTTGAATAAAGGGAGAATGACTACTGGATAGAGCCATAGCATAACTAATTCAAACCCACCGACCAGCATCCATGCCCATACCCACCAGGCATCTCCTCCATGAACCACCAAGGCTAAGAGAAGGCCAAGAAGAAGACCGCCGAGAATGGTTGCGACGAGGAGGCTTTTCAATAAGTCCGAAATCCACACCTTGAAGGTCATCACATTAAACCCATAACGCTCTTCGATCACAAACGTCTCATAAAGATTGAAAGGGATACGAAGCAGGTTTGTGAACATCGAGAGAACAGCGAAGAAAATCAAGCCGCTCACAATCGGTCCATATGCCCGCAGGCTGACGGTGCTCACCAGCCATGGCAAAAATCCAGATAGTAAAATGGCCAGAAAAAGCCCTTGATTTGCCAGAGTGGCACCCATGCCGAAATTCTCGGATTCCACGGTGTAAGCAGAAATTTTTTTGAGTTTCTCGGGGTCGATCATATCCCGAAAAATTTCTGGAACAGTTGTCCCGTGTTGGCGGAGGTAGGAAATGTTGAGCCCATTAAGATAGATCTGGACCCCGGACCGCAATAAATAAACGGCGAAAAAAACGAGAAGTAAAAAATTGAGCTGAATCATGAGAGATCAGGACATTATTTCCTGCGGCTCCTTTTTGTGCGTTTCCTCCTGCGCGAAGGCCCCTTCTTTTCCGCCTTTTGAGTCCCTTTCCCCTCAAGGAGCTTTCTCACCTCACGACGGCCGAGCTTTCGAAGCGCCACCATCACCCCCTTCTTTTTCATACTCGGCTTGAACTGTCCGCTCTCCCACAGATGCGCAGCCCCGACTGTGACGCCCGTAAGGATGGCCAGCTCTTTCTGGGTGATGCCTAAGTGCTTGCGAAGACTCCGGATCAAACGAGGTGAGAAACGCGATTCCTTCACTTCTTCTGGAGGCGCCTCCAACACCATCTTTCCTTTTTCCAGCTCTTTTTGCTGGCTGGTTGTGATTCGCTGGAGCGCTAAGACTGTCCTGCGAAGTTGTGAAACCGTACTTTTCAAGGACCGGACATCCCGGCCTAAGGGGACGGAAACCCTCCTCATTTCCTTTTTTGCTAACCGTACGATCTCAGATTTGATGATGCCCTCTACTTTACCCATGAGTCCCTCCTCCTTTTACCTCAGAAATAATAAATCGAATAGCGCAAACAGCATAGCATTCAAAATTCCAAATCACAAGTGTCTTGTCTGTCTCCCGTGACCGCTCACGGAAAACGCCCGATGACGTGGAATTCGGTACTTCTTCTCGCTATGCTCCATGCCCGATGGGCTCTGCTAATCAAAAATTTTGCCAGGATTCATGATCCCGTTGGGATCCAAAAGCTTTTTGATCTGCTTCATTAAGAGAAGGCTTTCTCCATGCTCTTTCTTCATGAACCTTCTCTTTCCAATCCCAATGCCGTGTTCACCGGTGGCGGTTCCACCACATCCGAGTGCGAAAAGAACAATTTCCTCTTCTGCCTCTCGAACCTTTTGCCATTGGGCCTTTTCTTCAGGAATCCCCAAAATCTCCATATGAAGATTGCCGCTCCCCGCATGACCAAAGGCATATCCTTTTAATCCTTTCTTCTCGACAATCTTCTGCCCCCATTCCACCATATCCGAATACTTTGAGATAGGGACAGCGGTATCGATCACGAGAGAATGAAAAGCAGGATTGTTCACTTTGATGGATTCGCGAACTCCATACCGCGCCTCCCAGAGCCGGTTTCGCTCTTCCCTTCCAATCCCAGAATCGAACCGAAGAGGTCGATTCTCACCACAAATCTCCTTCACCATCTCCAACTCTTCTTTCAAGCCCGCAGCGCTTGACCCATGAAATTCAATGAAAAGGGTTGGCCTTTCTTCCAGGGAAAGTTTCTTAGCCTGGTTAACGACCTGAACAGTCGGGGCATCCAGGAATTCGAGCGCAGCAGGAGACAATCCGGAACGCATGATCTGGGAAACGGTATCGGTGGCTTCGCGAATGGAACCGAATTGTGCTACGGCAGCCATAAACTCTGCTGGGAGACCGGCCAGACGAAGGGTAACCTCTGTGACCACACCCAGAGTTCCTTCTGAGCCGACAAAGAGACGGCAAAGATCATAGCCTGATGAACTTTTCATTGCATTCGTTCCAACCCGGATGACTTCTCCAGAAGGAAGGACAACAATCATGCTGAGGATGAGGTCCTTCGTAGCCCCATACCTAACCGTCCTGACCCCGCTGGCGTTGTTACCCACCATTCCCCCGATCGTTGCCGAGGCTCCAGGGTCTGGCGGAAAGAAGAGGCCGAATCGGGAGAGATATTGATTTAACTCCTTATAGATTACCCCTGCTTCGACACGGACCTGAAGATCCTCAGTTTTTAACTCCAGGATATGGTTCATCTGTTGAAGATTTAAAACGATCCCTCCCTCCACCGGTATGGGATTCCCCTCTAAACTTGTCCCGGCACCCCATGGCGTAACAGGAATTCGCTTCTCATCGGCCAGCTTGAGGATCTGACTGATCTCTTCTGCCCTGAGAGGCCAAACCACCACGTCGGGCCTTCGCGTCGGATGAAAAGATTCGTCTTTGCTGTGGAGGTCAAGGATGGACTCACCAGCGGACAGCCTTTCAGGGCCTACTATCTTCCTAAGCGTTTCTATTTCTCTATCTGTCACCCTTCCATATTCCATGGATGGATACTCAACCCTTCGACCACCCAATTTAGAGGACTGGGACCTGAGCACTGTCAATGGGCTCAGGGTTAACCCTGAGCAAGACCTGGCACAGTCTGACGGGTCACCGCCCCAGCTGTTTCTCCATTTTAGAAAGCAATGCTTTTGCTTTTTCGGTTCCTTTTCGCTTACGGATGAGCCAATCCCTGTTGGCCCGAACCTTTCTTTGAAGCGACGCGATATTTTCTTTTATCCTTCTCTCTGAGGGTGTCCCGACGGATGAGGTCTGAGCCAGTATTCTCTCCGGTCTCTGGTTTCTTTCGACATCTCGTTCTGTGACCGGAAGATTGATCTTCATCTCCGTAAGAGCTTTCTTTAAGCTCTGATAGGAAACCTTTTCGTTCCCTTCTTTCTCCGAATATTTCACCGCTCTCTCCATCACCATTTTAGCCTTTCGCATTGGAAGGGGGCCGTGACAGACCAGCCACTCCATCAAGGGGGTGGCTCCAAGAAACTCCTCCTGAGCCTGCTTAAGCATCTGAGCCCTGTTGACTTGGAGGAGTCGAATGACATCGGTCATCACAGAGAGTGCGGGTTTCGACTCGTCCACTAAGTCCATGATCCAATATTTTGTCCACTGCGTGTCCCGGTTAAATCCCATGAAGAGGCCCTTGCCCATGGAGAGGAGGCTGACGACCATTCCATGGGCAAAAGATGTCTTTGCCTTGATCACCTCTAAGGAGCAGGGGTTTCGCTTCTGCGGCATGATCGAACTGCCCGAGCAATGTCGATCGTTCAGCCGGACCATACTAAATTCATGGGTGGATAGAAGGATCAGGGTTTGGGCCACGGTAGAGAGATGGTCCAACATCACGGCGGCATCATAGGCCAGCTCTGCCTCAGGCTCCCATCGCTGGGTAATGGAATCGGTCACATTCTCTGTGGGCCCATCAAATCCGAGTAACCTGGAAGTCAGCTGCCGATCCACCTTGAAAGAGGTGCCGTACCCAGCGGCTGCGCCCAAAGGGTTTTTGTTGAAGAGATCAAACCAATGCCTAAATCTCTGAACATCTCGCTCGAAGGCTTCTCCAAAAGAGAGGAGGATATGGCCAAAAGTAGTGGCGACCGCATGCTGGTGATGGGTATAGCCAGGCATGACGGTCGAACGGTGTTCTTCGGCCTTCTGAAGAAGGATTTCCATTAGAAAGATCAATCCTTCGACGAATTCCAAGGCCTGGTCCCGAAGGTAAAGACGCATGTCGAGAACAATCTGGTCATTCCGACTTCTTCCGGTATGGACT
Organism: Thermodesulfobacteriota bacterium; assembly: GCA_049684675.1. Taxonomy (GTDB): domain Bacteria; phylum Desulfobacterota; class BSN033; order BSN033; family UBA1163; genus UBA1163. Next base: position 3,554 of record JBAVGF010000355.1, on the reverse strand, counting down.
TTCCCTCCGGATTCAATTCCCACCCGCTCAATGAGATAACTCTCGATATTGGTGTGGACATCCTCTTTCGAAGGATCCAGTTCAAACTTTCCTTTCTGATGAAGTGTCTCTATTTCCCTTAATCCCATGAGGATTTTCTTTCCATCCTGTTTCGAGAGGATGGCCTGCCGACAAAGCATAAGGACGTGGGCTCGATTTCCCCAGAGATCGTAGGGGATCAGACGTTCGTCGCAGGGGGGGATCCCCTTGACGTCTCTTCCCGAAAGAAAATCGACCATCTCCTGAGAGGGAAGTTCTTCAAACCGCCCACCCCACAGTTTATCAATCTTCATCTTCAATCCCCTGAATCAACATTGGCTGCAACCAAGGTTAAGAATCTTGGGGCCCATTTTCAAATATTAAATCGCAGTCCCCAAATTCCAAATAAATTTTACATGGCGGGTTCGTCATCCACGAACCATGAAAATCTATCTCATTATCCTCCCCCTTGATGGGGGAGGACTAAGGTGGGAGTGGACAGGATGTGCTCCCCCTCACTCCCTCCCTCTCCCGCCTGGGGAGGGGGAGATGACGGGCAATTCCAAACACCAATTCCAAATGACCAAAACCACTTTCCACTTTGTTGAATTTAGGCCATTGGAAGTTATTTGTGATTTGGTGCTTAACGTTTTCTACCTTGTCTTTCTTTTGGCTAAGATTTCAAACGGAAGCCCGCGAACGAAGGCCGCATCCGCGCAGCGTCTCTGATCAAAACCAGTGGTTTTGATGGAGCGGATCTCAGGCGAGAAGAGACTCGTCTTCGATTCTCGATTGACGATCTCAATGCTCCCCTTGAAGAGTTTGACCTTATATTTCCCGTTGACCATCTTCTGAGAAGTCTCAATGAAGCCATCCAGATCGTACCGCAAGGGATGGTAGGCCATTCCATGGTAGATCAGATAGGCCCACTTCTGATCGATTCCTTTCTTGAACTGGATCTCGTCCTTGGTGAGGCAGAACTGTTCCAAGTCTCGATGGAGTTTAAGGAGGATCGTCGCGCCAGGGGCCTCATAGATCTCCCGGCTCTTCAGATCCATGATCCCATCCTCAAACATGTCAATCTTGCCAATGGAATGTATCCCACCCATGACGTTGAGGAACGGGATGATTTCTCCAAGGGGTTTCCGTTTACCGTTCAGTTTGGTGGGAATCCCCTTTTCGAACTCCAAACTGATAAAAGAAGGTTTATCAGGCGACTTTTCAATGGGGCGATACCACATCCAGATGTTATCCGGAAGGGGCTGGTTCAGGTCGATGGCACCACTGGCGATGGATCGACACCACATCGTCTTATCATCCCCTCCGGTGATCATCTCCGTCACCGGGACGCCCCAGGCCCGGCACAATGCCTCTTCTTCAAGTCGGGTCAAATCAAAATCCCGGACCGGCACGAGGATTTTCAGCCCGGGGGCAAACATCTTGAAGACGTTGTGCATGCGATATTGATCATTTCCCTTTCCGCTGGATCCCTCAAGAATGGCATCACATCCCTCTGCGCGCGCAACCTCCGCCGCCTTACGCGCCACGATCTGTCTGGTCATGGAGGTGGAGACGGGGTAGCCGAGATAATCCGAGTTGGCCTGAATGGCTCGTGCTATCCAGACCTCCGTAAATTCTTTTCGAAGATCGAAAAAGAGAGGCTTGATTTTGAGAATCTTGGCCTTCCTCCTGCTCTCAAGGACCTCGTCTTCTCCCTGGCCGATATCAATCGTAATCGGAAGGATCTTTTTCGCTTTATATTTTCTTCTGAGCAGCTCGATGGCGAGAGAAGAATCCAAACCTCCGGAGTAGGCCACCGCTACTTTGTTCACCTCGGGGGCCTTGGTTTTTTCAATCTTTCTCAGAATCTTTCGCATATCCATAAAAGGTTAACCTCCGTTGGAATTTAGTCTGAAATGTTAGCATAAATCACACGCTTAAACAATGCTTTAAACTACGATTTCCTTACGAGGGTGTACGGTGTGGAGGCATCAGAGATGACTCAAAAATTCGATTTGAAGGAGTTTTGAAAATCTTAGAAATGAATGGATTTCTGCTGCGAGGGTAAAGCAAAAAAATGGGGTCGTCGCCGACCCCACATGGTTTAAGGTTGCATCACGAAGGGAACCGAAAAAGAAAGAAGAGATTGAGTTAAAATTTGTAAGTCATACCTCCGAATATCAAGTTTGCCTTGTACGATTGATCCTTATAGGCCCCCGTAAGAAAGCCGGTATTCGTAGTACCCCCTGTAGGAGTGAAATTGTACCCATCGAGCTGGGCATCCTTAAAATTATACCTTTCGTAAGCATACCCAATCAAACCGGTCAAGGATTTTGTGAAATTGTAGACGGCCTTTATTTTGACGCTATATTTAGTGTAGTCGTCCCAATTCATGATATCGATGATGTCATTGTTGGCTCCGGCGATTCCAGAAGCGGCGAAAAGCACCGGATCAAGGGTAAGGTCGACATTTCCGTTTGACTTCAAATAATCATGTTGAAAAATCAGACTCAGTTTCTTGGGAATGACATAAATCTCTGTTCCTATCCCGTACCCCCACGATCTATCCTTCTGTTTTGCATCCCAATTTCCAGGGGTGGCGATAGCTTCAGTTCTCTGTCCGACTTGATTAAATCTGATGCTCTCATAATCAATGAATCCATACAATTTTGCGATTTTTCCTATGGCGTAGTCCGTGCTGATCTCGAATTCATCCCTCCTGTCGGATCGAAGCCCAAGAATTTCTTTATAATCCGTATTCTTGTGCTGGTACCCGAAACTGAAATTGAAGTTCTCTATCGGGAAGAGATCGACGGATGCTTTGTAGGTATCTCTGCCCTGACCCGCGTAAGCGAATCTTCTGTTAGTGGGCATCGTGGGAAGCGGGAAATCTGCACTTCTGTTGAATCTCTCGTACCCCACCCTGGCTGAGAGAAAATCTAAGCCGCTCCACTTCAAGTCCACTGACCAGATGTTATCTTTATTATCTGGTAAAGCGATCTCTGCCGCTGCTTCCGCGCCCTCTATCGCCTCAAACAACTCTATCCCTTTCACCTTTCTGTCTGTATCGATATATTTAAAGCCGCCGCTCAGATACAGACTTGCAGGAAGCTTCACGCCGAGATCGACCCCAGCTTCTTGCTTTTTGTATTCAAAAGGCTTGTTGAACTCAATTGCCCCCAGGGTTGGCTCATTTTGGAATATCACGTCGTTTTTGTTGTCTTTCTTATAGTAGCTGTAAAATATTTTGGTATCGATGAAACGAACGGGGTTAGACGTTAGAGCGAAGGAGTAGTTTTGGGTATCGATTCTCCCACCAAAGTCAGGTTTACTCAGGATGACTGGGTTAATCGTCCCGTTCGTAATAAACTGATTTAAGAGCGTTGTATCCGACATCGCACTCGAATATCCGATGTTCACATTAAACTTACTGTTGAAGGGAAGCTTGACAGCGCCTTTGAAGAACCCCTTATAGTACCTGTTATCAGGAGGAAGGGTGAGGGTATCTGTGGGAAATGGAGTGACAGGATGGGTGA
>JBAVGF010000354.1:0-3535 GCA_049684675.1 Thermodesulfobacteriota bacterium | reverse complement strand
CTACATATCCTCGAATACTCCTTGAGGATGATCTAGGATCATATTTGAATGAGAAGTCTTACCCCCATATGGACCAGTTCTTTTATAAAGATGATGATGGTCGTTATTGTTTCGACATTTATTCAATTTTAGAAATAATGGATAATCGTCAAGATGTTCTGACAGACATAAATAGGGGTCTCACGCTGAATATGGGAAGCAATACCCACAATATAAGAGAGTTGACCAAATTGGTTTATTTCGCAAAATATCACAATAGAAAAATTGGCAGTGATGGTTTGAACCTTCCCGAGTTGTCTATTAATATCGATGGGTTCATGAGAATAATCGAAGCCAAAAATGTGTAATGGTTTTATTAAAGGATGCCAAAATGGCTAATAAATCAATTCACGAGATTCTTTTTTACTCCGCCCATGATTGTGGGATTGAGGCTGTAGAAAAAGTCAACGTCGCGCGAAACCGGCGAGTTGGAAGAAAACACGACTTCTTAGGATGGTCTGTATGCAACGATCTACAACTGGGGAGGGGTCAAAAGTAGAGACCCTCGAAAACTATCCGTTAATCGTATTGAGGGGTTTTTTCTACAGGCTCGTTAGCGAGATATAAGAAAATTGGATATGCTCACTTGGGACTTCATGATTGGAATATATCTGGTATTTACGATGGCCTTTTTTGGAATAACGGCAATTCTTGCGCAAAGAGAAATCAAGGCTCGACCGGACTTCCGAATGGTATTGTTCGCAGGAACTCTAAACGTCTATCGATATTATAGGCATCTAAGAAATAAGGATGAGGAATTAAGTGCTCGGTTTAAGCTCTTTCTTCTGGCACATCTCAACTTTCTGTTATGTGCCATTGTAATTGTGATTACAGCTTTCTCTCACTAACTCTATGGCTATGAGGGGATCCATTTACGCACCGCGTGAACAAAGGGACGACGAAAGAAGATAACCATTCGCTAACAAGATGTCCCCAGCGGATGCCGATCGATCCGACCCCCGGTGAGCGTTTGCATTACGCTGCGGGTTTTCGCTCCTTCAAAATCTCTTGGTGTAATTCTTTAAAGTCCCTTGGAGGGATGGCATCAGACTTTCTCACCAACTTTACGGCTGAGGTGGAGCAGGAGACAGCATATACTCCACATCCGATTCACCATTCCTGATCGATTACCGGGAAATCACCTTCCATCTTGATGACCTGAACAAGACAGATCTCGACGGATTGCCTACACCCTGTACAGCTCTCCTGGCTCTAGGTTAAGATATCGAAATCTCTAAGCAAGCCCCGCACGAACACCCCCCTAATTCGACGGTTGACGCCTGCCCTATCCGTTACTATCTTTAAATAAGGGATTTTGATTACTCCCTTTCGTATGTAGTGGAATTTAAACGAAAAATGGAATTTAAAGAACTGGGGGATTTCAATGGCAGGATCAACAATCTGGAAAGGAACCATCCATTTTGGGGATACGGACGTGCCCGTAAAGCTGCATACCGCGGTCAAGGAGGAGCGGATTCAGTTTCACCTCCTTCACAAACGCGACCAAGTGAGATTGCGCCAGCAGATGGTCTGTGCGTATGAAAAACAACCGGTGCCGGCAGAAGAACAGTCCAAAGGGTTTGAAGTGGAGGACGGGAAATATATCATCGTCGATCCGGAGGAACTCGAACAAACTGCTCCTGAAAGCAGCCGGATGATCGAAGTCCATGAATTCGTCAAAACCGAACAAATCGACGCCATCTTCCTAGATCGCCTGTACTACCTGGAGCCGGATATTTCGGATATTCATGGAAAAGGATATGCCGCGCTTGTCGGGGCCTTGAAGGAGATGGATGTGGAGGGCATCTGCACCTGGACCATGAGAAAGCGGTCCTATCTCGGGGCCTTGCAGGCACGCGGGAAGATCCTTCGCCTAAATACGCTGCGGTATGCCGACGAGGTGATTCCGGTAGCATCTCTTGAACTGCAGGACGTTCCCGTGTCGGAAAAAGAACTGAGAATTGGTAGCCTTTTGATCGATCAGTTGACGGCTTCTTTTCAGCCAGAGAAGTTCGAAAACGAACATCAGAAGAAGCTGCAAGAGATGATCGAGAAAAAAGCCCGCGGAGAGAAAATTGTGGTCCTGGCCCCCAGACGCCTGAAGCCCACGAGATCAGACCAGTTGCTTCAGGTCCTTGAAGCGAGTCTGAAGAAAGCCGCCTGAGGGGAAGACCGGAAAGACAGGTATGAATTACAGAGGGCGCAGAGGAATCCGGTGGCTAAATGCCCGTCATTCCGGGCTTGACCCGGAATCCAGGGACTTTACGATGAGACTCTGGATTCCTGCTTTCGCAGGAATGACGTTTGTGGGAGTGAAGAGACTATTTTGGGACATTAATAATCTGTTTTCTATCTCCACTGCCTGGTAGCAAGGAGAAATGATATGGCTGTGCAGGGAATATGGAGTGGGACGATCAGTTTCAGCCTGGTGGCGATTCCGGTGCGGTTGGTGACGGCCGTCGAGCCCGGCCGCGTCTCGTTTCGCCTGCTCCACAACAAGGATTACTCTCCTCTCACGAGAAAAATGGTTTGTCCGAAAGAAGGAACGACGGTACCCCGGGAAGAGATCATCAGGGGATACGAAATCGCGCCCGATCAATACGTCCTGATGACGGACGAGGAGCTGGAATCCGTGTCGCCCGAACGGAGCCGCACGATCGAGATCGTTGAATTCATCGATATGAAGGAAGTGGACCCAATCTATTATGATCACCCCTATTATCTCGTTCCTTCGAAGGGCGGCGAAAAAGCGTATCGGCTGCTGGCCGAGGTATTGCGCCGGACAAACAAGGCCGGGATCGCAAAATTCGTGCTGGCCGAGCGTGAGTATCTGGTAGCGGTCGAAAACAAGGAGGGAGCGCTGGCCCTGATCACGCTTCATTACAGCGATGAAACGCTTCCCGATGAAGGTTTTTCGCCGAAGAAGGGAAAGATCGCGACCGAAGAGGAAAACCGGATAAAAAAAAGCGTTAAGCAAATGATCGAAGACTTTAATCCGGAAAAATACGCGGACGAGCGGCGGAAGAGGATCATGGGTCTCTTGGAGGCGAAGAGGAAAGAAAAGGCTCCGGTGGAGGCCCCTGTAGTGGAGGAAGAAGAGGGAGAAGGTCCAGCCGATCTGGTCGCCGCGCTGGAGGAGAGCATGCGGAAAGTAAAGGAGAACAAGTGAGCCGCACATTCGTGGAGATGGGGGGGATAAGACTCCCTTTATCGAACCTTGAAAAGGACCTCTATCCCTCCTATGGTTTCACGAAGGCCCACATCTTGGAATACTACCGCCGGATCGCGGCGTTCATCCTGCCCCATTTGAAAGACCGGGCATTGACCTTGAAGCGCTATCCCGAAGGGGTGGAAAAGGATTTCTTTTTCGAGAAGCGTTGTCCCTCTCACCGTCCGGCCTGGGTGAAAACGGCGGAGATCCTCCAGGATGACGGAGAGCGGATGACGGTCTGCCTGGTCAACGATCTGGAAACGCTGATATGGGCGGAGAACCTTG
>JBAVGF010000353.1:0-9148 GCA_049684675.1 Thermodesulfobacteriota bacterium | reverse complement strand
GTCATCTCCTTAGGATCCTTCCCCTTCTCTTTGACAATCTTCTCTAACTTTGGACTCCCGATAGTATTTGAAAAGGCCCTTTCGATCTCAGATCGAGTCTTATCAATATGAGGAACCTTGCCCAAACTGATCTCGAAGGAATCCCCGGGGACATAGATCTGAATCGTGTGATGACCATATTCGAGAGAGATAAGCTTCCAGCCTTTGGTATCGATTCGTGACAGAGCCCCCGCCCGCTTTTGTCCCACGTTCGCTCCTCTTTGAGATTTCATTTGAAATTAACCCGCCCTTCGGGCAGGTCTAAAGTTTCTTGGAAAAGATGCTTTCCTATTTTCTCCCGTTCTCCAGCCCTTTTTCAGATTGCATGCCCTCTCTCACGCGGGATTCCACATACTCAAGGTGTTGAAATATTCTTGCCCTTGCCAGATCCGAATTCTTCTGTTTAATAGCCTCTAGAATGGCGACATGTTGTTCAAGTAGATTGAGATCGGACTTGCTCATCAACTTATAGTAATATTTCTCGATCCATTCCTTCAACATGCCATGAAGGGTATACATGACGTGTGTCTGGATCTTGTTGTGGGCTGCAAGCGTGAGGGCCATATGAAAATCCGCATCCTCCTTGTCAGGATATTCCCTGCCCTTTTCCACTGTCTTCCTCATGGATTCGACGATTTCCTCAAGGCGGGCGATGTCTTCGGAGGTGGCTCGTTTGGCTGCGAAGTAGGCATTCCATGTCTCAATTGCCTTCCTTACCTCTAAAAGTTCGAAGAAGGTATTAATATCTTCTTTCAAAAGATTGTCAAGAGGTTCGAAGATTTTATCTGAAACGAGAGATTTAACGACAGTCCTATTCCCCTGGGCAGCTTCTAAGAACCCCATCGCCACCAAGGAATTCAGGGCCTCCCTGAGGGAAGGGCGGCTCACGTCGAATTCTTTGATAAGTTCTCTTTCTGGAGGGAGACGATCTCCCGGCTTTAACACCCCCTCACTGATGAGGCTTTTTATCTGATTCACGATTTCATCAGAAACCTTGGTGTGCTTGATGGATTTAAACATAAGAGACTCCCTGCAGTGAGGAGAGTTCCAAAATTTGACTATTTTGTCATGGTTTAGTGGTCAAACCATTGTAAAAAAAAATCACACTTTTGTCAATCTCTAAATTAAAATGTATCTAACCATTCAAAACTTCACTTGAAAAACAAGATCCTATATTTTGGTCTGACCATTTGTACGTTTAATCTTTTTTATTGACAAGATCCGCCTCATTTGTTATAAAAAGGCAGAATATAGACTTAGTTATTTTTCAATTTTATAGCCTTTAGGAGGAGGTCATGGCTCGATTATATGAATATCAGGGAAAGCAGCTGCTCAAGGCAGCCAAGGTACCAATCCCTCAGGGCGAGGTAGCAACGACCTCCCAAGAGGCGAAAAAGATCGCCGAGAAAATCGGCAAGCCCGTTGCCGTCAAATCACAGGTTTGGGCCGGAGGCCGTGGAAAAGCAGGAGGAATCAAGTTTGGTGAACATCCTCTCGATGCAGAGATTGTCGCTAACCAGCTCTTGGGTTCGGAAATCAAAAACCTGAAGGTTGAAAAAGTACTGGTGGAAGAAAAATTGGATATTGAAAAAGAATACTATGCGGGTGTGATCATTGATGCCTCAAGGGAAGTAAGAGCCCCGGTGGTGATGTTCAGCACCGAAGGCGGGATGGATATTGAAGCGGTGCCTTCGGAAAAGATCGCACAAGTGAACGTGGATGTCCTCCGCGGGTTCCGCCTCTATGATGCTCTTAATCTTTGTGTGAAGTTGAAGGTCCCAACCAAGGTTCTTCCCGCAATTGCTCAAGCCATTATGGGCTTGTACCAGACATTTAAGAACTATAATTGCCGGACGGCAGAGATTAACCCGCTCGTGTTGACGAAGGACGGGAAGATACTCGCTGCCGATTGCCGGATTGCTATTGATGACTCATCCGTGTTTCGCCATCCGGAGCTGGGCATTGACGTGGCCCGCGAAGCCCCTACACCGCCTACCGAGTTTGACAGGATTTCTTGGTGGATTGAAGAGGGCGATCTTAGGGGAACCTGCTACATTGCACAGATGGCTCCGGATAAGAAAGGACCTGGTTACGTGGGCTACCATGGGATAGGTGGAGGAGGCGCCATTCTGGGAGTGGACGCTTTAAATCGGCAAGGTCTTAAGATTGCCAATTATGCCGATACGAGTGGTAACCCAACGGCAGCAAAAGTTTACAGGGCTGCGAAGGTTATTCTTTCTCAACCGGATATTGAAGGATACATGCTCGGCGGTTTCATTGTGGCGAATCAAGAACAGTGGCACCATGCACACGGTGTGGTGAAGGCCCTGAGGGAGGAACTCCCCAAGAGACCCGGATTTCCCTGCGTAATTTTGCTTTGCGGAAATAAGGAAAAGGAGTCGATGGAGATTCTGAAGGAAGGAACAGCAGACCTGCTGAAGCAGAACCCCATCGAGATCTACGGAAGCGATAGGGTGTACGAGACAGAGTTTTTAGCAAAACGGATGAGGACGCTTATTGATGAATATCGGAAGAAAAGAGGCGTAAAAGCTTAGCAAGACATTCTAAGGAGGAGCGAGCATGCATTTCGAAGAGAGAACGATCAAGGTCATCATCGACGAAAACAAATGCGCCGGTTGCAATACCCATGCCTGCGTTGCAGGGTGCAAACTCTATGACCGCGGTATTTTAGTGATGAAGGATGGGAAGCCTGCCCTTGGAGGAGATGCAGAATTCGCCAAGCGTGTTGGCACAGAGTGTCTCGCATGCGAGTACGAATGCTGGTTCAGGGGAAATAAGGCGATTACAATCGAAGCCCCGATCCCCGGTTTGGAAGAATATAGAAGAAAACATGGAGTCGTTTAAGAATTTAGATTTCAGATCGCGGATTGCAGATTTAGAATCCTAAATCTCAGATCTGAAATCTAAATTCAAGAGGGAGCGAAGAGGATGGCAATTCTACTTGAAAAGAATACGACAATATTAGTTCAGGGAATCACAGGGAGGGAAGGTTCGGTAAGGGCTGCGTTTATGAAAGGCTACGGCACAAAGGTAGAGGCCGGGGTGACACCTGGAAGGGGAGGGGAAGAAGTATCGGGAATCCCTGTCTTCAATACGGTCGAAGAGGCTGTAAGGGCGAAAGGTCCGATCGATGCAAGCGTGACATTTGTTCCTGGCCCAGGCCTAAAGGACGCCGTTCTGGAGGCCTTAGATGCCGGAATTAAATTCATTGTGATGCCCGTGGAGCGGGTTCCGCTGTATGACATCCTTGAGATGATGGCTTATGGAAAACAGAAGGGTGCCCGTTTATTAGGGCCGGGCTCCATCGGAATTATTAGTCCTGGTATTGCGGCGGCTGGCTGGCTCGGAGGTACCCCTGAGTTTGCAAGAAGAGTTTTTGTGCCAGGACCTGTGGGTGTCATCTCAAGAAGTGGTGGACAGTCGGGAACGGTGCCATGGGCCATTCAACAGGCAGGCCTTGGCGTGACCACGGTCGTGCATATAGGGACAGAGCCGGTTTTAGGTCAATCCATGGGCGACATCTTGCCTCTTTTTGAGGCCGATCCGGATACAAAGGCCGTCGCGGTCTTTGGCGAAATCGGCGGTCCTTATGAAGAGGAAGCGGCCGAGGCTGTAAGAACGAAGAAATTTACGAAGCCCCTTGTTGTTTACGTGGCCGGGGCATGGGCTCCGGAAGGGATGCGATTCTCCCATGCAAGCAGTATCATCGAAAGGGGGAAAGGATCAGCAAAGAGTAAGATCGCTTCTCTTAAAGGGGCGGGAGTTCATGTGGTGGACCGACCCGATGAAATCGCTCCAACCCTGAAACGATTATTAAAGGTCTAAATATGAGAAGTTTAAATGTCAAAGGTCGCACGAAGTGATGAACCGAACGTGAATCAAGTTCAAATCATATCCAAAGCTCAAATGACTCAAAAAATTTTGACATTTGATCATTTGAGATTGATTTGGCATTTGGATTTTGAAATTTGACATTGTTCAAAAAACCTAATAGGAGGTGCAATCATGACTGTAATGAGATCTGTTTTTTACATTCCAGGGAATAATGACAAGATGATTTCTAAGGCTCCCGAGACTTCAGCTGACATTATCACATTGGATCTGGAAGATTCCGTTCCTCCTGCTGAGAAACCAAAAGCCCGTGCAATGGTCAAAGAAAATTTGAAATCTGCTGGGTCAGGTGGATCAACTATCTATGTTCGGATCAACAACTGGGAAACATTGATGACGAATGATGACCTTGAGGCCATCGTGTACGAGGGGCTTTCTGGCGTTTGTTTGGCCAAGACCGGTGGTTCGGATCATGTTCAGCGTCTCGACTGGAAATTAGAGGAACTTGAGCGGAGAAGAGGACTGAAGGTGGGAAGTGTTGCCATTCAGCTTCTTATTGAAACAGCAAAAGGGGTCATTAACGCTTATCCCTCAGCCATCGCCAGCAAAAGGGTCAATTCTCTGATCTTTGGTGCGGTCGATTACACGAAAGACATGAGGGTTAAACTCACCACCGAGGGGGACGAGCAATTTTATGCGCGGGCCCATACCGCTGTGGCTGCGAGGGCTGCGGGTTGTATTGCGATTGATTGCCCCTTCGTGGCTTTTAAGGATACAGAAGCCTTTGAGAAGAACACCCGCTTCGGCCGTCAGTTAGGTTACGAAGGAAGAATGCTCATTCATCCGAGCCAAATTGAACCTTCCCACAGAATCTATACCCCATCGCCGGAGGATGTGGAATGGGCAAAGGGTGTGGTAAAGGTTTTTGAGGAAGAGGGGATTGCGAAGGGGGCCGCTGCCGTTTCGTACATGGGAAAAATGGTAGATACTCCGGTCTATGATAATGCGAGGACGATCCTGGCGACCATGGAGGAAATCTCGGCGTTTGATGCAAAGAGAAAGAAATAGAATTAGATTTAAAGGGGATAAGCTACTTTCTCGGTGTTTGTTTAGAAAAAAAATAGCCTGTCCCTTTTTTCTTTGGAGCGTTTAACTGATGAGAATTATCATCGTTGGGCAAGGTCCCTTTAGCGAGAAAGTATTAGAGGCCTTGATTCAGAAAGGGCAGGAGATAGCAGGAACTTTCTCCCCTCCTGATAAAAGAGGCGAGGGGATGAAGACTTTAGCAGAAAAGTCGGGAATTGCTTTCTTTCGCCCAAATTTGATGAGGGACCCAGAGGTTTATGATGCCTATGTGAGATTGCAGCCAGAGCTTGCCATACTCGCATTCGTAACTGATATTATTCCTGAAAAATTGCTGACTGTCCCATCGCTCGGTACCATCTGCTACCATCCCTCTCTTTTACCGAGACATCGTGGTGCGACTGCGATTAACTGGGCGATTATCCGGGGCGATACCCGGACAGGTTTCACCATTTTCTGGGTTGACAAAGGGATCGATACAGGGCCCATTTTATTACAAAAAGAGGTTGAGATTGGTCCGGATGATACGACGGGTTCTCTTTATTTTAATGCTCTCTTTCCTATGGGAGTGGATGGCATGGTGGAGGCGGTTGAATTGATCAAGAAAGGAAAAGCTCCGAGGATTCCACAGGATGATTCCAAAGCAACTTATGAGCCTCCGTGTGATGATCGAGTGGCTTCTGTGAACTTTGAAAAAGCCATCAGAGACGTTTATAATTTGATTAGGGGTTGCGATCCCCAGCCAGGTGCTTATACGACCTTTAGGGCTGCAAGGATCAGGTTTTACGATGTTAAAATGTTTCCATCGACCATCGAAAAACAACCCGGTGAAATCGTCTCTATCGAAGAAAGGAGTATTCAAGTCGCTGTAAAGGGCGGCGTCATACAAATTGGGAAACTTAGAGTTGATAAAGGTGAGAAGATAGGACCCGTTGAATTTGCCAAGTCAGTCGATTTGAAAATCGGAGACCGATTCGGAAAAGGGTAATCATCTCTCTCACCTCTTTTCCTAAACGGGGGTTGGGGGACTAGAACTTATTTAAATTTTAAGGAGACTTTATGGAACTGGAAAAGCTGATCGAAGAAATGGCGAGGATCGTGGGAAAGGAAAATGTCTTATTTTCGGAGACAGACTTGTTGCTCTATGGTTACGATGCTTCCCTCTTCAGGGGAAGACCTGATTGCATTGTCCTTCCGGGTTCAACAGAAGAGGTTTCCAAGATCGTCAAGTTCGCTCATGAAAACGGGATCCATGTAGTCGGCAGAGGGTCGGGAACAAACCTGAGCGGGGGCACCATTCCAACACAGGGCGGCATCGTCATTCACTTTTCAAGAATGAATAGCATCTTAGAGATCGATATCGAAAATCAGAGGGCTGTGGTGGAACCGGGGGTCTTTACACTTGCATTGAAAAACGCTTTGGCCCGTTACGGATATGTCTATCAACCTGACCCTGCTAGTGAAAAGGTCTCTACCTTCGGTGGAAATTTCGGAGAAAATTCTGGAGGACCTCACTGTCTCAAATATGGGGTGACGACCAATCATATCTTGGGAGCTGAGGTGGTTCTCTCTAATGGGGAAGTGGTTCAGGTTGGAGGTAAGGTCTTAGATAGCCCAGAATATGATTTGACAGGAGTTCTTGTGGGTTCCGAAGGCACCCTTGGGATTGCCACGAAATTGATTCTCAGAATCATGCCGAAACCGGAAGCAGTGAAGACCATGCTGGCTATCTATAATAGCCTCGAGGATGCAGGGAGGACTGTCTCTGCAATCATCGGCGATGGGATTGTTCCTGCCACTCTTGAGATGTTGGACAGATTAACCATTAAGGCGGTCGAGGAGTCGATCCATGCGGGTTTTCCTCTTGATGCGGAGGCGGTCCTGTTAATTGAGCTCGACGGGTTGAAGGACGGGATGGAGAGGTTGGCTGAGAGGATCATGGAAATCTGCAAAAAGAATAATGTCCGTGAAGTAAAGGCTGCAAAAACCGAGGCAGAAAGGACTCAACTCTGGGCAGGGCGAAAGGGGGCCTTTGGCGCCATTGCCAGGCTTCGACCTAACTATCTGGTTTGCGACGGGACTGTCCCTCGAACAAAACTTCCAGAAGTCTTAACCAAAGTTATGGAGGTGGGTAAGAAGTATAACCTTGCCATTGCCAATGTCTTTCATGCAGGAGATGGAAACCTTCATCCTCTCATACTATTTGATGAGCGAAATGAGGAGGAGTTGAGAAAAGTTCATTTAGCTGGTTCCGAAATCATGAAATTATGTGTCGATGCAGGTGGAACGATCAGCGGCGAGCATGGCATCGGCACGGAGAAGAAGAAGGAAATGCTCTTCGTCTTTACTCCTAAAGATATTCGTGCCATGAAGAAGGTGAAGATGGCCTTCGATCCCGAAGATGTTTACAATCCGGGGAAGGTGTTACCTGAAACGGGAGCTTAATCAAATTTTCCAATAATTCCCCCGTTCCCTTGACGGGAGGGGATTCACCTGAGGTTTTTCATCTGAAAGGAGCAAGGTATGCCAAGGACCAACAAAATGGTTTCTCCGTTAAAGGAAATTGTTGGAGAATTGCATATCATCCAAGATCCGGATAAGCTCAAGGCCTATGCAATAGATGGGAAGAAACCAAAGACGATCGTCTCTCCAGGGACGATGGATGAGGTTTCAAAGGTCGTTGCCCATGCTAATCAACAGCATCTCGTCATCATCCCAAGGGGGAATGGAACAAAAATGGGGATGGGTGGAATTCCCCAAAAGATGGATATCATTCTTTTGACTGGTCGACTCAATCGCATCACGGACAACGACTGCGAAAATTTGACCCTCTCTGCACAAGGTGGAATCACCCTGAATGAGGTTGAAAAAAGTCTGGCTAAAGTGGGGATAGGGTATTTTCTTCCTCTTGACCCACCTTTCACCGATAAAGCTACGCTGGGCGGAATTGTAGCCACCAACTCGAGCGGGCCAAAGAGGTTGCTTTACGGAACGGCCAGGGATTTGATCATCGGGACCAAGGCCGTTTTCCCGAATGGAGATATTGTCGTTTCCGGCGGGAAGACGGTCAAAAATGTTTCCGGCTATGACATGTGTAAACTCTTAATCGGATCTTATGGAACCCTGGGGATACTTTGTGAAATGACATTTAAACTCCTTCCTCTCCCTGAAAAAGAGGCAACCTTTTCGCTCTCTTTCGCAAGATTGGAGGACGCAGACGGCTTCGCTCGTGAAGTAAGAAGCTCCCAGTTAGTTCCCTCATCCATTGAGATTCTTAATTCCATAGCTGTCCAAAATATGAAATCTTCAATCTCCATGCCTTCAGATGGAAATTATCTAATTGCTGTTGGGTTGGAGGGGGTCGCTGAGAGCATTGATAGGCAAAGCTTCGAAATGAGCGAGATGGGGAAGAAATATGGGACCCTTGCGGCTATGACTTTAACTTCAGAGAAGCATCAGGCTTTTTGGATTGCCATCCGAGACTTCTCCAATGGATTAACCGTGAACTACCCGAATTTCATCCGCCTGAAGTCCAACTTTTTGATCTCTAAATCTGGTGAGATGCTTGGAAATTATGAAAAAATTGCCAGAGAATTCGGTATAGATTGTGCCTTCATCTCTCATGCAGGGAGTGGAATTCTATACTCCTATATTCTGCCAGGGAAGAATTTTCGATCGAAGATTGATTCCTTTGCCGAACTGATCGAAAAGCTGACCGCTGAGGCAATAAAAAATGAGGGCAACCTCGTTGTGGAATGGTCTCCCCGTTCGATCAAAAAAAAGGTGGATGTATGGGGACAATCCCGAGGTGACTATATAGTTATGCGCCGATTGAAAGAACAAATAGACCCAGCAGGTATCCTGAACGTAGGCCGATTTGTTGGAGGAATCTAAATATGAAGCAAGAAGAACTCAAGACCTTACTATATGACGAGATCGCCAAGTGCAATCGGTGTGGCTTCTGTCTGGCCCACTGCCCTGTTTATGCAGTTGAGGGCAGGGAATGGGCTACCCCGCGAGGGAAGAATGCCCTTGTCAGAGCCATCATCGAAGGGAAAATTGGTTGGACGCCCGAAATCGAGGCGACCCTTTTCCGATGTACGGGCTGCAGACTTTGTACACAAACCTGTTTTCCTGCGGTAGAGACCAATCAAGGGGTTCTGGCAGGAAGAGA
>JBAVGF010000352.1:0-1836 GCA_049684675.1 Thermodesulfobacteriota bacterium | reverse complement strand
TTTGACGAAAATTTTGCCTTCAAATAGAATGTCCAGGCCCGGCAGGGTATGGCTCGCATCGGCCTTCTTGCCTCTTATGGCGGTGAGCTTCCTGCCCCCAACGGCAGGTGCAGAGGAAAATCGGATCCTCGCTGTCCTTCAAGAAATGGAGTCTGCGTTTAAGACTGTCGAAGATTATACCTGTGAAGTAGAGCAGATTTTTTATAAAGACGGGGAAAAGAGCGAGCGCTATCAGTTCAAATTTTATTTCAAGAAGGGAAAGAAAATACGGGTCGATTTTTCACGCCCTTATTCATCCCTGACCATTTTTTATGCGGAAGGGGATAAGGAAGCAACCGTCTTGCCCCTTCGCTTCCTGCCGGCAATGAAATTTCGGTTTTCCATTGACAACCCCGTCATCCGTACCCCTGCTGGGCAATGGATCAACCAGACGGACATGGACTATTTCATCGGTTTTCTCTTCAAAAATCTCGAGAAGGTAAAGCAGAAGACGGATGAATTCTATGAAGATAAAGATCAAATAAGATTCTGGCTGTGGGGTCTGGATTATATTGAGGGGAAAAATCTCGAAAAATATCGCATCATCCTATCGAAGCAATATTGGCTCCCCACCCGGATCGAGAGATATGATTTGGAGGGAAAGCCCCTTGAGGTCAGCATTATTCAAGACTATGCGATTAATGGTCATCTCAGCGATAAACTTTTTGTCCCGTAGAACTCGATTATCGACTTAGGGTATGGCAAAATGCAGAATTGGAATGGCCCACCATGGATGAGAATTTGAAGAAAGTCCTTTTCGTGATTTTACTGATTCCCTGTTTGCTTTTCAACGCCGGCTGCAGCTACATGGTGAAGAATGACAAGCACCAGATTTATCTAAAACCCAGACAGGGCATGGATAAGTTTATGGCCGTTCAAGGGTATAATCTTCACTATGTCGAGGCAGGAGAGGGGCAACCAATCCTTCTCATCCCCGGGGCTTTTAGCACTTACAGGCACTGGAATAGAGTCATTCCGTACCTTTCAAAGCATTATAAATTGCTCTGTCTGGATTACCTCGGTGTAGGGGATTCTGACAAACCCAGGTCCGGGTTCGGCTACACAATAGAGGAGCAGGCCGACTTGATTGTAAAGATGATCGAAGCGTTACAGATCGAGAAAGTCCACATTTTGGGTGTATCCTATGGGGGCGCCATCGCCTTAAACCTTGCCGCCCGGTATCCGGAAAAAGTGGACATGATCATTTCGATTGAGGGAAATGGCATTAAACATCAGAGTGTTCCTTATAAGCCCATGAAGGGCCTTTTAGGATGGCCTGTGCTTGGAGAGCTTTCTATCGGGGTGATTCGAGCTGGAATTGCTAACAGGCTCGTTGCGAAATCGGTGATGGGGAAGGCATGGGAGCAGATGAGTGAAGTGGAGAAGAAGGAAGTTGTAGAGATCATGGCCCAGAATAACAAAACGGCTTCGCGCGTTTCGTGGCATCTCATCTCTCGAACCCTCGAGACGTCGAAAGATTTCACAGATCAAGCCAAGACTATCCGGACTCCGGTGCTTTATCTTTATGGGAAGAATTCCTGCTACCATGGCATGGCTGAGACGAATGCAGAGTTCTTGAGAGCTCACCTTCAAAATGTCGAGATTGTGCGGTTTAACGACGGGATCCACGACTTAGAGTTACAGAAACCCAAAGAAGTAGCCACGCTCATTCTTGAATTTCTGGCCAAGAACGGGACCGCTCAGGAAAAGGAAATAACGAAATCCCAGATTTCAAATTCCAAATAAACTTTACGTGACGGCTTCGTCACCCCTGCCTACCGGCAGGCAGGCGCAAAC
>JBAVGF010000351.1:0-10787 GCA_049684675.1 Thermodesulfobacteriota bacterium | reverse complement strand
ACACTACCTCCCGCCGAAAGCGAGAGGTTCCTCAAAGTGCCATACGAAGAAGGCTGGAAAGATATACTGGGAAAAAGTCCTCAAACAGGAGCTACATTGAAAGAGTTGCTCACGAAAAAGAAATAATTTCTCACGGGGTTGGGGATTGGTTTTTTGGGATTAACTGAATCCTAATCTCTAACCCCGCTTCCCATGGAAGAACAAACAATGAGAAAAACTATTATTGCGTTATTCTGTTTAATCCTAGCCACAGGGGCCCTTGCCGATGCTGCCCAAAAGGACTTAGAAATTCAAGGGAAGAAATTAGTCTCCCAGAAGCCGGTTTTCACCTTGACATTACCTTCTGAACTCAATCTTGTATATTCTTTTTCACATGAAAATCCAGGGGAGAATTCGTTAACCCGTGTCTATTTTCTTGCAAGGACCAAGGGAAAACAAGTTGAAGAGATGCTCATCCTTCAGATAGCCGACAGGACCGGTGCTTCGGTTGGGCCGATGACTGTGCCTCCACTGAGGCCTTATACGGAGAAGAGGATGTTTCTGAAGGACCGAGTTAAAAAGGCGGGGGTGACGATAGATTATCTCATTCAATTGATGGCATGGAACCCCGATGCCCATTCACTTCAACCTATGGTGAAGAAAGGAATCATCATTCCACCCCATTGGGCTCTACAAGGACAATTCCAGTTCGTTTATCAGGGAGAACATGCTGTATCCATCCGGTATTCCAGGGATGTCAATTCCTTTGAGATGAAGGTCTCCGATGCTGGAGATGGGTGGGAAAAGGGCTCCATTTCGGGGAATGAAAAAAGGATATACGAAGTCTTCCAAAAGACCTTCACGGAAATCATAGACACCCTCCGCACCATAACCCCATAATATCAAAAATTTTTTCCTAAATTTGTCTTGACTTTTTGAGCTAACAGATATATAGATTATCGAAATAAACATCTGCATAATCATGTAACCAGGGGATGGGTAATAACGATACGGAAACATTGCCTATCCGCACACTTTGTACTGGTCTCCACGAGTGAACAACCCCTTTCAAAAGACAGGACTCAAACGCACGATTTCATCAACACCGTCGCAGGCATTCCGTTTCTCAGTAAACCCGTGAGGGGACTATAGAGAACGGATCGGCAAACAAAGAAGAAAA
The DNA here is from genome assembly GCA_049684675.1 of Thermodesulfobacteriota bacterium. Classification (GTDB taxonomy): domain Bacteria; phylum Desulfobacterota; class BSN033; order BSN033; family UBA1163; genus UBA1163. The sequence continues at coordinate 9,628 of JBAVGF010000351.1, read as the reverse complement.
TTGACCGTGGGTTGAAGGCCAAGAGCCTGTATTTACCCATTAAACTGGTAGGTTTTTATCCATTGAGACGAAAAAGGTCAAATTTGTTAGCCTACTCTGGTCTTATATATTTTAAGAAATTATGTAATATCAATTAGTTAAGCTGTTATACTTGTATTTGGCACTGAAATTGCTCAAAAACTATTCAGGATATTTGCAGATTATAATCGCCCGATCGCTTTTGTTACGCCCTTAAGACAGCAAGGAGGCAAAATTATGATAGCCACATGCGAGAAGTGCCGGAAAAAATACGAGATTGACCCTGAAAAATTTGACGGGGAGGTAAGCCGGTTCAGATGCACATCCTGCGGGAATGTCATCACGGTTTCGAAATCAAAAGCCAAGACCCTTACCCCGCCCCCTGTAAGGCCGAAGGCAGAAAAGGTTCCCGCGCTCGGATTGGAGACTTTTGGTTTAAAGCGGAGGAAGATCGGTTTAAGGGGCAAAATATTCCTTATTCTCTTTATAATTCCAGTTTTTATGTTTACGTTAGTTCTCGCCGTGCCGTTTACCGTCGGATACTTCAATAGAGCCGTCGGGCTAATCGTCAACGAGAACGAACAATATGCCGTTGAAAAGTCCAAGAACGAGATTAACCAGATGGCAAGCTCGATTGCCCGGCAGGTCGAAATGTATCTTTTGAGCCATCCGGAATTGAAGAGGGAAGATTTACAGAATGATCCCGGTTTGAGAAAAATAATCTTTCAACAGGTTTCGTTCTCCGGTGAGGCAAGCTTGTACCTCAGGTTCAACCCTGAAACGGAGGACCCCTTAGGCACCTTCGTAATAAACCGCAACAAGGATTTGGAAGGTCAGCCCTTCAGCAGCCTGATGGTCAAGGGCGCACTCGGTAAGGATAAGTATGACGAATTTGGAAAAGTCGTCCGGGTGGGAGAACATGGAGAGTATCGGGAGGCCTCAGATTTTTATCTCTCGAGGAATGAAAGCGGTATTTTAAAGGAAAGGATATTAGCCTGCTCGCCGGTGTCACAAACGCCTTACGGCATCGTCGCGACTGCCGATACGGATGATTTTATGCTGACAGCAAAGCTACTTGAAGGTCGTGTAAGAAATCTGCTTTTTGATACGAGAAATATTCTTATTGGAATTTTTGGGAGTACCCTTTTTCTCATTGGTGTCATCATGTTGTTCTTTGTCCAAAGAATAACGAAGAAAATCAAATCCCTCACCGAGGTAGCCTACCGTATAAGCGTAGGTGAACTGGGGGCAGAGGTAGGAATCAAATCAGACGATGAAATTGGAGATCTGGCCGATGCAATCTCCCGTATGCAGGATAGTATTCGCTTGTCCATCGAGAGGCTGAGGAGAAGGACAACTTAAATATCCACAGAAGAAGTAAAGGGGTTGATGCTTCGCTAAGTAGACATTTTCCCGAGAATAGGCTTTCTTCTGTGCCGCGAAATCAGTTCTTTATGATAAGGGATATGAAGGCCCTTCATTTCAGAGAGAAAGTTTTAGAGCAATGTTATGCCTGAAATATTTCTCGGCGATCTTGCACAGATTAAACTCTTTGACGTTCTCAAACCCCTTTTTAGTGGCAAGAAGACCGGAAGGATTATGTTTAAGGGTAAAGAGGGGGGAGAATTGTATTTAGAGCTTGGAAATATTACCCATGCGAAGGCGAATAACGCTGTCGGAGAATTTGCCTTCTTTACCCTGATGGGATTAAGAGTCGGACAGGCTTCGTTTGAACCGGATGAGGTTCCTGCAGAAAGAACCATCTCCATTTCAACCGAGCAACTCCTTTTGAACTGGTCTTACCGAAAGCAGGAGTGGGATAAGATCAAGGAGGTGATCCCCTCTCCCAATACGTTTTTTCGTCTCTCCCTTCAGAAGAGTCCGGAGAATAAGAATATCAATGCTGACCAATGGAACGTGTTAGCCCTATGCAATGGGACGAAAAGCGTCTCAGAAATTACGGAAACCCTCAATTGGAATGAATTCAAGACCTCTAAGACGATCCTCCAACTTGTCCAATTAGGATTATTGGTGAAAGCAGAAGGCCAAAAACCTCTTGAAAAAAAATTGGTAGGGGAGAACTTTTTTATAAAGTTGGAAAATGAATTGAAAAAGGCGGTAGGACCGGTAGCTTCCGTTATCATCGATGATAAACTTAATGAGTTTGGCAACGCCGCGGCGTCCTTTCCCCAAGATCAAGCACTACCTCTTGTCGAAGCGCTGGGTGAGGAGATCCCTCGTGACGCGCAGAAGAAGGAGTTCATTAGGGCGATGATGGCGTTTCTCAACACCGAGAAAAGATGAGCCAAATCCTAACGTATAGACGAGGTTGATCCTCGTTTTAAAAGGAGGATTTACCTATAGGCCCACAGAGGTGATTGCAGAAAAGAAAAGGGTAGACGGCATCTCTCTCTTTTCCCGTTGAGAACCTTAGGAATACAGGGTTTCAAGAATAAAGAAAAAGGAGAAAACCATGATTCTTCCAAAAGGAGAAGCAAGGCACGAAAATTTATTAACCGCCTATACGGATGTTTCAGCCCTTCTAAACGCTCTAAAATCAGAGGGCTTCAGTGGCACCGTTGAAATTGAATTCCCAGAAAGAGAGGGGACCATTTTCATCGATTCGGGAGAGCTTCTCAATGCGGAGATAAAAGAAAGGAGTAACGCGGAAAGAAAGATCGGACAGGAAGCTATCCAGTCTCTTTTGACTTTATCGAGTCAAAAGAACGGGGTCGTCAATGTCTGCCGATTGCTACCCGAACATGTAGCTCTCGTCATCAACCACCTTCAACACGAAGCTCTTTTTAAAGAATTATCCACAGATTTTACTCGATTGGACCGCCTCCTCTTGAAGTTAAAGGAAGATAAACACGACGGCTTCATCGAAGTTCTGACAAAAGAGAAAAAGGCTCTAGGGGTTCTATTTGTTGAAGGGGGAGAACCCGTGGAGATGTTCACCATCCCTGAATCCGGCCCTTCTATTTTCGGTCGAAAATCCATTCCCGTATTCGTAGAGAATGTGAGTAAGCAGGGGGCAATTCTAAATGTGTATAAAAGTTACGGCAAAATGTTTAAGAAAGAGAAACCTGCTGCAGAAAGTAAGCCTCTTCCGCAACGTAAACCTGCGGTAGAAGGTAGACCCACGGCGGAAAGTAAGCCCCTTGTGGAAAGTAGACCCCCCGCGGGGGGTAAGGAAGGGCTGAAAGAACTTATTTCTATCTTTCAGGAAACCCTATCCACCGCGGAAAAATTGGTGGATGCTGCTTCTCGAAATGGGACCTTCATTATAACCTTCAAAAAGTCCTTGATCGAGAAGGCCGAGACGTTTAGTTTTTTAGATCCCTTTGCCGACGAATTCGAATATCGGGATGGGGTGATTCACTTTTCGGGGGAAGTTGGGGAGAAAGAATTTACCAGGGGTATTTTGGAATGTTTGAATACTACACTTATTCTCCTCGGGAAGGAACTTCCAAAGAATAAGATGCTTCCCTTAAAATTGATAGCAGAAATAAGAAATTCTTTAGAACTGCATAGCGATACGTTGGAGCGTTTAGGAGTACAGGAAGTAGTCTCTTCATCTTTACAATAGAGACCCTTTTTATAAATATAACCTCCACTGAGGTAGAAGCTATTTTTCCATCAATCTCCAGTTTCCTCAAGGGGCTGATTGGCTCCCGCTGAGGTTTCAGCTTGGACGGCAGCGCGAATCGTTGCCCCGGGGTGATCTTTTAGAATTTTGCCCACCGATTTTTCTTGACAAAATTTTAGTTCTCAATATACTTGTAAAAAATTCTCAAAATAAAGGATTGGAAATTGGGATCACCCCCAAGCCGCTTGCCGGCTCGCGCGCCGGCACCGATAATCTAACCGCCAGAGCCAGGTATTCAAAATCTACAGTGACCTTAAAGAAAAGTCATACGGTCGATAGGGGACAAGATGAAGACCTTCCATGAAGAGACGGCGAGGTACTGGAATCCTGTTGCGGAGACGCTGCCACAGGAGAAGTTGCGAGCCCTTCAGGTCAAGAAGTTCAAAAGGATTTTGGAATGGGCCTACGAGAGGTCGAAGTTTCACCGGAGGCTCTATCAGGAGGCGGGCCTTGAGCCCGGAGATATCAAGACCTACGAGGATGTGGCCAGGGTGCCAAAGGTGGAGAAAGCGATGATGAGGGATATCCAGAGGAAAGATCCCTTTCCATACGGTGATGCCCTCTGCGTACCTCTGGAGGAAGTGACCGAGTTTCGTCAGACCAGCGGGACGACGGGGTTGCCCATCTATCAGCCCGACACCTGGCAAGACTGGGAGTGGTGGTCAGAGGCGTGGGCATACCTGCTTTATGCCCAGGGGTATCGGAGGACGGATCGGGTCTTCCTCCCGTTTGGGTATAATATTTTTGTAGCCTTTTGGGCGGGTCATTATGCGGCAGAGAAGCTGGGGTGTGAGGTTGTCCCCGGCGGAGTTCTGGATACCGAAGCAAGACTGTTGAAGATTCAAGAGCTACGGGCCACGGCGATGATGGCGACTCCGACGTATGTGCTGGGGATGGCGGACACGGCGCTCAAAAAGCTGGGGATCAATCCGGCCAAGGATCTGACGATCCGGAAGATCACCTGTGCGGGGGAGCCGGGGGCGAGCATCCCATCGACGAAGCGGCGGATGGAGGAGGCGTGGGGGGCGAAGGTGTACGATCACGTGGGGGCGACGGAGGTTGGGGCGTGGGGTTTTGAGTGCGTGGAGCAACCTGGGGGTCTTCATATAAACGAAGCGCTGTTTTTGGTCGAGTTGGAGGATCTGGAAACAGGGCAGTTGATCGAGGAGCCGGGTCGAAAAGGGAAGATTGTGATTACCGCTCTTGATCGGATCGCCCAGCCATGCATTCGATTTGACTCCAAGGATGTGGCAGAATGGTCAAAGGATCCCTGCCCCTGTGGAAGAACATTCCGCATCATTCAGGGAGGGGTAGCGGGAAGGGCGGATGATATTACGAAGATCAAAGGGGTGCTGGTAGCCCCATCGGCGATAGAAGAGGTGGTCCGTTCTGTTAAGGGGCTCGGCAATGAGTTTGAGGTGTTGGTGAAGAAGAAGGGGGATTTGGACGATATTACGCTCAAGATCGAACTGCTGCCAGAGGAGGAAGGGAATCGTGAGCTGATTTTGAGTCAACTCAAGGACCAGCTTCGCCTGAAGACAAACCTGGGGTATAACATCGAGGTTCACCCGTATCATTCACTACCACGGTATGAGGTGAAGGCGAAGCGGTTCAAGGACCTGAGACAGCATGGATAACAGGGGCAAACTACAAGTCAATCATTATCGACTTAAGCCGTTGACGGTTGATACTTCGACGGCGCCAAACCCCATCCTTATAATAGGGCATAGGGCGGGTCAAAAGCGCCGCTCAGTATCAACCCTGAGCAAACGTGGGGCTTTAGATCGGGGAGAGTCGAAGGGTTGATTTTTTTATTTGATATTCGGAAGTCAAGGTGTTAAGAGAGGATTAAATGGAACCAAAAGAGATGAAAAAAATGGATGCCCGCATTAAAGCCATCAAGAAAGCGGCCGAAGAGTTAAAGACCCTTTCAGGAGGGATGCAGGCCGTAGACCGGAACGTCGAGCGGATTCTTGCCTCTGTAAAAATGCTCGAAATCAATGTAACAGACCTTCTCTTGTGAGTCAACGAGCAGGCCTATGCGGGAGAGCAGGGCTTTCCTAAGGCAGGGGTATTTCAAGACCTCGAGCGGTCTCGGATTCAGCTTGACAAAAATTCAATATAAATGTATCAAGATACTCTTAAGATAAAAGGGGGGAACGAGGTCCGAAGAGTCGACGGAGAGAAGGCAAGGAGGGACGGAGCAAGCCAATCGGAGTACAGTAAAATTTTTTTTCAAAATCAGAAAGGAGGATATTAAAGATGAGGTATTGGAAATGGATGTCTTTGTTTTTATGCGTATCGGTGGTCGGGTTTTCGTTCGCCATCTCACCTGCTTACGGTCAGATCAAACTGAATTATTCGAATTTTTTCCCCGCCCCGCATAAGAATGCGGTTCTTTCTGTTGAATGGGGGAAAGAGATCGAGAAGAGAACAAATGGAAAGGTACAGGTCACGGTCTTTGCAGGCGGGACATTGACTCCTGCTGACAAATGTTATGATGGTGTGGTGAGAGGGATCTCTGATGTCGGCATGTCGGTCTTATCTTATACGATGGGCAGGTTTCCTCTGACAGAGGTTCTCGACCTCCCCCTGGGGTCCAGGACCGCTGTGACAGCGACACGATTGGTTAATGACTTCTACAAGAAATTCAAACCCAAGGAATTGGCGGATGTGCAAGTCATGTACCTCCATGCCCATGGTCCTGCGTTCCTCCATACAAAAACGGCTGTCAATAAACTGGAGGATCTTAAAGGTATGAAAATCCGTGGCACCGGCACCACTGCAAAGGTGGTAGCGAACCTTGGGGCGACTCCTGTGGCCATGCCCATGGGTGACAGTTACGATGCGATTAGCAGAGGTGTCGTAGACGGTGTCGTGTGTCCCATGGAGGCGCTTCAGGGCTGGAAACTCGGCGAAGTTATAAAATTTACGACTCAAGACTTCGGTGCTGCTTATAACATGGTCTTCTTTGTCGTGATGAATAAGGATAAGTGGAATTCACTACCTCCGGATGTCCAGAAGATCATCGAAGCCGTTAATGAGGAATGGATCGAAAAGCATGGGAAAGGTTGGGATGAGATTGACAAGGCAGGAATAGATTTTAACCAGAAGTTGGGCAACAAAGTGATTCCTCTTTCAAAAGAAGAAAATGCAAGGTGGGTGAAGGCGGTTCAGCCCATGTTTGATGAATATGTAAAGGACAAGACGGCGAAGGGCCTGCCTGCGGAAGAAGCTTTGAAATTCTGCAGAGAGCGACTGAAGCAACTTTAGTAGGGTTGTAAGGAGAGAGGGGATGTTTTTGATCCCCTCTCTCCTTTTCTTACCGGTCTAATCTTACGGGAGTGAAGAGAGAAGAGGAGCATGCAATGAAAGGGTATATGAACACAGTCAATTGGATTTCTCGCTTCTTGAACGTTATTGCCGGAGTCGCCCTCACGTTCCTTATGTGTCTGACCATCCTCGACGTCATTTTAAGATTTTTTAAGAGGCCTGTTGTTGGCACTTACGAACTGGTGGCTTTTTCAGGGGCTGTGGTGATTGGATTTTCCATGCCTCTGACCTCCTGGGTGAGGCAGCATATCTTTGTCGATTTCTTAATTATGAAGTTCTCCCAGAAGACGAGAAATATCTTCAACATCGGTACGAGGTGTCTGGTGATAGCGCTGTTCCTCCTTGTGGGTTGGAACATGTTGAAATATGCGACGGATCTTCACAGATCAGGGGAGGTTTCTCTTACCTTGCAGATGCCCTTCTATCCTATTGCCTACGGAGTGGGGATTTGCTTCTTTGTCCTGTGTCTGGTTTTCGTGGGCGATATTTTAAAAATTCTTAAGGGGGAATACGAAGATGTATGAATCCACGATAGGACTCGTTGCTCTGGCAGTGGTGTTGGTCTTATTCGTTACAGGAATTGAGTTAGGATTTGCGATGGCGTTGATTGGGTTTCTGGGATTCAGTATCCTTGTTTCCACAAAGGCTGCCTTGAATCTGTTAGCCAAGGATTTTTTCGATGTCTTTTCATCGTATGGGTTCACCGTCATCCCCCTCTTTATCCTGATGGGCCAAGTCGCATTCAATGCCGGGATTGCGAGAAGGTTGTTCAACACGGCTTTTCGATTTATCGGCCATGTTCCCGGAGGAATGGCCATGGCCACTGTAGCAGGTGCAACGGCCTTCAAAGCCATCTGTGGATCATCGCCGGCGACGGCAGCCACCTTTGCCAGTGTGGCTGTGCCCGAAATGGATCGATATGGCTATGATAAGAAACTATCTACGGGGATTGTGGCTACGGTAGGAACTCTTGGGATCCTTATCCCGCCGAGTGTCACCCTGATTGTATTCGGCATCATCACAGAACTGTCCATCGGTAGATTGTTTCTGGCTGGACTCATTCCAGGGCTGATCATCGCCTTCTTTTTTATCGTCATCATCTACGGATGGTGTAAGATTAACCCCAAAATAGGGCCCAAAGGAGAAAAATCGACCTGGAAGGAAAGGATAGCTTCCGTCCCGGAGTTTGCAGTGGTCGTCGTTATCTTCTTGCTGATGATATGGGGACTGATGAAGGGGATCTTTACGCCTACAGAGGCAGGGAGCGTTGGGACCGGGTTAGTCCTCCTTGTGTCTATTTTAAGAAGGGACATCAATTTCAAGGGTTTCATCAAATCGGTTGCAGAATCTTTGCGTACCGCCTGTATGGTTCTGATGCTGATTGCAGGGTCAACCGTACTGGGCCATTTTCTCGCCGTGACGAGGCTCCCCATGATTGCGGCCGACTGGGTTGTGGCGCTTCCTCTAAACAAATACATTATAATGATCATCATCAGTTTTATCTATCAAACAGGCGGATCTTTTATTGACGATCTGGCTTTCATGATCCTTGCCACTCCGATTTTCTATCCCGTGATCATTAAACTGGGTTTCGACCCTATATGGTTCGGCATGATCATTGCGATTACGGTTATGATTGGGGTCGTTATTCCACCTGTGGCGATCAATGTTTTTGTGGTCAAAAACATCACCAAGGTGCCTTTTGGCGTGATTTACAAGGGCGTCTATCCGTTTTTAATCAGTCTTATCGTTGCCGCAGCGTTGTTATTCCTCTTTCCGCAGCTTGCCCTTTGGCTTCCCAATCTTTTAATGCCGACGGGGTAGGAAGGTTATTGCTGAGTGCAGATTGCGCCCCGAACCATGTGGGATTAAGGACCAAGGCCTTGCATCTCGCAGGGTTCAGCGCCGCCATCTATCCCTCTGGCGGGTACCGTGTCTTCTTCTTATTTCTTTTGGCCACCAGGGTAATAAATCAGAGGATACCGTATTTTGGAGAATGCGAGGGACCTTCTCCCCCTTTGCTTGAGCCTCTATCCCAAAGAGAAGAACCGCCTCTTTGAAATATTTCTTCATCCTCAGTCTCTTAGGAAGTACTCCCGTTTGTATCGATCTCTTTAAATTTGATTGTATCGTCAAAGTCTGGTAAGCCATCTCCTTTGCCCCTCTCGGGAAAGAGAATGGAGTAAGAATTTGATGGATGGCCCAATGGATTGTCTGCGCTAGGTAGAGATATTGTTCTCTTTTTCCAAGAAAGGGATGAGGGGGTGTGACGGCTCGAAGGAAAGGAGTTAAGAAAAGGGCAAGAAGAATCGATTCGGACAGGATTCTCCCTGTTTTGATCAATTGATCCGCAAGGTCAAAGAGAGAGAGGAAAAATTCTTGCGTCTTTTCCTTAGACATGCTTCGGTTTCCGAGAGCCCTCTCCAGATCGGGGAAAAGGGAAAAGAGCAGACCTGTTTGAAGCATGAAGTGAAGGGAGGGTTTTGCCGCGCCCTCCTTTAGCTCTCGCGAGAATTCGTCTCGAAGGCGAGACGGAGAACATTCTTGTATCTCATCCCGATGCCGAAGGATGGCCTCATACGCATTGTTTTCTATGGGAAATCCGGTTCGGGCGGCATGGCGGATGAC
>JBAVGF010000350.1:0-1970 GCA_049684675.1 Thermodesulfobacteriota bacterium | reverse complement strand
GACCAGACCGCCTTGCGGGAAGCCATTAAGGCCAGCCAGGTTTAAGTGCGGGAAGACCTGATAAGGCGCGGACCTAGCCAAGGAATATATAAGCCGCAAACTGACACGGGCAAAATCTTCCAATCGTAGAGACAGCCCATTGTCACTCTTTGTAGGTCTTAGCAATAAAGGAAGAAGAGCAGGAGTTTTGATTTCAGGGAGGCTCAATATCTGCTATCTATCCTCTGCTTTCAGGCAACACAAAATGTTTCGATTTGATTTTCATATATCTATCCGGCATGATGATTTCTATCGGAAATCTTCGATCCCTAAAGCATGCCTCAATCGAAGATTTGTAGGTGTACTCGTTAGGCAAGAGGTAATTTGACAAGGCCTGTCAGATTAAGTATCGTTCAGGATATTTTATTCATATAACGGTTTACCTGCATTGCGAATCCCCCATTTTCCCCCTAACCTTTTTTGTTGTAAAATGATTGCATGAACCCATTTAAACTTGTCTCCGATCTCCAGCCCAAGGGCGATCAGCCTCAGGCCATCGAATCATTGAGCGAGAGTGTTCTGGAAGGTGCCACACACCAAGTGCTTTTGGGGGTGACGGGGTCCGGAAAGACCTTCACCATGGCCAATGTGATTGAGAAGGTCCAGAAGCCCGCTCTGGTCATCTCCCATAACAAGACTCTGGCCGCCCAGCTTTACGGCGAATTCAAAGAACTCTTTCCGGAGAATGCCGTCGAATTCTTCGTCAGCTATTACGACTATTACCAACCCGAGGCTTATATTCCCTCCACGGACACCTATATCGAGAAGGACACTCAGATCAACGAGGAAATCGATAAGATGCGGCACTCCGCCACCCGCTCCCTCCTTGAAAGAAACGATGTCATCATTGTTGCCAGCGTCTCCTGTATCTATGGTTTAGGATCTCCGGAGGCCTACCATGGAATGCTCCTGTATCTGGAAAAGGGAATGACCATCTCCAGGGAGGAGATCCTTTCAAAATTGGTAGAGATTCAGTATGAGCGAAATGATATCGATTTCCATCGGGGAACCTTTCGCGTTCGAGGGGATGTGATCGAGGTCTTTCCCGCCCATGAGAAGGATCGGGCCATCCGGATCGAGCTCTTCGGAGATCGGGTGGATGCCATTGCTGAGGTTGACCCCATCAGGGGGAGGATTACCCAGCCCTTGGATAAGGTTCCTATTTATCCCGGGAGCCACTATGTCACCCCTCCAGACCGACTGCAGAAGGCACTTCTGAGCATTCGGGAGGAGCTGAGAGAAAGACTCGCATGGCTGAGGTCTCGCAATCGCCTGCTGGAGGCTCAGAGATTGGAGCAGAGGACGAATTTTGACTTAGAGATGCTTCAAGAACTGGGCTACTGCCAGGGGATTGAAAACTACTCCCGTCATCTCACAGGAAGAAGGGCTGGAGAACCTCCTCCCACGCTTCTGGATTATTATTCAAAGGACTTTCTTTTATTCATCGACGAAAGTCATGTGACGATTCCCCAACTGATCGGGATGTACCGGGGGGACCGATCCAGGAAAGAGACACTCGTCGAATATGGATTTCGGCTTCCCTCTGCGCTCGACAACAGGCCACTCATGTTCGAGGAGTTTCAGGAACGGGTTCGTCAGGTCATCTATGTCTCAGCCACGCCGAGCGATTATGAGATGAAGAAGAGTCATGGAAAGATTGTGGAACAGATCATTCGCCCCACGGGTTTAAGCGATCCTCTTCTCGATGTAAAGCCGGCAAAGAACCAGGTCGACGATCTGCTCGCTGAGATACAGAAGCGTGTGAAGGGAAAGGAGCGGGTTCTTGTCACCACTCTCACAAAACGAATGGCCGAAGATCTGGCGGAATACTATGCTGACCTCGGGATTCGGGTGAAATACCTCCATTCCGATATTGATACCCTCGACCGGGTGGAGATCATCAGAGATCTCCGGCTGGGAAAGTTCGATGT
>JBAVGF010000349.1:0-8229 GCA_049684675.1 Thermodesulfobacteriota bacterium | reverse complement strand
CAAGTAAGTTGTAATAGCCTTTGGTCCTTAAAAAAAAGGCCGGAAAAGTTTTAAGAAGCACTTTTACGACCTTTTATGATCCAAACAAATACTCCTTACAACCTACACGTTTATGGTGGCATTTTCATTCTAAGATGTCAAGTGTTTTTTTCACTTCGGAATCCCCGTGTGCCCCTGCCTGCGCCTGCCTGCCCTATACCATGCTAGGTTCAGGGCCTGCCGGTAGGCAGGGTAGGCAGGCGAGGACAGGCGAGCTAATCACTCCGAGCTTTTGAGAAACAAGTATGCGTAAGTGTTTGTTCTATTCTTTCAATCTCAAAGGTGACGGCATGAAGCCTGGAAGCATCTCTCCCCGTCCAGATAAGCTGTCCCGGGTTGATGGAAAGAGTTTCTCCAATCCGGTCCATGTAGGTGCCCGAAAGCTTTGGTGACTCATGGATATGGCCATGGAGGGTTAAACGAGGCTGATTCCTTTCGATGAAGGTCTTGATGGATCGACTCCCGACTGATTTTCCTCCTTCGATGAGATCCAGTCGAGTTCCGAAAGGAGGGGAATGCATGACATAGATCGTTCTTTTCGGCTGGAAGGGTTTTGGAAGTCGATCCAAATCTTCTTCAATCGTTTCTCTTCCTCTGAGAAAAAGATAGGGATCAACGGGAATCAGCCGGTCAGTTTGATCGGAAAAACGAGTATAAGAAGGGTTCTTCTGCGGAGGCCAAGGGGCCTCCCGATCGTCCATCTTCTCAAAGTCTTTCGGCCGAAACGGGGTCGGAGGGACAAAGGGATATCCGAAGAGTTCGTATCCATTCTTGAGTCGATAACTTCTCCGATTAAGATCGACGATTCTTTCTGTAGGCTCCCTAAAAAGATAGGGATAACCCAGGTCCCAGTTTCCAGAGATGAGAAAAATCTGCTGAATCGAAGAGGTCTCTAACACTCTTTTAAAGAAGGCCGAAAGAAACTGGTCGATGAATGTTTTTTGATTTGGAACCATATCTTCGTATCGTTTAGTTGGAGGAAAAGAGGGGAGAAGGTCGCCTCCTATCACCATGGCTTCTGAGGGGGAAGAAATGGCCAGCGATAAGAGCTCCTGATATAGGTAAATTTCACCGTGAAGGTCCGAGGTGTAGAGGACTTTCACCCTATTCCTCAAAGTCGTCCGAAAGGATCCATTTATCTTTTGTGCTTATTATTTTGAAGGTTACCTTGCAATACGAGCAGAGGACCAGGTCCCCTGGCTTCTCGGTTCCATCAAGCGGGATATCGGCGTCACAGATGGGACACTCTAATTCGGTGGCCATGGATTGCCTCCTTGGGTTCTAATAGAGATTTCAATATGTAAAATTTTAAAAAAAATCAAGCCATTTTTTTCTTTTTTTTAGTATCTCCGTAACATTTTTTGAATTTTTTTCTTGCATCACAGTCTAAGATTATATAAAAAATAAAGAGTGGAAAGGAGAAGCCTCAATGAACAGAAAAGTGGCTATGATCAGCGCGTTAGTTGTTGTCTGCGCCATTGCTATCCCTTTATTAGGATGTCCGCCCCCGGTGGTCAGAGTTAGACCGCCTGAACCCCGGGTGGAAGTTTATGGATCACCCCCTTATCCAGACGCCGTTTGGAGACCCGGACACTGGGCCCATAGGGGAGGAGAGTGGACTTGGATTCCAGGCCATTGGGCGAGACCTCCGAGGGCTCATGCACATTGGGTACCTGGCTATTGGGAACCCAGAGGAGGAGGTTGGGTCTGGAGGGAGGGACACTGGGAGTACAGGTAGTTAAGAATGAAGAGTTGAGAATTTAGAATTAAGAATAAATAGCTTTTCTAGTTCATAACTCATAATTCATAACTCATGACTCTAAGTTGAGGTTTAGAGATGTTTGGTTTGGGGTTGCAGGAAATCCTTCTAATCCTCGCCATCTTCTTTTTGTATAAACTCGTGCTCAGTGCCTCCTCTGGAAAGGAGGCATTTCATCTAAATTGGGTTAGCTCTTTGAGGGGCTTTCGATGGCCTTCTGGAGACTCATCCGGGATGCCAATAGGAAGTAAAGAAACCGCTCGGACTGTCTCCGGGAGTTTAAAAAGTCTTTGGATAGAAGCCTCGGTCTCTGTTCCCCAAATCCCGATCCAACCAGCCCCCAAGCCCAAGCTGTGTGCTGCCAGCGTCATATTCTGCGTGGCAGCGGCTCCGGCTTCGATCGCATGAAGGGGATCGATCCGACGATCCACGCAGACCAGGATGACCACAGGTGCTTCATTAATGCCCAGGTGGAGGACACTCTCCCTGGCCGCTTTATCCACTGCAATTTTTAAACCTAAGTCTCTAACTACGATGAACATCCAGGGCTGAAGATTACTAAAAGAAGGGGCCCACCTTCCCGCCTCGAGAATCATCTCAAGCATCTCCTTATCTATCGGGTAGGACTTGAATTTCCGAACCGTCCTCCGGTTCCTTATGGCTTTCAACACCTCATTCATAATTTATTCCTTTCTGTGGAGGGATTAATAAGTAGGATAGTGAAATCGTCAGGAGAAGTCAACCAAGTCTTCCAAATACGATGTGCTCCTCGCCGTGGGCCATGCGCCGCATTTTCTGCCTGGTTCATTTCGTTTACGTTTTTTCAGAAGGGACTCAACTTCTTTTTTGAAAGGGAGGGAGGGCTGAGCGCCCAATTTTGTGGTCGCAAGGGCTCCGGCCGCATTCGCAAACCTTAAGGCTTCTTGGATCGGTTTGTCCTCAGAGAGGCCGAAGGCAAGGGCTCCGAGAAAGGCATCCCCTGCAGCCGTGGTATCAACCACATTCACTTTGAAGGCTTCCACCCAAAATTCTTCACTTTCGTTTTTGAAAAAGAGGCCCTTTGGACCTAAGGTAATCACTACATTTTTGACACCCATGGTTAACAGTCTATCAGCCGTTTTTCGAATTTCCTGTTTTCCTTTCCATCTTATCCGTGTCAGGGACTGGGCCTCCAACTCATTGGGCACAATAAAATCAACCTGCGAGAGAACAGAATGGGGAAGTTCAACCGGAGGCGATGGATTGAGAAGGGTCAGGGCACCGTGCTCTTTAGCCGTTCTTAAACCTGTCTCAACTGTTGAAACAGGGATTTCCAATTGAGTGACAAAGACGTCAACTCCTCTCCAGTATCGCTTCAGTCTTTTCAGGTCCCCTACAGAAAGAGAACCGTTCGCTCCAAGAAAGGAGATGATCCGGTTCTGTCCTCTCGGAGTCAATTCGATCACGGCCGTCCCTGTCGGCAGCTTCTTATCCTCCAGAATCAGTTTCTGGTCCAGACCGTTCTTAATCAGGTGGCGGCGGTAAGATTTTCCGAAATAGTCATCCCCAAGCTTGGTAACGAAGTAAACCTGTCCTCCCAGCCGCTTTGCCGTGATGGCTTGATTCGCCCCTTTCCCCCCGAAGAAGATACCGAGGCTTTCCGCCAATATCGTCTCCCCGGATTGATGGAATCTTGGAATCTTTAAGACGAGATCCACGTTGGAATTACCGAGGACCAGAATTTTTTTTGTCATGGATTCACCCCAGTCGTGATAGGAAGAGCTCTAAAAATCCTCTCGCATCCACTCCCAAACAAACTTCTGCCTTCGGCCCCTCTTTCGCTTCCGAGGTTTTACCCAAATATTCCCCTTCTTGAGTCTCCACATGAATCGAAAGTCTCTCCTTTCTCACCAATGTGGGATCAATTACCACCCCCACGGCGAGGGGATCATGAAGATAGACAAGATCCTTATTCCTAAACTGAAGTGTGGTCGGACGATATCCGGTCGCCTCGATAAGGAACTTGGAAAATGAATTGTTGATGGATTTCACCCTCTCTTCCATCCATTGTGATGTGAGAGAAACCTGATGAGTGACGTCGAGTGGAACCAGCGTGATTGGCACCTCTGATTCCAAGACTATTTTAGCGGCTAAGGGGTCGGAAAAGATGTTAAATTCAGCATGGGGTGTTATATTTCCCCCTGTCCGGACCGCTCCTCCCATAATTGTAATTTCTTTCAGTTTTTTCATTCCTTCCGGATCTCTTTGAAGTGCCAGAGCCAGATTGGTTAAGGGGCCAGTCGCAATCAAGGTCATTTCGTCTGGATGCTTGCGAGCCATCTCTATGATAAGCTCTTCTGCGCGACCCGGGAAAAGCCGCCACCCATCCTCTCCTCCTTTGCGATCTATTTTGGCCCCTCCCAATCCATCTTTCCCATGGACAGAATGGGCGTAAACGGGTTTCCCTTGCAAGGGTTGATCCGCTCCTCTCGCGATAAGCGGTTTATTTTTGGGTTGGATCAGAGAGAGGACTTTCTGAATATTTCCAAAAACCTGTTCTAAAGGAACATTCCCATTCACTCCGGTAACTGCCTTCACATCCAGCTCCGGTGAATGAAATGCCAAGATTAAGGCCAGGGCATCATCTACCCCAACATCACAATCAATCATTACTTTCTTCGGCATAGTCGTGTCGCCTCACAGGGCGTTTTATTGCCTGCGTTAGCTTATAAATGTTAATTATACACCAAATGGCCTGTCAGCCACGCAATTTTGCGAAAATTTCCTTGACCCTTAACTTGATTCGGAATAATATAGGTTCATTCGATGGTAAACCCCGTTAGAAATTCCAGTCGTTGCGACTCGAAACCGAGCGGGGCATCAAACCCCGGAATTATTCTGGGACCCAACCCCGCTGCGAATCAGCAGGGCTTCATTTCTAACGGGGTAAACAGACCGGCGGCTTATCACTGGCTGCCTGATGGGGAGTTGAGTGGAAGCCATAAAAGTAGTTGCACGATATATCGATGGAAAGAGAGTCAAAGGTTTAAGCCAGGATTTCTTCCCGAATAAGGATCGTTTCCACGTCTCTCCAGCGGACAAACCATCGGGCGAGGCGGTCGAGATATTGGTGAAGGAATTAAAGGCTGTTTTCTTTGTACGGGATTTCGTTGGGAATTACCAATATAATGAACGAAAAGGGTATATCCCGGAAGATAAACCCTCTGGTCGAAAAATTGAAGTGACATTTAGAGATGGCGAAGTCCTGGTTGGAACAACTTTGGGCTATGACCCGAACCGACCTGGCTTCTTTCTCTTTCCCGCAGATCCTAAGAGCAACAATATTCGAGTATTTGCCGTGACCACGGCAGTAAAAAGGGTCCGCTACTTATAATTCAATTTCTCTATCCAGCCTGCCACAACCAATCTCTCTCATGTTCTCAAAAAGGTGTGAAGGTATGAAAAAGGACGATGGGGGCAGTTGATTATGGCAGCCCGAAGGGTTTAGAATGAAGGTGTCATGCGTGGCTGGACGATAGCGTTAATCCTAATCGGCGTGCTTCTTCCAGGACTGGCCTTGGCGGATATCTACTACTGGGTCGATGACCAAGGCACTCAGTACTACACGACGAGACTTGAGGATATCCCCGAGCCCCACCGTTCTAAGGCAGTACCACTTCCTCTCCCCACGTCTCCTCCTGTCCCTCCGGAATTGACACTGGGCCCATCCCAAAAGGGGCTTACCAAGATTCCATTTATGCCTGGTTCGCCCGTTCTGGTCAGTGCCAAGATCAATGGGGCTGGGCCCATCACCTTGATTCTTGACACCGGTTCTGACCGCACGCTGGTTGCGCCGGCAGTGCTACAGAGGCTTGGTATTTCTACCGAGAATGTGCCACGCGGCATCCTAAAAGGGGTAACCGGAATGAGCTATGTGGATGCGGTGTGGGTTAATTCCGTGGAGGTGGGCGAAGCTAGGGTGGGACCGCTTCTTATCATCGCCCATAATGCCGACCTGAAGGATGCCGATGGTCTATTGGGCCGCGACTTTTTAGCCAATTTCAACGTGACGATCGATTCGAGAGAAAAAGTCGTCACTCTCGCTCCAAATTAATTCCTTCCTGCCCCTGGAAATATAAATAGGACGCCTCTGATCACATCTTTTCAAGACAGAAGGCGAGGATCATTTCTCTTAGAATCACTGAAGCCGTGACAGAGGAGACTTGGGTTGGGTCGTAATCGGGTGTCAGTTCCACAATATCAAATCCGACGACATGAAGAGTTTGAAGTTTTTTAAGAAGGAGAATGAATTCCTGGAAGGTAAGACCTCCGGGCTCGGGTGTTCCAACACCCGGTATAAGGCTCGGATCGATCACATCGAGATCGAGGGTGATATAGACGGGTTGGTTCCTGAGGCGCTTGGTCATTGAACTCAGAGAACCTGGTTCAAGGGAGACGATGGATTTCATCTTTCTGGCTAATTTAAATTCCTCTTCTGTTCCGGATCGAATCCCCACCTGAAACAATCTGCCCTCACCCAAATGATCGACCACCTTCCTCATCACCGTACTGTGGGAAAGGGGTTCGCCCAAATAATCTTCTCTTAAGTCCGTGTGAGCATCAATCTGGAGGAGATGGAGGCGGGGGTAGACCGTCAGGATCTCTTCTATAATCGGAAGGGTGATCAGATGGTCTCCTCCCAAAAGGATGGGGGTTTTTTTTTCGGAAAGGATCTTGCCAAGTCCATTCCGAATCAAGCCCAAAGATATCTTCTTCTCTCCCAAGGGTAATTCCAGGTCTCCCATATCGTGAATGGAGCACTGGCTCAGGTCTCTTTGGAAGTATGGACTGAAGGTTTCAATTCCCCATGAGGCTCTCCGGATCGCGGAAGGTCCGAAACGGGCGCCCGGACGAAAGGAGGCAGATCCATCATAGGGACATCCCAGGATCACCCCATTGCTTTTTTCAAACGAAGCACTGGCTGAGATATAGTTGGTTTCTACGAAGGGGAGTTTCATCAGAGTCTAAAGTGCAGAGTTCAGAATTGAGAGTTTAGAATTTAGAGTTTAGAGTTTAGAGTTTCAACTCATAATTCATAATTCTTAACTCATAACTGTCTTATCATCCCCATAGGACCACAGCGGCCAGGACCGCCCCAATTCTCTTTATTCTATACTCTATGGCGATCGATTTCAGATCTTTGATCTTCCATCCGCGAAGCTTCATCCCCTCCACGGCCATATTCCGGACCGTTTCCTCGATCTTGAGCCGCTCTCCTTTGGCCGAATATTCCATGATCAACCCGTTCTGATTTTCATCCTCTGGAAGAACTACCGCCACGCCAGCCGAGATGACCTCTCCCGGCACATCGCTGGTCAAGGCCGCGTAGGCCGCCGGGACCAGGGCTCCCGGAGGAAGAGCGATCGGGGAAACCTGTTGACAATGGGGCGGAAGGATGCTCGACATCTTGACGATGTTCGTGTTCCCGATGCCCGCCTGGAGGAGAGCTCCGTCAAAGGCATTCAGAGGTGTAAAGCCGTCCGAGGCTCCAGAAACCATAAAGTATTGCGTCGGGGTCTTAATGATCACAGTAGTCCTCCATTATCTCTCGTCTGGCCGAGGGCGTATGGGGTTTGTGGTGCACTTCCTTCTTAAAAGGAAGGGGGTGAGCTGATCCAAAGTATCGCCGCCTCCTTCGAGCCACTGTTATGGAGCCAATGCTCCTTCTCTGCCGAAAGGTAAAAACATTCCCCCTTTTTCAGCTTCAGAATCTCTCTCCCAAAACGAAGGTTGACCCTTCCCCGGAGGACAAAACCGAACTCTTCCCCTTCATGGGGCTTCTCTTTGGGCGTCGACTCCCCTTTCCGGAGGGTCAAGAGGATGGGTTCCAACCGCCGATTCGTCGAACCCGGGACCAAGAGCTCAAATTTCTGGATCTTCTCTTTTTCAATCGCCACCCGGTCCTTCTCCAGGTAAATGATCTTCTCCTGTGAAGCCTCCCGGAAGAAGTCCGAGATGTTTTCATCCAGGGCATCGAGAATCGGGATCAGACTGTCCAGGGAGATGGAGGTGAGATCCCTTTCGATCTGGGAGATAAACCCCTTGGTCAGGTTCGCCCGCTCGGCAAGTTCCTCCTGGGTCAGGTTGCTCAGCTGTCTTAAATTCCGAATGCGTTCTCCAATCTTCATAAATCCTTCGGGAACAGTAAAAAAAGAATTTTGTTTAGTAACCTGTAAGACACTATAGAAAGAAATTAGTTTAATAAAATAAACTTCTGGAAATTATAACGCTCTTTTTTAATTTGTCAAGCATTTTTTTCAAGTTTTTCCACGGGGTTCGCCTCCGCGACGCGTCAGAGGTTTCTTACTAAGCGTTTTGAGGAGAGGGAGAAGATTATCATGGGAGACCCGGGCTGACAATCGGGAAGGTATTGAATATGCAGATTCCGATGA
>JBAVGF010000348.1:0-15191 GCA_049684675.1 Thermodesulfobacteriota bacterium | reverse complement strand
ATCGATCACCTTTTGGGGAAGGCCTGCCAGTCTCGCCACTTGAATACCATAGCTCCGATTCGTCCCTCCTTCCACAATTTTTCGGAGAAAGATAATCTCCCCGCCCCACTCCTTGACCGCTACATTGTAATTCTTGACTCGCTCCTTTGTGAGGGCCAATTCCGTCAATTCATGGTAGTGTGTCGCAAAGAGGGTCTTGGGCCTAAGCGTGGGTTGGTCGTGAAGAAACTCAGCCACCGCCCAGGCGATGCTCAACCCATCAAAGGTACTGGTTCCCCTCCCTATTTCATCTAAAATAACAAGACTCCTCGAAGTAGCCTGATTCAAGATGCGAGCCGTCTCCATCATCTCTACCATGAAGGTGCTTTGTCCCCGCATGAGATTATCCAGAGCCCCAATCCGCGTGAAGACCCGGTCCACCACACCGATCTTAGCCTCACTTGCGGGAACGAAACATCCCATCTGAGCCATTAAGATGATGAGGGCGACCTGTCTTAAATAGGTTGATTTCCCCGCCATATTCGGCCCGGTGATAATGAGAAGCTGATGCTCGTGGGTATTCATTTGAGTATCGTTCGGGACAAATCTCTCCGAAAGCCCCATCCTCTCCAGGACAGGGTGCCTTCCGTCACGGATGATGATCCCATCCTCCTCGTCCACGATGGGTCGGACATAATTAAATCGATCGGCAATCTCTCCCATGGAGCCCAGAATATCTATGATCGCAATGGCCGAAGCCGTTTTTTGAAGCCTCGGGGTTTCATCTGAAACTCTCTTCCTAACCTCTTCGAAGAGCCGGTATTCCAGCTGACAGATCGCTTCTTCAGCCCCTAACACCTTGGTTTCAAATTCCTTGAGCTCCGGGGTGATAAACCGCTCGGCATTGACCAAAGTCTGTTTTCTGATGTAATGCTCTGGAACGAGGTGAAGATGGCTCTTGGTCACTTCAATATAATACCCGAAGACTTGATTATACCGGACCTTCAAAGAAGAAATCCCAGTCTTCTTCCTTTCTTCCGCTTCCAATCGGAGAATCCATCCCTTCCCCTGCCGGCCAATCTCCCTCAATGCGTCCAGCTCCTTGTCATACTTCGGTTTAATGATCCCTCCCTCTTTAATCGTCAGGGGCGGGCTATCCACGATGGAGGATTCCAGAAGTTGATAAAGGTCATCAAAATCCTCGATTTCGGATGCGAACTCTTTGATGATCGGGGCATCAAAGGGCTCGAGATTCGCTTTGAGGACAGGCAAGCTTTGGAGTGAATTTTTTAATCCGATGAGATCGCGGGCATGGGTGTGTCCGAGGAAGATCCGGGAGGTCAATCTTTCGACATCCTGAATTCCTTTCAAGGATTCTCTCAGCCGCTTCCTTTCTATCATTTTCTCCCGCAGTTCGGAGACCCCTTCCAATCGACGCTCGATCTCCTCGACATCGATCAGCGGATAGTTCAACCACTGCTTCAATGTTCGACTTCCCATCAGGGTGATCGTTTCATCCAAAAGCCAGAAGAGAGACCCCTTCTTGCCCTGCTCAAAAAGGGATTGGGTTAGTTCTAAATTCCTCTTTGTCACTTCGTCGATGACCATAAAATCCTGTACGCGGTAAAAAGAGACGGGGTGGACGTGGGAGAGAGGCTTTTTCTGGTTTTCCTCTGCGTAGTGAAGAACCATGACGACGGCTTGAGCAGCCAGGGGCGCTTTCCGAATGACCGAATTCCGTTCTTTCTCGGTAAAAGAAGAGAGGGCGTCGAATGGCGGGTCGTCCAAATAGGTAATCAAACCATTCTCGAAATTCTTCTTAAACCCTTCAAAACAGGGATGCTCCTGAAATCTCTTGAGGGATAATATCTCCTTGGGTTCGTTCCGAAGGGCTTCGCTCAGAAAGGGTTCAAGTCCCGAGATTTGACAGGCTTTTAATTCGCCTGTGGAAATATCCAAAAAGGCAACCCCGAAAACCTCTCCTTCTGCGTAGAAGCCCATCAAGTAATTATTCTCTCCAGTCCCTAATTGAATCGAGTCCGTCACCAGACCTGGAGTAAAAACTCTGACCACTTCTCTCTTGACAATTCCCTTTGCCAGCTTTGGGTCTTCCACCTGGTCACAAAGGGCGACCTTGTATCCCTTCTGTAATAGTTTGGAGATGTAAGTTTCGGCTGCAAAATGAGGAACCCCGCATAGAGGAACACTATCTTTTCGACCTTTATCCCTTGAGGTTAACGCAATATCCAGTTCTCGCGAGCCCACGCGGGCATCCTCAAAGAACATCTCGTAGAAATCCCCCATTCGAAAGAAAAGGATGGAATCCGGATATTGACTCTTGATCTGGAGATACTGCTTGATCATGGGGGTCAGGGGCTTTGTTGTCATTTCGAAAATAATCTAACAGAATCCGGTAGGGTTGTAAAATGGAAATAACCCGAAATTACGGATTGCGGAATTGGTAGTTCGTGGCAAAAAGGATGCGGAGATCAAGGGATAAAGCGATGAGGAGCAATTCTCCTTGCTCCGCTCGGAACAAGCCCCGTCATCTCATCAAAGACGAGATTGCCACGCCCCTTGGGCTCGCAATGACAAGGCATTTTAAGCGTCTGTATTCGTTCGGAGTTCGGAATGTTAAGAAAGGAGTTCTTTGCTTTGAGCTTTGAGCTTTGAGCTTTCAGCTTTGAACTTTGAACTTTAAGCTCTGAGTTATATTTTGTTCTTAACCCTATGCTCTATGCGGTTTACGGAAAGAGCGGCGATACGTCCAGGCCCATGCTCTCAGGATATCCCAGCATGATATTCATGTTTTGAACGGCTTCGCCGGAAGCGCCCTTGACCAAATTGTCAATCGCCGTAACGATAACAGCCCGACCATCTGACTCGTTCACCTTGACCCCGATATCACAATAATTGGAACCCCGAACATCTTTTGTGTTGGGAAGTTTACCTTTCGGGCAAACTCGAATAAAGGGCTCTTTTTCATAATGTTCTTGAAAGGTGTTTAACACCTCCTCTGTCTTCGACTTTTTTTTGAGGACAAGATACAGGGTCGTCAAAATCCCTCGATCCATTGGAATAAGATGAGGCACAAAGGTCACCGCCACCTTTTTCTGGACCATTTCACTCAGTCCCTGCTCAATCTCAGGGAGGTGCCTGTGCTCGAATATTTTGTAAGCCTTTACCCCTTCATTGACCTCACAGAAAAGGGATTCCAAAACGACATCTCTCCCCGCGCCGCTCGCCCCGGATTTTGAATCAATCACAATATTCTCAAGGGAGATCATCCCCCTCTTCACCAAGGGAATGAGGCCGATTAAGGCTCCGGTAGGATAACATCCCGGGTTCCCAACAATTTTCGCATTTCGGATCTTCTCCCGATGGAGCTCGGGGAGACCATAAACCGATTCCGCGAGCAAATCTGCACTCGTATGCTTTTGATACCACTTCTCGTAGACAGCCGCATCGTTAAATCGAAAGTCTGCACTCAGATCGACGATTCTTTTTCCCTGCCGGTGGAATAAGGGAACGACTTCCATGGCGGTCTTATGCGGGACGGCCGTAAAAATAAAATCCACCTTTTTTGAAATCTGATCGACGGCAAGCTCTTCGCACTTCAACTGCAGATGTCTCTTCAGGGAGGGAAAAACTTGGTCAATTGGAACTCCGGCATATTTCTGTGAGGTCAGTGCGGTCACCTCGACCTGAGGGTGATGAAGGAGAAGGCGAAGGAGTTCCACCCCCGTATATCCCGTTGCTCCAATGATACCCACTCTTGTTTTCATCGATTTCCTCTTCGCTATGCGCATAGAATGTAGCGTCGGCATTTTATGCCGACGATTACTCGCCCCCAATAAATGGGGGCACTACAGAAATCAAAAAAAAGGGAGGTGCCATGACCTCCCTTTTTAAGCGGATCGATATGGTCATGGAATTATCTCTTAGAGTACTGCGGCCTTCTCCTGGCTCCTCTCCTCCCGTACTTCTTCCGCTCCTTGACCCTTGAATCCCGTGTGAGAAATCCCGCCTTTTTCAGAACATCCTTAAAATCGGCGTTGTACTGGAGTAGGGCCTTCGAAATCCCGTGGCGAATGGCAATGGATTGCCCGGAGATACCTCCCCCCTGGACGTTCACCCTTATATCGAATTGGTTTCGGGTTCCGGTCAGCTCTAAAGCTTGAACGGTGACCATTTCACAGGTCTCTCTCCCAAAGTATTCTTTCAACGCCCTCTCGTTGATCACAAACTTTCCTTCGCCCGGTTCAAGCCAAACCCTTGCGATGGAAGTCTTTCTCTTGCCTGTAGCATAAATTGGCTCTGTCACTTTTTTCTCTCCTCTTTCGCCCCCACCCTGGCCCTCCCCCCTCGAGGGGGGGGTTGGGAGGGGGTGCCTATTTACATTGATTATCTCGGTTCAAGCGAAATCGGTTTCTGCGCCTCGTGCGGATGATTCGGGCCCGCATAAATCTTCAGCTTTCGAAGCATCTGGCGACCCAAACTGTTCTTGGGAAGCATCCCCCTCACCGCCATCCTGATCATCTCCGTGGGTTTTCTCGCTAAGAGCTTTTCAGCATTCATCTCTTTAATCCCACCGGGATAACCCGTATGATGGTAATAGATCTTGTCCTTCATCTTCTTTCCAGTTAAAGTGATTTTCCCTGCATTGACCACGATAACAAAATCCCCTGTATCCACATGGGGCGTATAGGTAGGTTTATTCTTCCCCTTCAATATCTTTGCCAGCTCGGTAGACAGCCTCCCCAATACCTTTCCCTCGGCATTGACCAGATACCATTTATGCTCTAAGTCTTCTTTCTTCGCTTGGTAAGTTTTCATCCCATCCCCTTCAAAACAACTTAATTTAAGACACCGATCTCATCAGTGTCAATAGAACGTGCCTGCCGCACCAGGGCGGCAGGGTAGCCAGGCCCCTATCCGCTTCTCCTCTTCCCTTTTGAAATATTTTGTTCCCAGAAAAGGACGACAGGGCTCGCAATATACACCGTAGAATAAGTTCCGGTAATCAACCCGACAATCAGGGCGATCGTAAAATCATGGATCACCTCTCCCGCCAAGAAGAAGAGGATTAAGACCACCATCATGACTGTTCCGGTAGTAAGAATGGTTCTCCCGAGCGTTTCATTAATGCTCACGTTAAAGATCGTCGTTAGGTCTTCTTTTCTCATCTTTTTGATATTCTCTCTGACCCGGTCAAAAATGACGATCGTATCATTGATCGAAAAACCAATGATCGTCAGAATAACGGCCAAAACATTTAGAGAAAATTCTATGTTGAAGACCGAGATAGCCCCAAACGTTACCACTACGTCGTGAAACAGGGCAACAATGCCTCCAAGGCCATAGGCAAATTCATGAAACCTGAAGGCCACGTAGATAAGGATGGCCACAAAAGCTAAGCCTACGGCCCACATCGCCTTCGTCTTCAGATCTTTTCCAACCTTTGGACCCACCAATTCCACTCTCCGAATTTCCAGGGGGTTGTTCGTAAATCGCCCCTGAAGGGAGGTCTGGATCGATTTGGACATCGCTTCCAAATCGCCGGCCGCTTTCTCCACTCGGATCAAAAACTCGTTCTCGCCCCCGAATTTTTGGACGACCGCATCCTTCAGGCCTATAGCATCCGTTGCACTCCGGAGTTCGGAGACATCAATGGGTTTTGAGAACCTGATCTCAGCCACCAGGCCGCCTGAAAAGTCGACTCCGTATCTCAACCCCCCATGGAGGAGGATGGAGCCAAAGCTGACCAGAATGGCTATGGCGGAGATCCAAAGCGTAATTTTCTTTTTCCCGATAAAATCGAAATGGGTGTTATGCGGGATCAATTCCATAAAGAGCTCTCGCCTCGATTAAATACTAAGTGTCTTGACACCAGGCCTCAGACTGACATAATCGAAAATAATTCTCGTAATGTACACCGCCGTGAAAATATTGGCCAGAATGCCGATGCTCAGTGTCACGGCAAATCCTTTTACTGGGCCAGTCCCAAACTGATAGAGAATAATCCCTGAGATCAAGGTCGTTAAATTAGAATCGATAATCGCAGAGAAAGCCCGATGATAGCCCTGATCAATCGCGGCTCGGACCGTCTTTCCAAACCTCAGCTCCTCTTTGATCCTCTCGTGAATCAGGATATTGGCATCCACGGCCATTCCAACCGAGAGGACGAGACCGGCAATGCCTGGAAGGGTAAGGGTTGCGCGGAAGAGAGCGAGGACTGCCAGCGTAATGACGATATTCAAAACGAGGGCAACGTCGGCAATCACCCCTGCGAACTTGTAGTAGACGATCATAAAAAGAACAACTAAAGCTGCGCTGATCAGGGTGGAAACAAGCCCTTGATGGATCGAATCCTGTCCGAGAGAGGGTCCCACTGTCCGCTGCTCAAGAATCTTGACGGGTGCAGGCAGTGCCCCGGATCTGAGGACCACAGACAGATCTTTGGCCTGCTCCGTAGTGAAACGGCCGGTGATCTGGGCCCTTCCTCCTGCGATCCTTTCCTGGATAACCGGAGCTGAATAGACGCTGTTATCCAAAATGATAGCCAGTCTCTTCTTCACATTGGCGCCGGTAATCTGCTCAAAAAGTCTCCCTCCCACATCTGTAAACTCCATGGCCACATATGGCTCGTGGAATTGTGAATCGAGCGACACCCGAGCATCCTTTATAAATTCGCCGGTCATCAAGGTTTTTTCTTTCAGCAAAAAAGGAAGCTTCCTCATCGCCCCTGTCTGCCGGTCCACAGATTTCTCATACAGGATAATGTCCCCCGGAGGGATATTCCCTTTTAGTGCCTCTTCGATGTTCCCCTCTTCGTCCACCAGCTTGAATTCCAACAGAGCTGTCTGGCCGATCAAATTGATTGCCCTCTGAGGATCCCTGATCCCAGGGAGCTGGACCAAGATCCGATCCGTCCCCTGAAGGGTAATTTCGGGTTCTGAGACGCCAAACTGGTCGATTCGATTTCGAATGATTTCCAGGGCCTGGTCAATGGCTCTCTTCTTTACAAAATCTGCTTCCTTACTGTCGAGGACCAGCTGAACCTTCCAGATCCCTCCTTCTCCTGAAGAGGAAAGCTCGCGCAATGTAGTAAAACGCGTGCTGAGCAGATTATCCACTTTTTCTTTAGCTCCGGAGAATTCGAGGACGATTCGACCCTTCTCACTTTCCAGTTTTCCAACTGGAATTCCCTGGTCCTTCAGGTCGTCCTTCAGATTATTCTTGATCTGCTCCACATAGCTTTCGACCGCTTTGTCACCCTCCACAGTCAAGAGGAGATACATGCCTCCTTGCAAGTCGAGGCCGAGATGGACCTTCTCGGAAGGCAGAACCTTGCTCCACCATGAGGGCAGCTGAGAAGTCACCGTCGGCACAAGTAGAAGGATAGCAAAAACAGCAATGGCACCGTACAGTATTGCTTTCCACCTCAGGCTCTTCACCATGCGAAGCTCCTCATGAATGATTATCCTTGGCCGCCGCCAGGCTCACAAAATGAAACCAAGGGCCACATTGCACCCTTGGTAACAAGCAACATAGCTTATCCTAAGAGATTTTGCAAGAAAAAACCTCCACTTTCCCTCCGTGCAAACAAGGGAGGGAGAGGTGGGGGCCCGGCCCAATATTCACCCTATGATTAAAGTAGAGACGAGAAACAGGCTACTTCATATCACTCCATTTACCATATCTCTCCCTCAAAATACGATGGAGGATTTTCCCGGTGGGGGTCATTGGCATTTCTTCATCCTTGATGATATCGACCGACTTCGGAATCTTATATCCCGCAATCTTCCCTCTGCAGTGGTCGATAAGTTCTTTCTCGGCCGCCGTCTTTCCTTGATGAAGGGTGACCACAGCCTTTACGGACTCTCCCCATTTCTCGTGGGGAATACCGATGACAGCAACATACTTGACGGCGGGATGGGATCCCAAAACGTTCTCAATCTCTGAGGGAAAGACATTTTCACCTCCCGTGATGATCATGTTCGCCTTTCGGTCCACCAGGACATAGTATCCATCCGGATCCCGGTAGGCCATATCGCCCGCGGAGAACCATTCCCCCTGGAAGACCGACTTTGTCTTTTCGGGATCTTTCCAATATTCTCTGAAAATGCCCGCTGTTCGTGAATACAGTTCTCCTACCTGCCCATCCGGGACCTCCTTACCCTCTTCATCCAGGATTCTTATTCGATCGGACCCCCAAATTTCCCTCCCGATGGAGCCTAACTTCTTGAATTGTTCCTCCGGCCTGAGAAGCGTCACGAGACCTGCCTCGGTGGAGCCATAGGCCTCCCAGAGCTCTGCGTTCTTAAAATATTCCATAATGGCCATTTTGGTGTCTTTCCGGGCGGGTGCGGAGGAGATCAAGAGCTGCCGTATCGAGCTTACGTCGATTTTCTTTTTTATCTCGTCAGGGAGGGCCAGCATCATGATGTAATGCGTGGGAACGAGCGACGTAAACGTAATCTTCTCTTTTTCAATCGTCTTCAATAGGTCCAGCGGGTCAAAGCTGACCATGTTGTAGACAAAAACCCTTCCGCTTGCGTAGGTATAGGCAAATGAATAAAAGATCGAGTTGATATGGCACATGGGCATTACGAGCATGACGCAATCGTCCGGCCGGATGCCCATACAGAGATCGCTCAACAGGTACTGGCCAAGGTTGCCCTCGTGGGTTCGAACGACTCCCTTGGGCTTGCCAGTCGTTCCTGACGTATACATGAGGTTCCAGGGATCATCTGCATCGACCATCACATCCGGTTCCGCAGGGGAAGCCTCGGCAATGATTGATTCGTAGTGTTTATAACCCTCGGGTGCTTTTTCATCTCCCCAAAATACAAAATTCGCCGGCGGAACGGCGGAAAGTTTACCTCGGATTGAATCGGCCACCTGAACAAATTCCTTTGCAACAAAAAAGGCCTTGCATTCAGAATGCTTGATCACATACTCCATCTCGGGAGGCGCAAGCCGGAACATAATTGGAACCGTGATCTGGCCTCCCTTTGCAGCCGCCGCATAAATTTCCATCCACTCGACGCAGTTGTAAGCTAATATGGCAAAGCGATCTCCTTTTTTAACCCCCATCTTGGTCAGAGCGTTGGATAATCGACAGCTCCTTTCGTTCCATTCCTTGAAGGTCATCTTTCGAAATTTATCTCCCGCGGCTGGTTTGTCGGGGTATTGCATGGCCATCATTTTAAGAACCGTTCCTGCCGTCATCCATTTACTGATTGTCATAAACTTACCTCCTCGTTAATTCCCATTTCTCGTTCCTGAAGGGAAGCGAATAGCGATCCGTTAGTTGCCTCAAATGGTGTGTGGTTTTTTTTGCATCCCATTATCATTAGGACAAAATTTTGTCAAGGAGAAATTTTAAGAAGGACTTGTTATCATGCTATTTTTGGTGTATATAGCCTTAAAAGAAAGAAAGGGGGATTTTGTACAATGGAAATTGAAGGCTACAATTTTCCAGACGATTTATACTACCACAAAGAGCATTTTTGGGCAAGAGTTGAAGGAAATACTGTGACTACGGGCACAAATGATTTTGCTCAAAAATTGGCAGGCCAGATCGTCTATGTCGAGATGCCCCCTCCGGGCAGGGCGGTCGAGCAGGGGAAACCTTGCGGCTCCATGGAGTCTGGCAAATGGGTCGGAAGGGTCTATGCTCCGGTCTCCGGAAAAGTGGAGTCTTCCAACAACGACCTTGAAGAGAACCCCGAGCTGATCAACGAGAGTCCGTATGAAAAAGGGTGGATATGTAAGATCAACTCTTCTAACCTCCAGGAGGAGCTCAAGAACTTATTAAAAGGAGAGAGCCTGGTCGACTTTATAAAGTCTGAGATCGACCGGGTTAAGAAAATGAAAAAGTAAATCAGCTATATTCCCTTGAGCCCGATGGCTTCGGGGTTCATTGGGCCAACGCGCCCTTTATGGGTGGAACCCTTGAATCCATTACCTTCAACACCTTTGTCACCTCCAAAAGTATCAGGAATTTTCAAGTATATCATGTCAACCTTTGACCCTCGACCCTCAACCCCCTGAATCCAGTTGCACGCCTGCGCAGAAGCCTACGCCTCAATGCCAAAGCATTTCCGCGTGCAGGCAGAGGTGCTGCCCTTGGATGAAGGCCCACCCCGTCCCAAAATCATTCTCACTAACGACGGTAAGCGGGAATTCGCTGTCTCCACGAAGAAATAAGCGTCTCAGTGGCCATGAGGCTATTATACGGGGTCACGGCAGGCCTCTCGCGTTGGGCTTAATTCTAACCAACTTTTTCAAAGATGATCTATGAAGGTTAATCTCATCCTTTAAGATACTAATAAGCTTAAATAATATCACAATTTCAAGAACTTATAATATTTTTTTTACAAAAGTGAAAAGGTTCTCAAAAAAATCTTGACAGGGACGCCTTAATTGTGTTAGATATGTGAAAAATTGTACAGCGCTTCTGTTACCATATGCGTAAACGTGAACATTATTAACGATCGTTACCACATTGTCCAGAAAGCGATATTCGAGCTGGTCACATGGCACGTACAATGACTACCTGTACTTTTTGTGGTGTAGGCTTCAGAATCTACCCGGAAACAACGGGTGACAAAGTGATCGGAACCTATTCCAGCACGCCCCATCCGCCGAACTGCGAGCGCATCTACACCCGTAGATGGCATGCTCATGAAATGACAAGCGCCGCTGACCGCATGACGCAACTCATCATTGAGAAAGATAGCGCTTTTCAGTCTATGTCATGGAGTGAGAACTGCGACACATTGAAAAACGCAGCAAGGTATCTTACAAATATATTAGTCCTTTTGTTCAATGTCTGCTTCAAACGCTCCTTTCCATCCACGCGGAGGTAAAAGATGGATCTCGATCAAAAAGAGAACTCTTTCTTGTCTGAAGTCGCTCAAGCCAGTGGTGAAACCATACAGGCCTGTTATCAATGTCAGAAATGTTCGGCGGGCTGTCCGGTCGCTTACGCCATGGATATCCTTCCCAACCAGATCCTCCGTCATATTCAATACGGCCACCGGGAAAGGGTCCTCTCTTCGAAGACTATCTGGCTCTGCGCCTCCTGTTACTCCTGTAGTGTGCGGTGCCCGAACAACATTGATATTGCCAAGATCATGGATACCCTGAGAAATCTGGCAATACATTCTGAATTCAAACCGGGGGAAAAGGATATTCCCATTTTCCACTCCGCTTTTTTGGACACGATTAAATCGAAGGGCCGGATTCACGAGCTGAGCCTCATCCTCCAGTTTAAGTCTAAGACCAGAGACTTTTTCAAGGATGCTGCCTTGGGATTGAAGATGTACCGCAAAGGAAAGATTAAACTCTTTCCATCGAAATTTGGCGGGGGAAAAGAGATCAAGGAGATTTTCAACGCTTTTGAGAAAGGGGCGAGAACGTGAAAGAGATTTCCTATTACCCCGGGTGCTCTCTCCATGGGACTGCCAGGGAATATGACGATTCGATTCGAGGCGTACTGAGCCTCCTCGATATCCAAGCTCGTGAGCTTGAGGATTGGACCTGCTGCGGCGCCAGCTCTGCCCATTGTACGGATGAAGAGCTCGCCATCGATCTCGCCGCTCGAAATCTTGCCATAGCGGAGAAGAGCGACCGGGAGCTGCTGGTCCCATGTGTGGCTTGTTACAGCCGGTTCAAAACAGCGGAAAATGAGGTGAAGGAACATTCCAAGAAGCTCCGGTTCCCCTATCACGGGAACGTCCCCATTCGTTATTCATTGGACTTCTTCTGCGACGAACCCATCTTAGACGAGGTAAAGAAAAAGCGGACGAAACCCCTCACCGGGCTTAAGGTCGTCTGTTATTATGGTTGTCTTACGGTTCGGCCCCCCAAACTGACCGGAATCCGTGAATATGAGAACCCTCTGCACATGGATCATTTGATGGAATGTTTGGGCGCTGAGCCGGTTCAATGGTCTTACAAGACCGATTGCTGTGGGGCCAGCCTGGTGATGACGCGGACGGATGTCGTAAGGAAACTGGGACAGCGCCTTTTGTCGATGGCAAAGGAAGCGGAGGCCGACTGCCTGGTCACAGGCTGTCCGATGTGTCAAGCGAATCTTGATATGCGGCAGGAGGAATTTGAAAAAGAGTCTGGGGAGAAATACGATCTTCCCATCCTCTATTTTACAGAGCTGATGGGATTGGCCTTGGGCCATAAAGACGTCAAGAAATGGTTAGGCCGTCATCTCACCGACCCAATCAAGGTGCTGAGTAACAAGGGCCTCCTATGAAAAGTTTTGAATTCGGAAACTGGGATTTGGGACTTAAAGCGATCCAAAGAAATGCCTGAACAAAAGATGGGTATGGGAATCCAAATGGCAGAGAAGGTTGGAGATAAAATCGGAGCAGTGATGGTGGTGGGAGGAGGCGTTGCAGGGATTCAGGCCTCCCTCGATCTGGCCGAATCGGGATACTACGTCTATCTCGTCGAATCGTCGCCCGCCATTGGCGGGGTCATGGCCCAGCTGGATAAGACATTTCCCACCAATGACTGTTCCATGTGCATCCTCTCTCCGAAGTTGGTCGAATGCGGACGTCACCTCAACATTGAATTGTTGACCCTTTCCGAAGTGATAAACGTCTCGGGAACACAAGGCAATTTTCAGGTCCGGGTCATTCAGCATCCACGGTATGTTGACACCAACAAGTGTATCGCCTGCGGCCTATGCGCTGAGAAATGTCCGACAAAAGTTGACAGCGCATATGAAGAAGGTCTTTCCAAACGGAAGGCGATCTATATCAAGTATGCACAAGCCGTCCCGCTCAAGTATGCGATCGATCCTGCGCATTGCCTCTACCTTCAAAAGGGAAAATGCAGGGTATGCGAGAAAATCTGTACGGCGAAGGCAATCAATTTTGAAGATAAGGATGAAGAACGGATCATTCCAGTCGGTTCGATTATTTTGAGTCCAGGATTTGATGAGTTTGACGCAGGCCGGTTGGTTGCTTATGGATATGGGCGTTATCCAAACGTGATTTCGAGCATTCAGTTCGAGCGAATTCTCAATGCGTCGGGTCCCTTTCAAGGAACCCTCTTAAGACCGTCGGATAAACAACCACCCAAGAAGGTGGCCTGGATCCAATGTGCCGGCTCCCGGGATATGACAGGAAAGAGCGGAAATGCCTCCTGCGGAAACGAATACTGTAGCTCGGTTTGCTGCATGTACGCGATCAAGGAAGCCGTCATTGCAAAAGAGCACGCTCACGAAGTCGAGCCTACGATCTTCTACATGGATATCCGCGCCCACGGAAAAGATTTTGACGCCTACTACGAAAGGGCAAAAAGCGAACACGGCATTCGATTTATCCGCTCGATGGTGTCCCGGGTGGCAGAGAGACCGAAAAGTAAGGATTTGACGATCAGTTACGTGGATTCGGAAGGAAAGATAAAAGAAGAGGAGTTCAATCTGGTCGTCCTGTCCGTGGGGTTGACACCTTCAAAAGAGGCCAAGGAATTGGCTCAAAGACTTGACCTTGAACTGGACCCCTACGGCTTCTGTAAGACCGAGGAGTTCGCACCCCTTAACACAACCCGGCCCGGTATCTATGTCTGCGGGGCTTTCCAGGGGCCCAAGGATATTCCGGAGACGGTCGTCCAGGCCAGTGGTGCGGTGGCGAGCGCGTCCGCCCTTCTCGCCGATGTCAGCGGGAGCATGACGAAGAAAAAAGACTATCCTCCCGAATTGGATTTGAGGAATGAGAAACCGCGCATCGGCGTATTCGTCTGCCATTGCGGGACCAACATCGGGGCGACGGTGAATGTTCCCGAGGTGAAAGAATATGCCAAGACCCTCGACGGGGTGGTCTTTGCCGAGGAGAATATTTACACATGTTCTCAGGACGCGCAGGAGAAAATCAAGAAAGCCATCGAAGAAAATCACCTGAACCGCATCGTCGTCGCTTCCTGCACCCCGAGGACCCATGAACCCATGTTCCAGGAAACGATCCGGGAGGTGGGACTCAATAAATATGTTTTCGAGATGGCCAATATAAGGGATCAGTGCTCCTGGGTCCACATGCACCAACCCAAGGAGGCGA
The DNA here is from genome assembly GCA_049684675.1 of Thermodesulfobacteriota bacterium. Classification (GTDB taxonomy): domain Bacteria; phylum Desulfobacterota; class BSN033; order BSN033; family UBA1163; genus UBA1163. The sequence continues at coordinate 1,125 of JBAVGF010000348.1, read as the reverse complement.
CGGAAAAAGCGAAGGAACTTCTTCGGATGACCGTAGCGAAATCCCGCCTCTTGCAGCCTCTCAAAGAGCCACAGGTGGAGGTGATCAAGAAGGGTTTGGTCATTGGGGGAGGCCTGTCAGGGATGAGGGCCGCCCTGAAGTTGGCCGATCAAGGGTTTGACTGCGCTCTTGTGGAAAGAGAGGCCGAGCTCGGAGGAAACCTGCGTCACATTTACCATACACTCGAAGGAAATGATCCACAGGAGCTTCTTCGAAAGATGACCGGCGAGGTCATGAACCATCCCCGCATCCAGGTTTTTACCAAGGCAACATTGAAAAACCTGAGTGGGTATATCGGCAATTTCAAATCCGTTATTTCGACCGACGGCGGCGAGAAAGAGTTTGAACACGGCGTGGTCATCGTTGCCGTGGGGGCAAAGGAGAAGACGCCTGTCGACTATCTTTATGGCCAGGATTCTCGGGTGATCACACAGACCGAGCTGGAGGAGAAGATCTCGCGTCATGCGGAAGATCTCAATCGGTATCAGCATATCGCCATGATCCAATGTGTGGGATCTCGGACTCCGGAAAGGCCGAATTGCAGCAGTATCTGCTGTTCTGTCGCGATGAAGAACGCTCTGAAGATTAAAGAAAAGAATCCCAACGCCAAGGTAACCATCCTTTACCGGGACATCCGGACCTATGGATTGGCGGAACGGTACTATACTCAGGCAAGAAAGCAGGGGGTCGAATTCATTCAGTATGAGCTTGATTCAAAGCCTGAACTGAAAACAGAAGGAGGCCGGCTCCTGCTCAAAGTCAAGGATAAAATCCTTGGTGAGGAGGTCATCCTCCAACCCGACCTCGTGGCTCTGGCGAGTGCCATCATCCCCTATGAGAATGAGGCCTTGGCGAAGATGCTTAAGGTGCCTTTGACGGCGGATGGATTTTTTCTTGAGGCTCATATGAAGCTTCGGCCCGTCGATTTTGCAACGGACGGGATCTTCTTGGCCGGGCTTGCCCACTTTCCAAAGAACATCAGCGAGTCGCTTTCTCAGGCGGATGCGGCCGTTGCCCGTGCTATGGCTTCCGTTGCCAAGGGATATGTCAGCGTCCTTGCCACCATCTCGGAAGTCGACCAGACGG
>JBAVGF010000347.1:0-6044 GCA_049684675.1 Thermodesulfobacteriota bacterium | reverse complement strand
TACCACTTGTTTTTGAATTTTTCTACTAAGGATGTTTTCTCAAACCTCTTCGCACCATTCTTAACTCTAAATACCAAGCAATAAATCTCCCAGAAAAGACAAGGGCAGGTTGGTGATTTGCACTTGAGATGTGCCATTTTTTCGGAAAATTCCAAAAACAACATTTCAGGAAGTTATCTTCAGAAAGGGGGGATGGGTATAACTATCTCTTAATAGTTATTTTCACACTCTTTATCTTGTTTACTCCTTTTAGTGTGGAGACCATGCCCGTTATTGTGCTCCTGATGATTTTGTTGGCAAACTCGTTGACCGGGACCTCCACGTTGTTCAGATTAATCGTCACCTGAGAGCCATCAATAGAGAGTACCAGAGTTCCAGTCTCGCCGGTGCCTCTTAGACTGGCCACTATGCCGCCTACAGTATGGTCGATAAACCCGCTCACAAAATAATCGATGTCGATACATTCATCATTTACCCAGAGACTTACTTGCTTTGTCATTTATGTTGCCTCCTTTCTCAGATGAGATTTAGTGATAAAGTGATAGTGATAAGTGATAAGAACCTGCTTTGGTTGGGTTGAATATACAAAAAAGGGAATAGCCTGTCAAGAAAAGTCGACCACAAGATATGGGAGTGTCTCCCTTATCTATTCGAGCGCCAACCCAGCAAGAAGAAAGACACTAATGATTAACAATTCAAATCATGCATACTTGGTCAAAAAGCTGGGTTGTTGACTTTAGGAAGTACTAAACGATTTTCCTTTTTCAAATCTTTTGAAGCAGGTTGATGGAAAAAATTGGCGATTTCACCTGGATCTTCCCCCGATTTAGTGGACACACCGAAGAATTAGAGGTATAGGGAAAAAGGGATGGGGAGGTGTGTCATGGGAATAGGTAAGGACAAGAGGTATTTTGATCGGGAGTTCAAGTATGAGGCGATTCGGTTGATGAACGAGGGGAAGCGTTCTGTGAGGGACATCGCTAAGGATCTGGATATTCATCCGAATGTGCTTCATCAGTGGAGACGCAAATATCAGGCGGATATGGAGGATGCCTTTGTTGGGAAGGGTCATCTGAGGCCTCCTGAGGAGGAGATTCGTCGGTTACAGCGGGAGAATGAGGAGTTAAGAGAGGAGAAGGACATTTTAAAAAAAGCCTTGGCCATCTTCTCAAAGCACCCAAGGTAAAGTATGAGTTTATTGATAGGTACCGCTCCGAATTTAGGGTGAAGAAGATGTGCCGGGTCTTGGAGGTTTCCAGGAGCGGCTATTACTCATGGTCCAGACACAAGGTCAGCACGCGACAGAGGGAGAATGATCGGTTGCTAGTTCATATTCGTCAAGCTTACGTCATAGGTCGTGGGACTTACGGCAGCCCCCGAGTGACAGCGGAGCTGAGGGCTAAGGGTGTTCCATGCGGGAAGAATCGGGTTGCCCGGTTGATGAGACAGAATGGGATCAAGGCAAAGACGAAACGCAGATTCAAAGCGACGACGAAATCTCGGCATGACCTGCTGGTAGCAGAGAATCTTCTGAAACAGTGGTTTCCGGCAGATGCTTCCAACAAGATTTGGGTCTCTGATATTACCTTTATCTGGACGAGGGAGGGTTGGATGTATTTGGCAGCGATCCTGGATGCTTTCAATCGCCAGATTGTAGGATGGTCGATGGGCGACAGATTGAACCATGGAATCATTGCGGATGCTTTAGACAAGGCCTTCAGAAGGCAAAAGCCAGGGGAAGGTTTGCTATTCCATTCCGATCGAGGGAGCCAGTATGCGAGTTATGCCTTTCGGGAGCTATTGGATCGATATGGGTTTGTTCAGAGCATGAGCTCTAAGGGCCATTGTTATGACAATGCCCAGATGGAATCATTCTTCCACACCTTGAAAACGGAGCTTATATACTTTGAGAAGTATCGAACGAGGCAGGAAGCCCGAGGTAGTGTGTTTGAATACATTGAAATATTTTATAACCGTACCAGAAGACATTCCTCTTTGAATTATTGTTCTCCTGCTGAATTTGAAAAGAGGGCGAGTGAAGCTTAACCAGGTGTCCACTTTTTTGGGTAAAGACCACCTACAAGTCATTACTGACAGCCATACTCAGGAGTCGAGGATTACGAGTTGAAAGAGAGGATAACATGAAGTTCACCGGGAGCCCGATTTCCGGGCGATCCGGCGGGACGCCTCGTTGGGCAAAGTCATCTTATTTTAACGGTAATACGCTTGATCTTGTCTGGGCCACAAGAAGTTGTGTTCGGCCATTTTTTCCCTTGATGCCACCAAAAAATGTTAGCTTCTCCGCTTGGCTCAAACGAATCCGATTTTAATGGAATGCGAACGGATCCCTTTGGCAGAATGCGGTTTTGATCGGTACAAGTAGGGCCCCATTCGATGCGGGTTAATATTTCAGTCTCAAAGATGGCATAAAACACCGCTTGGGACGTTTCGTTTGCAATCAGAATGTCTGTTGAAGAAACTTGAACCCTTACCCCAGGCTCGATTAAGGCACCATACGATATCGTAGCGAAAGCACCAAGACATACTGTTAGCATGAAAAACCATATAGGTTTCATTTTTACGTGCCCCTTGTGCCCAACAATAATTATACTGCAATTTGTTATTTGTTAGAATCCTACCCAGGCAACTGTTTTTTGTCAATGAAAATTCGAGGTTGAGGCTTTCCACTTGAAACATTGCATGGATAAGGTCTATACGGGTCTGAAGAGTATAGGAAGAAGTTCTTAGATGGAGGTTTGGTCGCGGCGCAATCCCCAATGGAGGTCTGAGAAGGTTAAAGCCTTTGAAAGGCCTTGGGCACGTACTTAATTATTTTAAATTATTCTGTGAAGTCCAGAGACACTGGTAAACCGTACCCTTTTAGCAAACTTAACTACGTCCCCTGGGATTAACCCATCTGAACCATCCGTGCGAATGAGAGTGCTTGACGATAAAGAAGAGGGTAGTATATATAGTTACTGTAATCTATACGTTTTCTTGATTGCAGAAGGGAGCGCATATTCCATCATGGACGGTAAGAAAGTTATCGCCAGGATTCTAAAGATTGAAAGTATTGACTTCGTTACCTGTTTTCCCTACAACCCGATCATTGATGCCATCGCTGCCGAAGGCATCAGGCCAGTGATGCCGAGGACAGAACGGGTTGCTGTCGGCATTGCCGATGGTTTTACACGAGCTTCCTTTGGCCGCTGTAACGGTGTTTGCCTCGTTCAAGGAGGCCCGGGCAATGAAAACCAGTTCGCAGGTGTGGCTCAGGCCTTCGCTGATTCGGTGCCGATTCTGCTGCTCCCTTGTGGACCTGACCGACGTGAATTGAGGCGACCGCAGTTTGTCGCCGTGAACAATTATCGGTCTGTAACAAAATCGGTCGATATGGCCTACTTTGCCGACCAAATACCAACCCTGATGCGTCGAGCCTTCGTTTCCCTCCGCACGGGTCGGCCCGGCCCGGTGATGATTGAGATTCCCTCGGATGTTGCTTCGGAGGAATTCGATGGCGAACTCTTGCGCTACAGCCCGGTGAAGGGTTGGAGATCAGCGGGTGACCAGGCGGACATCAAGCGAGTGGCTTCTGCCTTGATCGAGGCCAAGAATCCGATAATCCGAGCCGGAAACGGGGTGCTCTATGCCAATGCCTGGGATGAGCTGCGGGAATTTGCCGAACTGCTGCAGATTCCTGTATTCACTACGATGCAAGGGAAGAGTGCTTTCCCCGAAAACCACCCGCTCTCTCTCGGCACGGGTGGCCGAACCCGCCCCAAGATGGTCATGCATTTTCTAAATAAGGCTGATATTATTTTTGCCATCGGTTCAAGTTGTACGAAGGAGCTCTTCACAACGAATCTCCCTGAAGGCAAAACCCTTATTCAATCAACGATAGATGAGGTTGATATCGCAAAGGACTACCCCGTTGCTGAAGCCGTTGTCGGAGATGCCAAGCTCGTGCTCAGGCAGCTTATCGATGAAGTCAAGAAGCAGACTGGTCTCAGCAGGACAGATAGCACCGCGGCAGCGAAGGAGATTTCGGCTGTAAAGAAGGAGTGGTTCAGGGAATGGATGCCCAAACTCACTTCTGAGGAAATTCCACTCAACCCTTACCGTATCATCTGGGACCTGAACAGGACAGTGGACAAGACAAAAACAATCGTCACCCATGAATCTGGCGGACCCCGCGACCAGCTTATTCCCTTTTACGAAGTGACGACTCCTGGCGGCTATATCGGCTGGGGCAAGACAACAACACTGGGTGGCTCGCTTGGCTTTGCTCTCGGAGCCAAACTGGCCAAGCCAAATAAGATGGTTATCAACCTGATGGGGGATGCCAGCGTGGGCATGACCGGACTTGATCTTGAGACAGCCGTTAGAGAAAGGATTCCAATTCTGACTTTAGTTCTAAATAACTCCAAATTTGGCGGATACGAGAAGATGCTCCCCATAGCCACTGAACGCTACGGAATTGACCATGTGGGTGGGGATTACACCGGAGTCGCAAAAGCCCTTGGGTTCTACGCCGAAAGAGTTGAAAAGCCCGTTGACATTCTTCCGGCCATTGAAAGAGGTTTAGGGGTGGTTGCTAAGGGACAGCCTGCGCTTATTGAATTCATCACCCGGGTTGATACCGACTTTTCCCTATATACGTAGGGTTTTGAGTGCCTCCCCCATTTTTCGTCTTGACTAATATAGTTTAGCAGGCGGTTCTGGAAATCGTTTCGAATTGTCCGGAACATTTTTAAAATAGGAGTGGGTTTCTATACGATCTGATGATTTCTGGAAAGCAAGGGAAAGAATGGGTTCCCCAATTCCCCTAAATAAGGCCGTCTCTTGACTAACGAGTACACCTGCTATGTAGATTGTCAACCCAAGGAACAGTTATTGTGTTCCTCCTTCATAAATCCAAAAGAACCATTTCCCCAGCCTGCTATTCGTGGTCTTTTGCCACAGGATTCTTATCCAGTTATAGACTCAACGGATTGCCGCAGCCTACTAAACGTAACAGCGTCTGTTACAAGGTGAAAGTTAACGGTCAATCCAAATCGTGAGGATCATGTTCTTCATATCACGTTAGCAACCCCCAACCACATAGGGTTCGTTATTTAAAAGAATTCTCCGAATCCGAATGATCAATTTCCTCGCAATGGCAATAATGGCTCGCTTCGCCCCTTTCATGGTCTTGAGCCGATGATATTTCAATCTCATCAAAGGATCTTTGGTAATCAAGATCCAGCTCGACTCCACTAAACAGGTCCTGACCCGCTTATTTTCACACCGGGTGATCCTCCCCTGCCGAACATACTGCCCCGTGGAAAACTCCGAAGGAGTCAAACCCATATAGAAAGCTAACTCATCTGCCCTCTTAAACCTCTCCACATCCTGCAACTCCACCAAGAGCTCCATTGCAATCAATGTCCCGATCCCAGGAACCGAACATAAGAGCTTCAGCCTCTGCCGATACTTTGAACTCTGGGATAACTCCTTGACCCTCTGGCTCATCTTCATGAGTTGATCACTCAAATACTCATAGAGCTCAATCAAACTCTCAAAGCATGCCCTCAAACCCTCTCTCGGAAGGTCTAACCCCCTTAACCATTGAAGATAATTCCGACCCCATCCATACCTCGGAGCAAAGGAAGAACGAATCCCATAAAACAAGAGCTTACTCTTTATCTGCCTGGCCACATCGTTCCGATGCTCTACGATCTGACGCCGAGTCCTTAGAAGCTCCCGATCCACCCGATCTTCCTCCTTAAGGACATACACTCTCTTGAGCATATTGCCCTCTAAAAGCTTCGCCAACTTCCGACTGTCTCGCTTATCTGTCTTAACTTTGTTTCCAGACTCAATGGGGATGAGAGAAGGAGGAACAACGATGGTTTCTATCCCGTCTTCTGTAAGTCTGTCATATAACCAGAATCCACAGGGACCCGCCTCATAGGCTACCTTGACCTTACAATCCTTGAAGTGATCAAAAAGCCTTTGCAAGGCATGATATTGACTCGGGATACCCCCATGGAACACTTCTTCTC
>JBAVGF010000346.1:0-4224 GCA_049684675.1 Thermodesulfobacteriota bacterium | reverse complement strand
GCCGCACCCAATCTTCGTAATACATCCCTTCTCCTTTCTCACTTGGCCTAAGCTCCAAAGTATTATAACTTTTTTACAAAATTCTTTTGAAATTGTAAAATAGAAAGTGGTAATCCCTCTATCCCCCCCTTAGAAAAGGGGAGATAGAGGGATTTGGAAGCTGGTTATATGGATTAACAAGAGGTATAAAGATGAAAGATTTAGAAGAGCGCGTTAAGAAATTGGCGCAATGGATGTTCGAAGCTAAATACATCGTTGTTTTTACCGGGGCGGGTATCAGTACGGAATCAGGGCTGCCTGATTTTCGGGGGCCGGATGGCATCTGGACAAGGCAAGAAAAAGGGCTTCCACCCATAACCAGACCTTTCACTTCAGTTGAACCCAACGCGGGTCATCGAGCCATTGTTGAGCTTCAGAATTTGGGTAAGTTGAAGTTCCTGATCTCTCAAAATGTGGACAACCTCCATCTGCGCTCAGGGATTCGTCGTGAATTATTGGCTGAATTGCATGGAAACGTTGCAAAAGTCAGATGTCAACGCTGCCAGACTCAGGTGGAGAAGCCTTTAGGGATAGATACCTGCGAGTGCGGCGGCAAGTTGGTATCGAGTGTGGTGAACTTTGGCGATCCTCTTCCTCAAAAGGATCTGGAGGATTCTTTCCAGCATTCAAGCCGTTGTGATCTTTTTATTGTGGTGGGATCAAGCCTTGTGGTGAGCCCTGCCAATGATATGCCCAGAGTAGCCGTGAGATCAGGAGCGCGCCTGGTCATCATTAATCAGGGAGAGACTCCGATGGATAGGAATTGTCATCTACGCTTTGATGAAAACATAGGAGAAGTCCTTCTGCCAGCCGTTAGTAGATTAAGAGAGTTGATGAAGAATTAACGCCCGCCCCATTGCTCAACTATACTCAATCACCGCAGAAAGTTTGGACGTCAGTGGCCTTGTCATGATGCTACATGGGACCGGGTGGCTTTGATGAAGACCCTGCCTTTGAGGAATCGTGGGAAGAAGCTGGTGGAATTTGAGGGGAAGGTGTTAAAGAGGACTCTGATGCGGCTCTTTTGCTCATCCATCCTTCTGCCCCGCTTTCGAGCCGGACCCGCAGCCAGCCGGGGTTTTCAGCAAGAATTTCAAAAGTGTTTCTCAAGTAAGCCTTGCCGATGATCCTGTGCCGGGTGCCTGGTCCCTCACGGAGGTTGACGTAGGCCCATATGACTTTTCCTCGGGAGACAGGGAGCGGAGATGTTTTCGGGGTGGCGGCTGGAGGCGGTGAGGGTTCCTTCCCTTCCTTAAGCAGTTTTTGAGATGAGGGGAAGACCTGTTTTGTTTGTGGGCTGGTAAAGGCTTGCCGTAGGTTCTTTCCAAATTCATCGTAAAAGCCGCACAAATCCGGTGAGGCAAGGGTCCCCCACGGTGTCTTCAGGCTGATATGAACGACCAAGGAAGAGGATTCCTCTACAATTTTGACTGTAGCCGGATAGCCTTCCTCTTGCTCTCTTTCAAGGAACATCTTGGTGCTGATCGTCCCCGAACCGGGGTCGGTTGAAAGAACTCAATGTCCTTGAGACTGAAGTGTCATGACCGCCAAATCGAATCCTTTTTTGAAATCGAGATGATCATATTTGACCCAGGTCTTATAGACCGGACGAGAGATTAAGCCTCCTTCTCTGGTACGATTTCTCTGGCAATCCGGAATCGGGGCAGAGACTGTTCTCTCTTTGTTTGACTGAATACCTGTATGAGAACAAGCAAAGGCCCATATTGCCGATAAAAGGAGGAGATAGTTTCGGAGATTCGGTGCGAGCATCCATTCTCCTTTTCTTAACCAAATTATCACAGGGGTTACAAAAACCCCGAGCAGAAAAAGGAATAGAATCACCAAACAAATTCATTGTGCATTTTATATGCCAGGTCAGGAAGATTTTATTCATGTAATTTCAATGTGTTCTCTCTTATGGGACAGAAAGGCCGATCAAAAATGGAAAGGAATTTTACATTGTGGCCAAAATTGTCCATCAAGCGGAGGAGATGGATAGGGTCATAAGTTATCCTGACGGGATGCAAGAGATTCGGAGGATAACCATGAGGTAACAAAAAAGAATCCAGAAAGGATGAGGCTCCACTAACCAGCACTCAATATTAGTCCCGTTAGCGTCTCTTACCTAGAGATTAGCAACAGATTAAGTTCACCTTCCGTCCATGTCAAGAAAACAAACGAAATACAAAAAACTCACCGCAGGCGAAAGAAAGCTCAACCAAAACTTACTCCTGGGCATAAAAATCGGTCTATTTCATATTTCGGATGCGGACCTCGATCTCCGGAGCTCCCCTAAGCAGGCTTACCACCTTCGATGTATCCGTCTCACCAAAGTGATAGGGATAGAGGATCTTAGGTTTGAAGGCTTTTGCCCCCTCAGCCACCATCTCGGGCGTCATTGTGTAGGGGAGATTCATGGGCAGGAAGGCGATGTCGATGTTCTTCAGGCCTTTCATCTCCGGGATGTTCTCTGTATCGCCCGCCACATACACCCGCTTGTCCCCGAAGCTAATGATGTAGCCGTTGCCCACCCCCTTTGGGTGGAAAGGCTGACCGGTGTCCCTTTTATGAACGATATTGTAGGCGGGCACAGCCTCGATCTTCAATCCTTCCACTGTCTTCACATCGCCGTTCATCATCACAATGCCTCCCTGCACCTGTTTGGCACAGGTCTCGGTTAACACCACCACCGTTTTTTCTTTCCGCACTGTGTTCAAGGCCTTCAGATCAAGGTGATCCCTGTGCTCATGGGTCAAGAGGATCAAGTCGGCCTTGGGGAGGAGATTATAATCGGCCAAAGCGCTGAAGGGATCCACATGAATCACCTTTCCTCCAAAGTTGAACATTAACGTGCCGTGGCCCACGAAGGTGATCTTCAAATCGCCTGCCGATGTCTTAATAACATCCGTCTCGAATCCCTTTCGAGCAAAAACAGAAAGTACTATGATCAAGGATAGCAGATTGGTCAACAATAACAGGGCCTTCATGTCACACCTCTTCTGGAATCTGAAGATATTCGAACTACCTTCGCTATTATAGCGTGACCACTTGATAAATCAAGCCCTGAGGGTATTGCCAAAGGGGAGGGTTCCTCAATTCAAGAATCCACCCCAGAGGCAGGAGAGAGAGACTGCGGTTTCCACGAGACATTTAAGAGACAAGAGAAATGAAGGTGTCCTGGGCGATACTCAATCTGGCAAATCCCGTCGAATTAATTCTCGATTACCAAGTACACCTTGAAGGCGAGCAAGTTATTCAAGGCTGCCAAAATCGCCAGAAGCGGTTATAGCGTCCTTACCCTTCTCATGACTCGTAGTGATTACCCATCAAGGGGGTTATTTGGGAGCGATCCGTTCTTTTATGGGAAGACCCCTTTCCTTCGTCCGGCCTACAAGCTCGACATACAGGACCCTGGGAAGTCCGACCCTCGTCTCTTCGGATTTTATGTAGATTTTTTGGAGGACACTCTCTATGCCGTTGATGGAGACCACTGCCTTAAAAGTATCGTTGATTCTTTCGACGATGATCTCCCAACCTTTAAAAGCAGCCAGAATGACCTTGAACTTGTCCTTGTCAAGTTTCTCTTGACGAATAATTCCATAAGCATACTTCCTCTCAATCGAATTAAGTTCCTCACGCCTGCCATTTTCCATAATCCAGTAAGCATTAACCGGCCTTGAATCAGGAAGATCCGTGTTCTCCGCGAGGCGGATGTCATACTGAACAAGATTTTTGTTCTTGTTCCGCTCAATGAAAAAAAGATGACCGGCTTTGTCCCCGGAAGCAGCCAAAATCGACTGTGGCAAAAGGCTTAGGATTACTACTAACAGCAACGCAGTGACTGATGATCTCATAAACTATCCTCCCGTTTTTGATTTAATAAGAAATTATTTTTTTACTTCTCTTTTTTTGGAACTTGTAACAGATCCAACCCGCAAGAACTATAAGGAATACAACCATTGCAATATGCCCGACTTTTGTCGCCTCTGTTTTTATCCTCTCGATACGATCGTCACCTAAAAGACCTATTCCGCCCCAAAAAAAGGCAACGGTTAATAGTGCTGTGGCTCCATCCACAATAAGAAATTTTGTTACAGACATTCTCATTACTCCCGCTAAAAGGAGTAACTGTGTTTTTAGTCCTAAAATGTGTCTCCCAAAAAGAACGACCCAAGCTCCCCTTCT
>JBAVGF010000345.1:0-1500 GCA_049684675.1 Thermodesulfobacteriota bacterium | reverse complement strand
AAAAGGGAATGGTGCGAGACATGACAACAAATAGGGCATGCATCATGGGAAACTCCATCCGCATGGTGGTGAAATGCAAGTCCCAGAATAGAGAGAGAAAAGCAAATGATTAGGAGATAGACAAGTTTTCTTTTCATTAGGCTATTAATTTACCAATACGTAAAGAGAAGTAAATGGGGTACACACTGTATTTTTTAAGAAGGCATACTGTATTTTTAAGCTGAAATATAACAGAGATTACGAAATATGCAAAACGATCTATAAACCGAATCTGTTTTGGATATAAATCTTATTGATTTTAGGTTAAAATTCAAACTTTTGAATGAAGACTTGTCAACCATCGCTTTCCATTTTCTTCTCAAATTTCTGGCACGCCCTTTGACCTCGTTGGAGATAAACAGCCTCTTTTTTCTTGAAAACGTCTTTCCTCCAGGATATGATTTCCGAAAAGAGGGGGTAAAAAGTGGATCAACTCTTCTATCCGAAATCGGTGGTCGTAATCGGTGTTTCAGAAAAGCCTGACAATTTGGCCAGAATCATTGTCGAGGATCTTTTCGAATTTCAGTTCAATGGGGAGATCTTTCTGGCAGGCAAAAAGGAGGGGATTCTCTTCGGAAGAAGAATCCATACCTCAATGGATGACCTCAGAGAAGGAATCGATGTGGCGGTGATTCTCACCCCTGCTCCCACCATCCCAGGGATACTGGAAGCCTGCGGCAGGAAAAAGATTCGATGGGCGATCGTTGAGGCAGGAGGATTCAGGGAATTTTCCGAGGAGGGGGCCCGTTTAGAAGAAGAGATCCTTCGGATTGCCAGGAAGTGGGGCATCCGAATCGTCGGGCCCAATGGAATCGGGCTCATCAACCTTGAAAACGGTTTTGTCGTCCCCTTCGTCAGACTGAAGCAGGATGCGGTCAACAAAGGGAAAGTCTCCGTCCTGGCCCAGAGCGGCGGAGTAACCATCGGCTATTTCAACCTACTTGCCAGCGCCAACGTGGGGATAGCCAAGATGGTGAGCATGGGGAACAAACTGGACCTCAATGAGATTGATTACCTCAGATATCTCATCCAAGACCCGCAGACGGAAATCATCGGTCTTTACCTGGAGGGCCTTGAAAGAGGAAGGGAATTAATTGAGATTGCCCGATCCACCTCCAAGCCGATCATTCTCCACAAGGCCAATATTGGAGAAGGAAGCCACCATATCGCCAAACTTCATACGGCGGCACTCGCGAACGACGATCGAGTGGTCGACGCGGCATTGAGGCAAGCGGATATCATCCGGGCAAGAGATTTTCGATTCTTTGCCAGTGCGGTAAAGATCCTCTCCCTTCCGCCCATGAAGGGAAATAACCTGATCGTCCTTTCGCGCTCCGGAGGCATTGCCATCGTCGCCGCGGATTCTGCGGAACGCTATGGCTTCAAGCTTTTTCCCTTAGCAAAAAGTTTTACAAGGCGAATTCAAAGCTACTTCAGGGCAAAAGTCATCCAACCCACCAA
>JBAVGF010000344.1:0-4231 GCA_049684675.1 Thermodesulfobacteriota bacterium | reverse complement strand
CCTCTTGCGGGTTTGTTATTTCTGTCTGATCCATAGAATTTTCTCATATCAAACCTCCTTGCCTCATTCGTATTAAAGTTTACTCGTTGTCGCTGAAAGATAGGGAGAGGTCTTTAGACTGCCTCCTTAATCACAAATATAAGAAAATGTTGAATTTGTAAACAACAAATATCGTTAAATCTTTGATGAGAAACTTTTACAGAGGCACTGTGCTCAGTTCCCAAGGAATCTCTCAACCTGAGCTAATCTCGAATCTCATCGTCAATCCATTTCCGACCCCTTACTTCTTGACTTTTCTCAGTAAATCAATTAGAAATAGATTGAACGTAGTCTCCGAGCCCATTTCCTAATTCCCTGGTTTTCGGGACACGGAAATTGGCCATTAGGGCATAGCCGGAAACGGCTATACCTCCCGTGTTCGGAAAGGAGATGGGCAATGGAATTCAGATGGCCAATATCTCAAACACGGATATTGGCCTTTTTATTTCGGAATGCGGATTTTGGATTTAGTTTCGCAAATCGCAGTCCGCAATCGCAAATGGGAAACTATGCTCCTCGACCCTTTTAGACGAAAGATAAATTACCTCCGAATCTCAATAACGGACCGATGCAACTTGAGATGCCGTTATTGCATGCCAGAGGAAGGAATCCCCCTCATCCCTCACGAAGAGATCCTGACCTACGAAGAGATTTTGAGGATAGTCCGTGTCTTTGCCACAGAAGGAATCTCTAAGGTTAGGTTGACCGGGGGAGAACCGCTGGTCAGAAAGGGAATCGTAGATTTCGTTTCCCGCCTGTCCCAAATTGAAGAGATAAAGGATTTAAGTCTCACGACAAATGGAATCCTTTTGAAAGAGTTTGCTCACGATCTTAAAAAGGCTGGCTTAAGAAGGATCAATATCAGTCTGGACTCCCTGACAAAAGAGAGGTTCTGCCAAATTACTCGAAAGGACGATTTTGAGAGAGTATGGGCGGGAATAGAAGAGGCATTGAGAGTCGGGCTCTCCCCCATCAAAATTAATATGGTTGCCATCCAGGGATTAAATGATGATGAAATCGAATCTTTTGCGCGATTAACGCTCCATCTTCCTCTCATCATTCGATATATCGAATATATGCCCTCCGGCAATGGGGAAGAGTGGAAAGAAAGCGATATCTTGACCATTCCTCGAATCAAGGACCGTCTTGAACGTGTCGGTAAACTGATCCCAATTCCTTCGGGCCGATGGGATGGCCCGGCAAAGAGATTTCGAATTGAAGGGGCTCTCGGAGAAATAGGATTGATCGGGCCGGTGAGCAGTCATTTCTGTGATGATTGTAATCGCCTTCGACTGACCCCCGACGGCAAAATCCGGACGTGCCTCTTCTCTGATGAGGAGATCGATGTGAAGGAACTTTTGAGAAACGGGGGGTCTGATCAGGATTTAAAGGAACGGCTTCTTGTCGCCCTCAGAGAGAAGCCGGAGAGACATCCAATCCACACCCAGCATTTTAAAAAATGCCAGAGGAATATGTCAGCGATCGGAGGGTAAGAGCAGTTATGAGTTATGAATTGAATAAATTCGCAATGTCCCATGGGCTATGCACTATTTTGTAAGGGGGAAACAAATGCCAAAACTTACCCATTTCGACAAGAAGGGCCGGGCCAAGATGGTCGATGTCAGTAAGAAGAGAGAGACTTTGAGGGAGGCTTTGGTTCGGGGGTCCGTCTTAATGAACCCAAAGACTTTTAAGAGTATTCTGTCCGGCAAAATTTCAAAGGGAGATGTTTTGGCGGTGGCCAAGGTAGCCGGAATCATGGCAGCAAAAAAAACCTCGGAAATCATCCCCATGTGCCACCCTCTTAATCTCTCTCACGTAGAGATCAATTTCTATCCTTTTGAAAGAGAGAGTCGAATCGATATTGAAGCGAAGGTTAAGATTAAAGCCCGCACGGGTATAGAGATGGAAGGATTCGTGGCTGTAGCCGCTGCCGGCCTTACCGTTTATGACATGTGCAAAGCTATCGATCGTGGAATGATCATCTCGGATATCCATCTTGTTAGGAAAACAGGGGGTAAGGGCGGAACGTATACTATTAAGAATTTCCCCTCCCCTGGCGGGAGGGGATGAAGGGGAGGGGGAAAAATTTCGCCTCACCCTCACCCCCACCCTCTCCCGTCAAGGGAGAGGGTGAAAAAGGAAGGGAGATATGAAGGAAGCACAAAAAGGCAAAGTCCTCGCAGTCAATATCAGCGAGAAAAAAGGAACGAAGAAGACAAATATCAAATCGTGTGCCCTTCTGAAAGACTTTGGATTGAAAGACGATGCTCATGCAGGTCCCTGGCACCGGCAGGTGAGCCTCCTCGCAAACGAATCGATTGAAAAAATGAAGGCGATGGGTTTGAAGGTCGGTTATGGCGATTTTGCGGAAAACATCACGACGGAAGGCGTAAATCTTGTTCACCTCCCCGTTGGGACGGAAATCCGCATTGGCGGCTCTGTGATACTGCGCGTGACCCAGATAGGAAAAGAATGCCATACGCGCTGTGCCATTTACTACCAGGCAGGGGATTGTGTGATGCCAAAAGAGGGAATATTTGCCGAAGTGCTAAACGAAGGAGAAGTAAAAGCAGGAGATGAAATAATAATTGGGTAAACGATTCTCTCTGCTGTCATTGCGAGCCCGAAGGGCGTGGCAATCTCTTTTTGAGATTGCTTCGTCGCTAATGCTCCTCGCAGTGACAATCTATACCATGAGGTGATCATGTTTAGAGTTGCCATCCTGACGATCAGTGATCGTGGCTCGAAAGGCGAGCGCCAGGATTCGAGCGGTCCAGTTATTAAGGAAATGATAAGGGACCTACCTGCGGAGGTTGTCCATTATGAAATCATTCCGGATGAAAAAGAGAGGATTGCCGAAGCCTTGAAAAAGTGCGCAGACCAATTGAAGGCGGATCTCATCCTCACAACAGGAGGTACAGGCTTAAGCCCCCGGGATGTAACACCTGATGCAACATTGAAGGTCATTGATAAAGAAGTCCCTGGTTTTTCAGAAGCCATGAGGGCTGAAAGCCTAAAGAAGACCCCCCATGCGATGATATCGAGAGCCGTCACCGGAATTCGAGGTTCGAGCCTGATTGTGAATCTACCGGGAAGTCCTAAGAGCGTGAGAGAAAACCTAAGCGTCATCCTGCCAGCCCTTCCCCACGCCTTATCCAAATTGAAGGGCGATCCTTCAGAATGCGGCCAGGGATGACAATGTCAGGTGAGGCCAGTACATGAATATTTTTTTGCCAGCATGTTGATTTCTTCAATAAACAAAAGGTCATAGGTCAGCGTCAATCAGACTTGCCGCTAAGATATCTGCGTCACTTTTTACTAGGCCAAGTTTTGTTGCTAAGATAATGATAAATGAATTTAGGTTTTCCACCTTGATTGTAATTTCTGTCATCTTGAATTTCTCCGTCAGATTTCGTTCATGACATAATTTCTTAATACTCCAATATTTTCAATTTCGACTTCTACTCTATCGCCGGCAACCATTGAACCAACTCCTTCTGGAGTTCCGGTGGCAATAATATCACCCGGCAACAGTGTCATATGTTCAGAGATGTAACTAACTAATTCCTCAACCTTGAAAAGAAGGTAGGAAGTAGAAGAGGATTGCTTGACTTCACCGTTCAAGCGGGTTTCAATCTTTAAGTTATTTGGATTTTCAATATCTGTGACGATCACCGGACCAATAGGGCAAAAGGTGTCAAACGATTTTCCTCTTGTCCACTGTCCATCTTCCCTTTGCCAATCTCTTGCCGTGACATCATTTAAGCACGTATATCCCAAAATATGACTTTTCACTTCTTCAGATCCAATCTGATTAGCTCTTTTCTTTATGACCACCGCTAACTCCCCTTCATAATGAACTTCGTTACTCTTTCGGGGATGGATAATATTCTCCTCAGGGCCGATGACACTCGTGGAAGGTTTCATGAAGAGAAGAGGCGCTTTGGGAGCTTTTCGATCCTTTACTAATTCTGTAACATGCCTCACATAATTTAGTCCCACAGCAACTATTTTACTCGGAATCACGGGAGGTAATATTCTTACGTTTTTTAATAAAATTGTTTTATCGGTTACTTTAAAATCACCAAAGACGTCTTCCTCGATTACCTTTAATAGATCGTTCTCTATCGATCCATATCTCTCTTCGCCTTGGTATTCATAACGCAATATTTTCATATCGAATCCCTCC
>JBAVGF010000343.1:0-11246 GCA_049684675.1 Thermodesulfobacteriota bacterium | reverse complement strand
TTGTTGGCCCTCCTTGACCAGAAGGAGGGGATTGTCATCCCCATCCTCCAAAAATTGGGGTCCAATCCGGATTTAATCGCTTCTCAGTTGGAGGGTGAGCTAAACCGGATTCCTCAGGTGACAGGGAGAGGGACGGGACAGGTCTATCTATCCAGTCGGCTCAATGAAATCTTCAATAATGCCTGGAAGGAAGCTGAAAGATTGAAGGATGAATACATGTCCACGGAGCATCTGCTCATTGCTATTGCCGATGAGAAGCAAGGAGCTGCCTTTCAGATCCTTCAGAGAAACGGGGTGACAAAGGATGCGATTTTCAGAGTGCTGCAAGAGATTCGCGGACCTCACCGGGTCACGGACCAAAACCCCGAAGAGAAGTACCAGGCCTTAAAACGCTACAGCAGGGATCTCACTGAAGAGGCAAGGAAAGGAAAGCTCGATCCGGTGATCGGCAGAGATGATGAAATCCGAAGGGTGATTCAGGTTCTTTCAAGGAGAACGAAGAACAACCCCGTACTGATCGGGGAGCCTGGAGTGGGCAAGACAGCCATTGTGGAAGGATTGGCACAGAGAATCGTCAAAGGAGATGTTCCGGAGACATTGAAAAATAAAAAACTGGTCGCCCTCGATCTGGGAGCCCTGATTGCCGGCGCCAAATTCAGGGGTGAGTTTGAAGACAGGTTGAAAGCCGTTTTGAAAGAGATTTCGAATGCCGCGGGCAACATCATCCTCTTCATTGATGAGCTCCACACCTTAGTCGGAGCGGGTGCTGCAGAGGGCGCCATCGATGCTTCGAATATGCTGAAGCCTGCCCTGGCTCGAGGGGAGCTCCGATGTGTCGGTGCTACCACGCTCAATGAATATCGGAAGTATGTGGAGAAGGATGCCGCCCTGGAGAGACGATTCCAGCCGATCTACGTCAGCCAGCCGTCCGTCGATGATACCATCGCCATTTTAAGAGGATTAAAAGAGCGTTACGAGGTTCATCATGGCGTAAAAATTAAAGACTCAGCCATCATTGCAGCCGCCATGCTTTCACACCGGTACATTTCAGACCGTTTCCTCCCGGATAAAGCCGTAGACTTGATGGATGAAGCAGCGTCGAGGCTGAGAATTGAGATCGATAGCGTCCCAGTGGAGATTGATGAAGTGCAGCGGAAGGTCATGCAACTTGAGATTGAACGTCAGGCCCTGAAAAAGGAGAAGGACAAAGCCTCTCTCGAGAGGTTAAAAAAGCTCGAAAAAGAGCTTGCGGATCTCAAAGAAGAAGTCGCCGAAAAGAAAGTCAAGTGGGACAACGAGAAGAAAGCCATCTCAAGGATCCGCGAGATTAAGGCGCAGATCGAGAAGACGAAGCAGATGATGAAAGAGGCAGAGAGAGAGGTGAATTATTCAAGATTGGCAGAGCTGCAGTACGGAGAGATGGCAAGACTCGAAAGCGAATTGAAAAAAGAAGAAGAGAAACTTGCCGAACTTCAAAAAAACGAAAAGATGTTGAAAGAAGAAGTGGATGAAGAAGACGTTGCCGAGGTCGTCTCCAAATGGACAGGGATCCCTGTTTCGAGGATGTTGGAAGGAGAGGTGGAAAAGCTGATCCACATGGAAGAGAGGCTCAAACAGAGGGTCGTCGGCCAGGATGACGCGATCATCGCCGTCTCGAATGCCGTGAGAAGGGCGAGGGCAGGTCTGCAGGATCCCAATCGGCCCATCGGCTCCTTCATCTTTATGGGACCCACCGGTGTGGGAAAAACAGAACTGGCTCGCGCCCTCGCCGAATTTCTATTCGATGATGAGCAGGCGATGGTGAGAATCGACATGTCAGAGTATATGGAGAAACATTCCGTGGCCCGTTTGATCGGTGCACCGCCGGGGTATGTTGGGTACGAAGAGGGCGGTTTTCTTACTGAGGCAGTTCGGAGAAGACCTTATTCCATTGTGCTGATGGATGAGATTGAGAAGGCCCACCCGGAGGTGTTCAACATCCTCTTGCAGATTTTAGACGATGGAAGACTGACCGATGGTCACGGTCGAACGGTCGATTTTAAAAATACCGTGGTGATCATGACCTCCAATATCGGAAGCCAGTGGATCATGGACTTAGGTGAGAAGGACTACGAAGAGATGCGGCGCCGGGTGATGGATGCCGTCAGGGCCCATTTCAAACCGGAATTTCTAAACCGCATCGATGAGTTGATTATTTTCCGCAGTCTTGGATTAGCACAGATTAAAGCCATCGTCGAAATCCAGGTTAAGAAGCTTGAGCAACGACTATCGGAGAAACGAATACAGCTGAAGATGACTGAGAAGGCGAAGGGATGGTTAGCCAAGGAAGGATTTGATCCTGCCTATGGGGCGCGGCCTCTTAAGCGGGTGATTCAAAAAGAGATTCAGGATAAATTAGCAATGAAATTATTGGAAGGCAAATTCAAGGAAGGCAGTATGATTACTGCGGATTTGGATGATAGGAAAGGGGAATTGGTATTCAGGGCATAGAGTCATAACTTAAGAATTTTCTTGACAATATTTCAAAAAGCTGTTATGAAAACAAATACTTTTGAAAACACGTAAACTGCTGGCGGGGAGGTCTGAAGGCACGTAGCTCAGGGGGAGAGCGCTACCTTGACGCGGTAGAAGTCTGGGGTTCAAATCCCCACGTGCCTACCATTAAAACCAATTTATTAAAAAGTGAAACATAACTTATTGAAGAAACAGACATTTTAATGAAGACAAAATGGAGAGGCATCATTCAGATTTATTTTGAGTGATGCCTCTCCGTTTTCAACCCATGCGGGACAACGGACAAATGGCAGAGCAGGTCATCATCACAATGCCCGATGGTAAGAAAAGGCCGATTTCAAAAGGCACGAGGCTTAAAGAGCTGGCTGACCAGTGGGATAAGGAAGCTATAGCCGCACAGGTGGATGGGACTCTCCTTGACCTCAGCAGGACGATGGAGAAGGATGCTGCGGTTTCATTCATTTCCATCCGTTCGAAAAAAGGATTGGAGATATTACGCCATTCTGCTTCTCATGTCATGGCTCAGGCAGTGAAGGAACTCTTCCCAACCGTTAAACTCACCTTTGGTCCCTCCACTGAGAACGGCTTTTATTATGATTTCGATTATGATCGAACTTTTACGACTCAAGATCTTGAGGTGATCGAAAAAAGGATGTCCGACATTGTCGCGAAGGACGAGCCTTTTATACGGAAAGAGGTTTTGAAAGAGGAGGCCATTAAAACATTTCAAGAGATGGGTGAAGCCTATAAAGTGGAGCACCTGGAAGAGCTTCCGGATCATGTTTCCCTCTATCGGCAGGGGAGCTTTTTAGACCTGTGTGAAGGACCCCATATCCCTTCGACGGGGAGAATCAAAGCCTTTCGGCTCTTAAGCGTATCAGGAACTTATTGGAGAGGGGACGCCCGGAATAGGGTGCTCCAAAGGATCTATGGGACTGCATTTCCAGCTCAACCGGCATTGGAGGAGTTTCTCCGCATGCTTGAGGAGGCTCGTAAACGGGATCACCGAAAATTGGGAAGAGAACTCGATCTCTTCAGCCTTAGCGAAGAAGCTGGCCCGGGTCTGGTGATCTATCACCCCAAAGGCGCTATCCTTCGGACGATCTTAGAGGATTTTGAAAAGAAGGAGCATCTGAAGCGAGGTTATCAGATCGTCATCGGTCCCCATCTCCTCCGGCTGGATCTTTGGAAACAATCCGGCCATTTCGAAAACTATCGGGATAAGATGTACTTCACAAAAGTGGAGGATACCGAGTATGGAATCAAACCGATGAACTGTCTGGCCCATATGCTCATCTACAAATCTCAAATTCGAAGCTATCGAGACCTCCCGATCCGATATTTTGAATTAGGGACGGTATACCGGCACGAGAAATCCGGGGAACTGCATGGTCTTCTTCGCGTGAGAGGGTTTACTCAGGACGACGCCCATATCCTCTGCCGGCCTGATCAATTGAATGAGGAGATATGCTCGATCATCGAATTCGTGGACGATGTGATGAGGATCTTTGGTTTCGAGTATGAAATGGAACTCAGCACCCGGCCAGAAAAGTCCATCGGTGCGGATGAGGATTGGGAAAAGGCCACTCAAGCCCTGATGAATGCCCTTAAGACGAAAAATCTTCCGTATGATCTCAATGAAGGGGAAGGGGCCTTTTACGGTCCGAAGATCGATGTCAAGCTAAAAGATGCGTTAAACCGAAGGTGGCAGTGTGCGACGATTCAGGTGGACTTCGCCATGCCCGAGAGGTTTGACCTGACCTATGTGGGGAGCGATGGGGAACGGCACAGACCGGTCATGCTTCATCGGGTCATCCTCGGAGCCATGGAGAGGTTTATCGGGGTATTGATTGAGCACTATGCCGGAGCATTTCCTGTTTGGCTTGCTCCCACCCAGGCGATCCTGATGACGGTCACGGATCGGCAGGTGCCTTACGGAGAGGGTGTTTACAAGCAAATGGTTCAAAGAGGGGTACGAGTCGAAAAAGATTTCCGCAATGAGAAGCTGGGGTTCAAAATTCGAGAAGCCCAGATTCAGAAGATTCCCTATATGTTGGTGATTGGAGATCGGGAAGTAAAAGAGGAAACCATTTCTCCCCGAAAACGAACCGGGGAAACACTGAAATCGATGTCCTTAGAGGATTTCATTAAACAAATCGAATCCGAATATCCCAAATTGGAAAGTGGAAAGTAGAGAGTGGAAAGTGGATAGTTCCGCGTGCTGAAAAAAGGAGGTGATGTTTATCGCAAGAGATGTTCGAATTAATCGAGAAATTCGAGCGAAGGAAGTGAGGGTCATTGACCCCGAAGGGAAGCAATTGGGAATTTTGCCAGTGCTCGAGGCGCTCCGGTTGGCCATCAATTCTGAGTTAGACCTGGTAGAGGTTTCTCCTAAATCGGAACCTCCCGTCTGCCGTATCATGGACTATGGGAAGTTCAAATACCAACAGAGCAAGAAGGCGCATGATGCCAAAAAGAAACAGGTCGTTGTCCATCTTAAAGAAGTGAAAATGAGGCCGAAGACGGAGGAACACGATTTCCAGTTTAAGCTTCGCCATATCGAGCGTTTCTTAAAGGAGGGGAATAAGACCAAAGTGACGATTGTTTTTAGAGGAAGGGAATTGGCCCACCCGGACCTGGGGAGGAACATGCTCGGGAGGGTCACCGAGGAGGCGAAGGAGTGGGCCAAGGTCGAGCAGGCCCCCAAATTTGAGGGAAGAAATTTCATTATGATCTTAGCTCCCCTCCAGATCCAAAAACCAACATAGAAGGCGGTGAATGGTGTTGGTGATTGGTGTTCGTAAAGCTTTCACTAACACGCCCCGCTAACACTATTTCATGAGGAGAGAACCACGTGCCAAAATTGAAGACTAACCGAGGAGCAGCCAAAAGGTTTAAGAAGACCGGGACGGGGAAGATAAGGGCCAAAAAGGCATTTGCCCGGCATATTCTGACGAAAAAAGCGACCAATCGAAAGCGGGGCCTCAGGAGGCCTAAGCTTATCGAGAAAACCGACTCCAAAGGGATAAAGAAGTTGATCCCATATTTATAAAACTGTGATTTGTGAGCGGTGAATGGTGAATCGCGAAAATACAATAAATCAAGAACCTGAATCATAAAACGATTGAGCAAACGGCGAATCACCGGCATCCATCAACAAATTCGTGAGTCGTGAATAGTGAATTGGGATAATACCTGGATGACGAATCCCCAATCACCAACAGGAATCACCCATCACCCAAAGGAGGATAATCAATCATGCCGAGGGTAAAAGGAGGACCGAAGACAAGACAGAGACGGAAAAAAGTCTTGAAAATGGCCAAGGGTTATAGGGGAGGGAGAAGCCGGCTGTATCGAACGGCTGTCGATGCGGTCCATCGGGCTCTGGCTTATGCCTATCGAGACCGAAGGGCCAGGAAGAGGGATTTTAGGAGGCTGTGGATTACTCGCATCAATGCGGCGGCAAGACTTCATGGTATCTCTTACAGCCGTTTAATGGATTCCCTGAGGAAAGCTCATATCGAGTTGGATCGAAAGATATTAGCCGACTTGGCGGTAAATGATCCTAACGCCTTTTCGAAAATTGCCGAAATGGCAAAGACGGGCCAGGCAGGGAAGTCGTAATACAGGAGAATCGCCTTGTGAAAGAGGAGTTGGACAGACTTCAAAAGGAAGTGGTCGTTTCCATTTCTCAGGCCTCCACGGAGAAAGAGATCTCAGAGATCCGCGTAAAGTATTTGGGGAAAAAGGGGAGTATTACACAGGTCCTTAAAAGTTTGGGGACGCTCCCTGAGTCAGAACGCAGAGAGATAGGTCAAAGGGCGAATCAGCTTAAAGAAAGTACGGAAACGAGAATCGAAGAAGCCCTTTTGCGGATTCGAGAGAGAGACAGAAGGGAGGCTTTAGAGAGTGAGAAGATCGATGTGACCCTTCCAGGAAGAAGGATCCCTGTCGGGAAGAGGCATCCTCTTACACAGACCCTCGACGAGATCCTTGATATCTTCTCCCGCCTTGGCTTCGAAGTTGTAGAAGGACCAGAGGTAGAATTGGACTATTACAATTTTGAGGCCCTCAATATTCCAAAAGGTCATCCCGCCAGAGAAATGCAGGCTACCTTCTTCATTTCAGATGATGTGGTTTTGAGGACTCACACCTCACCCGTTCAGGTGAGGACGATGGAGAAGAAAAGACCCCCCGTTCGAGTGGTCTGTCCAGGGGCGGTTTACCGTTGCGATTCAGACCCAAGTCACTCTCCTATGTTTCATCAGGTTGAAGGGCTTTTGGTTGACAAGGGAATTACCCTGGCGGATCTGAAAGGGGTGCTCACCGTCTTTGTTCATCAGATGTTTGGGAAAGAGACAAAACTCCGATTCCGGCCCAGTTTTTTCCCCTTCACGGAGCCGAGTGCAGAGATTGACATTGAGTGTTTCATCTGCGGCGGAAAAGGGTGCGGGGTTTGTTCTAACACAGGATGGTTAGAGATCCTTGGGTCTGGAATGGTGGACCCGGCGGTTTATAAGTTTGTAAATTATGATTCTGAAGAAGTAACCGGCTTTGCATTTGGAATGGGCATCGAGCGAATCGCTATGCTTAAGTTTGGAATTAATGATATTCGGCTCTTTTTTACGAATGATCTGAGGTTCCTGAAGCAGTTTTAGAATGCACCCCCCCCTCCCCCTTCAGGGGGAGGGAGGGGGGAAATCCGCAATTGGAGAACCATGAAGGTCAGTCTGAATTGGATCAAGGATTATGTTGAAATTCGGATGGAATTGAAGGACCTGGTCGATCTTCTCACCATGGCCGGTCTGGAAGTCGAAGGAACCACCTCAGTCGGAGAAGGATTTGAAAAGGTGGTGGTAGCTGAAATTCAGTCCGTTCGAAGACACCCCGATGCAGATCGACTCTCACTGGTCGAAGCCAAGACCCATCGAGAAACCTTTTCAATCGTCTGTGGGGCCACCAACATTCGGGGAGGGCAGAAAGTGCCATTAGCCCTTGTCGGAGCCCGCCTCCCGAATGGGGTTGAGATCAAGAGATCGAAGATCAGGGGAGTAACCTCTGATGGGATGCTCTGCTCAGAGATAGAGCTTGCCCTGGGACAGGATGCTTCCGGGATCATGATCCTCCCCCCCCATGTTCCCCTGGGAGCGGACTTAGGCGAGGCATTAGGCCTAAAGGACACTATTCTCGACATCAGCATCACCCCCAATCGTCCGGACTGGCTCTGTGTCATCGGAGTGGCCCGAGAGATTGCTGCCTTAACCCATCAGAGAGTGAAGTATCCGCGCCCTACTGTTACCGACCGGGGGGAGGAGATTCATCAAAAGACTTCTGTGACTATTTTGGATCAAGACTTGTGCCCCCGTTACGTAGCGAGGATGATCGAAGAGGTCAAGATCGGCCCTACTCCCCGATGGATGAGCCACCGATTGGAAAAAGTAGGGATACGATCCATCAATAATGTAGTCGATGTGACCAATTATGTCATGATGGAATACGGACAACCTCTCCATGCCTTCGATTTTGAATTCCTTGAAGGAGGCCGGATCATCGTCCGGAGAGCGAAGGAGGGTGAGGAATTCATCACCCTGGATGGAGTGAAGAGGACCCTGGACGGGGAGATGCTCATGATCTGTGATGGTGCGAAGCCCGTTGCCATTGCCGGGGTCATGGGCGGCCTCAATTCAGAGATCAAAGAGGACACGAAGAGAGTCCTCCTTGAAAGCGCCTATTTCAACCCGGCAGGGAATCGGAGGACGTCGAAAAAGCTCGGTCTGGAAACAGAAGCCGCTTATCGTTTTGGAAGGGGGATCGATTTCGGAGGATGCCTCGTTGCGGCGAACCGGGCCACCCAATTGATTCAGGAATTGGCAGGTGGAAGGGTAGTGGAGGGGGTGGTGGATGTCTACCCGACGCCGATCACGCCAAGTCCGATTCGTGTGAATGTTAAGAAGGTTCGTCAGATATTAGGAACGGAGGTCTCTGCCGAGCGGGTGAGGAATTGTCTTGAAGATTTGGAATTGGAAGTCCGAGGGGGGGATGGAGATGTCCTTGTGGTGACCCCTCCTTCTTTCAGAGGGGATTTAGAAAGGGAGATCGATCTCATTGAAGAAGTGGCCAGACTGGACGGATATGAGAAAATTCCTCTTACCCTTCCCAAAGGGCCTCCTTCTTCGGAAGAGAGAAGCAAGGAGTCGCTTGTTGAAAGGAAAGCGATAGACACTCTCATCTATCATGGGTACCATGAGGTGATTAATTATAGCTTTACCTCTCCTGCTTCCTGGGATAGGATCGGGCTCCCTCCGGACGATCCGAGGAGACAGCACCTCCGAATCCTCAATCCGCTGACGGAAGATTTCTCAGTCATGAGAACCACACTTATCCCGGGTCTGATGGAGACGGTACGCCACAATGTCTCCCGGAAGAATTCGAATCTTAAACTCTTTGAATTGAAAAAAGTTTTCCTTCCCCAGGCGGGGGAGAGGCTTCCCAAAGAAGTCAAATTTCTGGCGGGATTGGCCATGGGGTTTGAGAGAGATCCTCATTGGGCTTTTTCTCCGAGGCTCGTTGATTTTTATGATATCAAAGGCTGTGTGGAAGATCTTTTGGACGGCCTGCAAATCAAGGAGGCAATGTTTAGCAAAGCGGATGATATCCCTTATCTTCATCCGGGAAAGGCCTCGAAGGTCATCCTCGACCATGAGGTTTTGGGGGTTTTAGGAGAAGTCCATCCGCAGGTGCTGGGCCATTACGAAGTTCATGAAACGGTTTATCTATTTGAAATGGACTTTAGCAAGATGGTGAAATGGGCAGGGGAGGGAAGGCGGTTTCAGCCTTTGCCAAAATTCCAGGCTGTTTATAGAGACCTTTCTATCGTGGTCGACGAAGCCCTGGAAGCGGAGAGAGTCGTGGAGGCGATCCGGGCCTTTCGCCAACCTTTTGTGGAAGAGGTCGCTCTTTTCGATATTTACCAGGGCCCTCCAATCCCGGAAGGGAAAAAGGGAGTTTCCTATCGAATCCGATACCAGGCGAATGACCGGACGTTGACGGATGAAGAGGTGAATCGATACCATGAAAAACTCCTCTCGAGATTAAGGGAGGTTTTTCAGCTCGATTTAAGGCAATAAACATCGCTAAGAAGAAAGGAGGACTCGGAAGATGACGAAGGTGGATATCGTTGAGAACATTTATGAGAAAGTGGGATTCTCGAAGAAAGAGGTGGCCAAGATTGTAGAGTACATTTTTGATATTATCAAAGAGACCCTGGTCAAGGAGGATAAGATTAAGATCTCCGGATTCGGAAATTTTGTGGTTCGGAAAAAGAGGTCGAGGCGGGGCCGAAACCCGCAGACAGGGAACGACATCGAGATCACGGCAAGAAGGATCCTGACTTTCAAGCCGAGTCAGGTGTTAAAGGGAGGTCTGAACAGCAAGGAGTCGTAACTTTTTCAAGGGTTTCATCAAAGCCTGCCTTTCTTGCGAACCCACGGCAGGGCGAAGTGAGAGGGGAAACATGGGAAGGCCGCTCAAGAAGCGTGAGATTGAGAACTTCATCTCCCACGAGAGGCTCTATTATCGCATCGGAGAGGTGAGCCGTATTACAGGTCTCAAACCTCACATCCTACGTTACTGGGAATCGGAATTTAAGGTCATCAGGCCCCACAAAGAGGGATCCTTACAACGGCTCTACCGGAGGAAGGATTTAGACCTCATCCTAAAGATCAAGAAACTCCTTTATGAGGATGGGTTCACCATCGCCGGAGCAAAGAAGAAGATCAGGGATCTGGAGAGATTGGAAAACAAGCAGTTGAAATTGAGACTGGGAGAGAAAGGGTCTAACGGAGAAGCCCATGAGCTTCTGGTAGCTCTTCAGGAAGAACTGAAGGGAATCAGAAAAATGCTGGAATAGTCCATCCTTAAGAATAAATAAGGAATGGATTTTTTATAAACCCCTCAAGGGAAAGGGTATGTCCAAAGTCATTATTGCCTTTCTCATTCTCGCATTTTTAGTCGTCTTCCTCCTTTTGTTTTGTATCATCGTACTCACCCTTGCCCTTTTGATCTTTACAAGAAAAGGCAAAAAGGGAAGAACCCTTCGTCCGGAAATAGGAGGGACTTGAGGTTTTTTGTGGGTTTTTTGATGTTCGAGTGAAATCGCTTAATAGCAGTGCATTGCCTTCATCCCGCAAGGCGGGACTGTGAGCAGGCAGGGCCAATACTTTCTCGACCGGCCCACCTGCTTCCGAGACAGCGATGCACCGATGAGGTCTCCCACGGAAAGAGAGATGCTCACTCGATTAAAGGGAAGCTGGACTTTTGATAGAAAATTAACTATATTAGGTACTATAATCCCTCAGTTCCTGAGCTGAGAATTCTGATCGTCGGGGCGTAGCGCAGCCTGGTAGCGCACTGGCATGGGGTGTCAGGTGTCGGAGGTTCAAATCCTCTCGCCCCGACCAACTTCCTCTTTTCTTTTCAACAGGTTTCCCCCCCAGCTGTACTATTAACTTACTATTAACTGTCTTCTTACCCTTGATGATTTCACTTAGCCTTTGAGTTGTATACAAACCTGTTCTTACTGGCTATAGTCATACACCAGAATTTCTCGAATCCTTCCTTTGTGTTGTCGAACCTGAAAAACTTGGTGCTTCTCCCGTCCAGGGTAGTGCAATACCCTGTGTTGTTTGCTACGCCTATGTCCACCGTCGCTTTCAGTGTCCCTTCCTTCACCC
>JBAVGF010000342.1:0-10287 GCA_049684675.1 Thermodesulfobacteriota bacterium | reverse complement strand
TAGCCGGTTTTTTTGACCCCGCCAAGAAAACATTCAAAATTGATAAACAGGAAGCGGATTTCGGTCAAACCCTGGGAATCTGGGGAATCGGAACGGCTTTCTACATCGATTGGCCCATCCTGGGCCCATCTAACGTGCGAGACACGGTGGGCTATGTCGGAGACCTTGCCTTCGATCCTCGAACCTATGTGGCCTACTATTTTCTGACTGCCGAGATTGTTAATACAGGTACGTGGGCATTAGATAAGGTTAACGATACCTCTCTAACGCTCGGAGAATACGAGAATTTAAAAAAGGCTGCCCTCGACCCCTATATCGCTTTAAGAGAGGCTTATTCTCAATACCGCCAGAATAAAATAATAGCTTCAAAATTAAGAAATGGAAGTCCAAACTCTAACAAAATTGATAACTCCAAACAATCAACAGAATTTAAGGAATCAAGGAAACTTAAAGTTATAACCGAGACCCCACCACTTGAACGAGAGGTGAACAAGACCGAACAAATACCTTCCAATGTTGGGGAGAAATTGGGTTCCTCTGTTCGGGATAAAAAAATTGTTACTGTTACTTGGACGTTTGTAAATATTCGGTGGGGTGCAAGAAACGATTATCCAATAGTAACGACTGTTAACCAAGGAGATAAGCTGATTGTCATAGGAGAATCGGGGGAATGGTTTTATGTGCGGTTAGAGGGCGGTCAGCAGGGCTGGGTTAGCAATAGGGTTGTAAAATAAAGATGTCCCTCTCGACGTGCGTCTGTTGGCTTAGGAACAAGCTATGCGCTGAGTCGCTGTCATACTCTATTTCAACCCGTAATCCTCAATTTTTGAAACTTCAAAATCCTCACTCTTTGTGAAAGCGATATCGACGTAAGAGTTTGTGAAAAAGCTCTACACCGCCATTTCTAACCCTTCATAAGCCTGCTTCACCCCGTTCAAAGGGATTGAGTCCCGACAAAATTCCAGACCCGATGGGTTCCCGGAAATTTCTTGATGAATCGTAACTTTCCTGCAACCCACATACTGGCATTGGTTAAGAATAGTTTATTTCAACCGGTAAATATTAGCGGTTATGAAACAGATATCCTGCACCTTGAACGCCTCGAGCATCTACTTTGCCGCCAAGAAGGATAAGCCGCATATTGCCCAAGATATGAATCACATGCTCATGCCCAAGGGTCCAGCCGGGCGTTTCTATCTGTTGGGTACTCGGACTTTCGGTATTCCGAAGAATTCTAAAAACATTCCGGCAGCCAAGGAGTTCCTGAAGTGGTGGTTCGATGATAAACAATACGGCGAGTGGTAACGGCGGCAGGAGCGGATAACATTGGAAATTAATCGGATTTCGGGTTTCATGCTCTCGCCTTTGATGTACTCATCATTTGATCAGTTGCCAAGACGAATCTTTAGTCCCAGCCAAAGTTGATCCGAGGAAGGAAAAAGCATTGTTCATCACGACTCCCCCCTGTTCAAGGACTCAAAGAGAAGACGCATGCGCGCGCGAAGGCTCCGGTAGAGTTCCACGCTGCGCGGATCAGGCTCCAGGCGCCTCCTCACCGGCGGACACACGGACCGGAAAGCAGCGGGATGATCGGGATAGACGCCAAGGCTGACGCACGCGCTCATCAGCGCTCCGAGGGTGGTCGCCTCGCTGTTCTCGAAGCAGTTGACCGGACGGCCAAAGCAATCAGCCTGCATCTGGTTGAACAGATCGAACCGGGTCAGCCCCCCGGCGACTCCGATCTCTCGGATTCTGCCGACGAGCGAATCGATGGCCTCCAAGCCCTCACTCATCTCGATCGCGACCCCCTCGAGAATCGAGCGCGCGATATCGCCGCGGGTGCTCTCGAGACTCACCCCAAAGAACACCCCACGGGAGTGGGGGCTCCAATACGGGGTAGCTGATCCCTTGAAATGCGGGAGCGTCAGGACCCCCCGAGTCCCAATCGGAGAGGCCTCGACCTCCGCGTTCATCTCCTCAACGGTGGAATCGCGGAAAAACTGCTCCTTCGCCCACGAGTAGGCAGCCCCGCTGACAAGCACGCCAGCCTCCACTATCCACGTGCCCGGCACAGCCCCGCAGCTGCACAGCGTGCGCATCCAGGGATCGAAGGCCGGCCGGTCTGCGTACGCGACCAGGAAGGACCCGGTACCAGTATTCGCGGCGGCCGAGCCCGGCGAGAGCACGTTCAGGGCCAGGGCCGCGCTCTGCTGGTCCCCGCCTGAGATGACGACCGGCACCCCGGAGGGTAGGCTGCACGCGGCGGCCGCCCCGGCATCGAGCCCTTCCCCCACGCTTCCCGGCGCCGCGATGCGCGGCAGCAGGTCCTCGGTCAGCCCCACAGCGGCGAGCAGGTCCGCATCCCAGTGCAGAGAGGCGACATTCATGAGCATCGTGCGGCACGCCTGGGTCGCGTCGGTCACGTACTGCCCGGTGAGGAGCCACACGATCCAGTCCTGGACGCCGATCAGCTTGGCGGACCGGGAGAAGATCTCCGGCCGATTCTTCCGCAGCCAGAGCATCTTCGGCGCCGAGAAGTAGGGGTCGGCGCGGAGACCGGTCCGCTGATATATTCCCTCGACCGTGAAGGAAGAGGCGAGCGCGGCGCTCTCCTCGACGCTGCGCCTGTCGTGCCACATGATGGCGCGGCACAGCGGCTGGCCGTCCCTGTCCACGGGGATTACAGAGGCGCGCTGCGAGGCAACAGACAAGGCAAGGACGCCGCACTCCGCCGAGCGCGCATATCCGACCGCCTCGGCGAGGGTCTCGAAAAGGGCGGTCCGCCACGTCAGCGCGTCCTGCTCCACCGCGTCCCCTTCTAGGAACAGCGGGGAGCATGTGCGCGACGAGGAGTATCGCATCGTTCCGTCAATGCCGACGACGCTCGAGCGCAGGCTCAAGGTGCCCACGTCGATCACGATGATGCTGTTCAAGGCTGCCGTTTTCCTACCCCTTGAAGATCCCGATGTATTTCCGCGCCACCTGCGTAACGAGGCCAATCGCTTCGAGGGAAAGCTTCGAGTAATGGAAGTCCTTCTCGTCGAGAAGCTCTCTCATGGGACGCATCACGGCTTCAACCCTTTTAGCCACGTAGCGAACGACGGATGGGAAAGTACCTCAGGGTTCTTGATGAATCTGGGCTTGTCCCCGTCGAAGAACCTTTTGATGTCCTCCATCAGCAGTCCGGGCGAGCCGGAGAGAGCCTCCTTGGTCGTGCCGGCGATGTGGGTGGTGAGGGTTACGTTGTCTAGGTCGAGGAACTCGCTGCCCTGCTCGAGGGGCTCGTTCTCGAATACGTCGAGGGCCGCTCCCGCGATCTTGCGGCCGCGAAGCGCTGCAAGCAGCGCCTTCTGGTCGATGAGCCCTGCGCGCGCCGTGTTGACGATGTAGGC
Organism: Thermodesulfobacteriota bacterium; assembly: GCA_049684675.1. GTDB lineage: Bacteria > Desulfobacterota > BSN033 > BSN033 > UBA1163 > UBA1163. Next base: position 6,895 of record JBAVGF010000342.1, on the reverse strand, counting down.
CGTCGGCTTCATGAGCCCCAGCTCCCGCGCGCCCACCATGCCCTTGTTCTCCGCGCCCAGCCGGGCATGAAGCGTGATGAAATCGGCGTTCTGAAAAAGCGCGTCCCTTTCCACCAGGCGCACGCCGCACTCGGACTCTACGGACTTGTCGACGAACGGGTCGTGGACGAGGATCTCGACGTTGAAGCCGGAGAGCTTCCTTGCGACCAGCCGCCCTATGTAGCCGAAGCCGACGATGCCGACCTTCTTCTCCTTCAGCTGAGGAACCCATTCTGAGTTGGAGAACTCCTTGCGCCACTTTCCGTTCTTGATCGCGAGGTGGGCCCGCGCGATGTTCCTGCTCTCGGCGATGATCAGCCCGACCGCAAAGTCCGACACTGCCTCGGCGTTGCGGCCCTCGACGTTGAACACGAGGATCCCGCGCCTGGTCGCCTCGGCGAGGTCGACGTTCTCGATGCCCGCGCGGGAGACCCCTGCGATGCGGGCCTTCGGCATGGCGTCGAAAACCTTGCTCGAGACGGGAACGAAAAGCCCCATTATCATCTCGGCATCAGCGCCCTCGGCTTTCACCAGGTCGGGGACCGACTCGATCTCAGGGCCCTTCTTCTCGACCTCGAGCCTGCGCGCCTGGAGACGGTCCCAGTTGGATTCCCAGTCACCGACCTTGAGGTCCCCGATGACGTTTCCCAGGTATCTTTTGGCTGCCGACTCGAACTCGCTTCCCGGAATCATCGCATCTCCAAGGACCAGCGCTTTCAGCTTCCGCGTCATCGCATCCTCCAATGCTGTATCCGATTGAGTCGAGTAGCCCGGGGGAATTTCACCCCCAGGCCCTCGTGTTGATGACGCGCCGCGGCATGGCGGGCCACACCTTGCTGAGCATCTCGATCATCTGCCGCGCATGGGCCAAGTCCGACTGCGTGTCGATCACAACACCCCAGGCCCGGTTGATGAGGTCGGAGTTGGCGTCACACACGCGGTTCTTCTCATTCAGGACCGCAAAGCAGTTGTCGCTGACTTGAAACGGGGAACAAAAGACGCGTGTGCACACACCATCATTCCATATCTGTTGACACATGGCAATTTTCAATAAGGTTTGTCAATCCTTGACCCTAGAATTCGTTTTTTCTTGACACACTACGGTATTTAGGTCTAGTATCTTACCTGCACCAACAAATATAAACAAATTTCAACTGGTTCTGCAACTCTAACATTTTGGAGGAGGTGGTGAAGGAGTCCTGGATGCAATGTGAAAAAGAGCTTGTTAGATCTTTTCTGGGGGAATGGATTTTGATAGTTTTGTTGAGACCCAAAGGGGATTTTTATCTTGAAGGGGGTTCAATATGAAGGACAAAAAACGGGAAAGAAGAGGCAAGGTGAGTCGGCGGGAGTTTCTGAAGGCAGGAGTAGCCGGCCTAGGTATGGCGGCTATGGGAGGGTTGACCGAGAAAGCCTTCGGAGCGCCCGCGGTGATCAAGGGTACGAAGCTCACAATTCTGCAAGGCACTTACTTCATCGCACCGGGCCAAGATCTCTACAAGAAGCAAGCCCAGGAGTGGGGCGAGGCCAACGGCGTGCAGATGAGTACGGACTTCCTGAACTGGCCCGATCTGCAGCCGAAGATCGCTGCAGCCATTCAGGGCGGCGGCGTGGACATCGTAGAGCTGTGGCCGGGCTGGAACTATCTTTATGAGAAGAACCTAGTAGATTTGACCGATATGGCGCTGGAATTCGGAAAGAGAGGCGGCGGCTTCGAGCAGTACGTCCTGAACTCGGCGCCAGTGAAAGGACGATACTTGGGGATCCCTCACGGGTATAACAACAACTCCATCAACTACCGGATCAGCTGGCTCAAAGAAGCCGGTTGCCCCAACGCCGAGGACGGCAACAAGGTCGATTTGACGTGGGACGAATACCACGCGATCGCCAAGAAGTGCAAGGCGGCTGGCCACCCCTTTGGTCAGGCCTTGGGCCACAGCACCGGGGATCCTCCGGGGTTCTGCTACCCTTACATGTGGGCCCATGGCGGCATGGAGGTCTCCAAGGATGGGAAGTCGATCCAGTTCAACAAGCCGGAGTTCGTGGAAGGCATGCGGAAGTTCATCCAGGCATGGAAGGATGGCTATGACGAGACCGGCACCTCATGGGACGACAGCAACAACAACCGGGCGTTTCTGTCAGGGCAGATCTCCAGCACCGTCAATGCTTCCAGCATCTATTTTGCAGCCAAAAAGGACAAACCGGAGCTCGCCAAAGACATCCATCACATGCTCTTCCCCAAAGGGCCCGCCGGTCGGTTCTACTGGCTGGAGAGCCGGACCTTTGCCATCCTGAAAAAGTCCAAGAACATCGCCGGCGCGAAGGAGTTTTTGAAGTGGTGGTTCCAAGATAAGCAATTTGGTGATTGGTGGCGGCTACAGGAAGGTTATATGCTTCAACCCGTAAAGAAGTACTATAATGACCCCACCTGGTTCAAGGACCCCAAGATGTCGCCATTCCGGGAAGAGCCCAAGTACGGTATAAACCAGGGCTATGCCGGGCCTCCCAACCAGAAGGCCGCGCTCGCCTGGTCGAAGTACATCGTGGTGGACACCTTCGCCAAGGCAGTGCAGTCCGGTGATGCCAAGGCGTCGATCGAGTGGGGCGCCGAGCAACTCAAACGGATCTATGGTTTGTAAGTCTTTTGGATTTCTGAGTAGCGTATCGGACACTCGGACACGCGGGTCATACGGCCCGCGTTGTTCAGATGCTTTTGACCCCGGCAGCAGAAAGCCACGGCCTCTGGCCGTGGATGAATGCGCCAATTTTTGGCCGGGATGTCGCCCCACATGGGCGTCATGAGAGGTGCCACGGGCTTAGCCCGTGGGGCTCCGCTGTTTCCTGTAAGAATGAGGAGGGCAGTCGCAGATGGTGCGACTGCCCTTTTCTTGGAGAGCAGGGTGATTGGTTCTGAAACGGTGAAATCCCATGGCGGCAGGTCCTTACGGCGGCTACTCGACCGCGAATCGAGCCTGGGTATCATCCTCATGCTGCCGGGCGCCCTCCTGCTGATGGTCTTCATGGCCTATCCCTTCTTTCTGGGCATCTGGCTCTCCCTTACCGACAGTGTCATTGGTGCAATGGGTGATTTCATCGGATTCCGGAACTTTATCGATCTCCTCGGCGATTCGATCTTCCACCAGACCGCTAGAAACACCCTGATTTACGCCATGGTGACCGTTCCCTTCAAGGCGACGTTGGGGCTGGGACTGGCCATGGTTCTGAACAACCGGATGCGTTTCAGCAATCCGATCCGGGCCGCGGTGATGATGCCGTGGATTGTGCCCACGGCGCTCTCCACGCTCGGCTGGTTCATGATCTTCGACCCTGTCTTTAGCCCCTTTTCCTGGCTGCTCAAATCCCTGGGGGTGATCAAACAGAACATCAACTTCCTCGGCAATGCCAACCTGGCAATCTCATCGGTGTGCCTGGTGAATATCTGGCGCGGTACCCCATTTTTTGGCATCACGATTCTGGCAGGGCTCCAGGCCGTTCCACACGAGCTTCATGAGGCGGCAGCCATTGACGGCGCAAACGCCTGGCACAGGTTCCTTCATATCACGATCCCCACGATCCGTGGTGTAGTCCTGATTGCTGGTCTGTTGTCCATTATCTGGACTTTTGCCGATTTTCAGCTGATCTACATCCTGACGAAGGGCGGTCCAGCCAACACGACTCACATTTTTGGCACCTATGCCTACCAGATCGGGCTGTCCGCAACGGACATCGGCCAGGGGGCTGCGATCGCCCTCTACATGTTCCCCATCCTTGCAGTATTTGCGATATTACTTCTGAAGTATCTGAGGAGAGAGTAGGATGGTCGGAAGCAAAACGCTCGGGCACCAGATTTTGAATATCTACCTGCCGCTGGCATTTTTTATCATCTTTCTCCTCTTTCCGTTCTACTGGATGAGCCTTGTCTCCCTCAAGCCGACCAACGATCTCTTTGAACTGAAGTATAACCCTTTCTGGCTCCAAACCTTCACGCTGGAGAACTACCTTTATCTCTTTCAGAACACCGACTTCCCCGAATGGGTAAAGAACACCATCATCGTATCAATGGTCTCCAGTGTCCTCTCCCTGGCCTGCAGCATTCTTATAGGCTATGCCCTTGCACGGTTGCGATTTCCCGGAAGCAATTTTCTGGGCGTGGGGATCTTCCTCGCTTACTTGGTTCCCCCGACCCTGCTTTTTATACCACTCTCCCAGGTGATCGCTAAGCTAAACCTGTATAACACGTACTGGGCCCTTATCCTGACTTACCCAACGCAGCTGATCCCCTTTGCCTCGTGGCTGCTCATGGGTTATTTTCGGACGATCCCAAAAGAGATCGAAGAGTGTGCCATGGCCGACGGCTGCACGCGGATGGAAGCCCTGCTGAAGATCATACTCCCCCTGTCCACGCCCGGTCTGATCTCGGCTGGCATCTTCTGCTTCACCCTTTGCTGGAACGAGTTTCTGTATGCCCTGATCTTCATGTCCTCGGGACCGATGAAGACCATTCCCGTTGGAACCGTGAGCGACCTGATCAAAGCAGACACCCTGTTCTGGGGATCCCTCATGGCTTCGGCAGTGTTGGGATCGTTTCCCATTGCGTTTCTCTATTCTTTCTTCGTCAAGTATTATGTGTCAGGCCTCACGGCCGGAGCGGTCAAACGATAAGAATAACGAAAAGACGAGCCGATGAAAATTCATATAAATTTGTCGGGGTCACGTGATAGCGGAGGCTGATGGATGGCTAAAGTTGTTCTGGAGAATATCTCAAAGATGTTTGGCAATGTGGAGGCGGTCAAGAATTTCGACCTGACCGTGGAGGACAAGGAGTTTACCATCCTGGTGGGACCCTCGGGGTGTGGTAAATCAACGGCCCTCAGGATGATCGCAGGACTGGAGGAGCCCACCCAAGGAATGATCTACATTGGAGACCGCGCAGTCAATGACCTGCCTCCCAAGGACCGTGACATTGCCATGGTCTTTCAGGAATATGCTCTCTATCCCCACATGTCGGTGTATAAGAACATGGCCTTTGCTCTAAGGTTAAGGAAGTTTCCGAAGGATGAGATTGATCAGAGGGTGAGATGGGCTTCGGAGATCTTGGGGATTCAGAATCTCTTAGACCGGAAGCCGAAACAGCTTTCGGGAGGACAGCGTCAGAGAGTCGCAGTCGGAAGGGCCATTGTCCGCAAGCCTGCCGTATTTCTCTTTGATGAACCCTTGTCGAATCTGGATGCAAAGCTACGGGTGCAGATGAGGGCAGAACTCTCCAAGCTACACGATCGGCTTCAGACGACGATCATTTATGTGACCCATGATCAGGTGGAAGCAATGACGATGGGGACCAAGATTGTGGTGATGAAAGATGGGTTGATTCAGCAGATCGGGGTTCCCCTGGGGGTTTATAACCATCCGGTGAATATGTTTGTGGCAGGATTTATTGGGAGTCCGGTGATCAACTTCTTTCCTTCGCGGCTGGTATCGAAAGGGGGTCGTCTCTTTATTGATGCGGAGGCGTTTGAACTTCCTATTCCTGAGAGGAAGGTTTCCTATTATCAATCGCTGGTTGGATCGGAAGTCATCTTCGGGATCAGGCCCAGTGACATCTATGATCGTCTTTATGCACCGGATCGTCTCAGGGAGAAATTTATACGTGCGGTGGTGGATGTGATTGAGCCGTTGGGATCGGAGATTCATTTGAATGTGACATCGGGGAGGCATAGTTTTGTGGCCGTGGTGGATGCACAGACATCAGTACGGGTTCATCAGGAGATTGAGCTTGCCTTAGACCTCGATAAGATGCACCTCTTTGAGAAGAACGACCCCAACCTTCGGATAAAAACAGACTCCTAATAGATTGATCTTATCCGGCTGATACAACAGTAACAAATATATTAGAGACTGATTGAAAGGAAAGCCATGAAGAAACTTGTTCACACCAGGGAAATTTCAATGCGAACTTCGGACTTAGGGGATCATTATATCCTTGTGGAAGGTAGCCTCATAGACCATCGGTATCGGCCGACGCAGGAGGAAGGTTCAGAGGAGTCCCAGCTTGTGCACCATATGGTTATTCGATTGAAGGTCAAAGGTCCCGGGATGTTGATCGAACAGGCAGAGGCCACAATGCCTCATCATCCGAGGGAAGAATGCCCTGAGATGCTTCCCTGGATCCGGAATCTCAAGGGATTGGAGATTGCCCCGGGCTACAGTATGAAGGTAAAGAAGGCCATCGGTGGAACAAAAGGCTGCGCACACCTGACGAGCCTCGTCATTGCCATGGGGGAGTCCGCCGTACAGGGATACTGGGCCGCTTATGAGCCGGATAGAAAGAAAACGGGTCTTCGCGAACAGACCATAAAAAAATTCATAAATACCTGCCACCTCTGGAAGGAGGATGGCCCGATCGTCAGGGGACTCCGAGAGACTTAGGAATCCCATGGCCACACCCCCCCTCGTGCGGAACATTTATTCCTGTTAATCTTACCTCGCCTGGAGCAGGTGGCCCGCTTGGCACCGTCGCACAAGAGAAAACCAACAGGGCGACTCCTCCCAATAGAACAGTTACTAATACAGACCTCGTCATCACAAACCTCTTATAATACAGCGTTCCTTCTCACTTTCATGTCGTTGTCCAGCACCATCACAAAAAAAATCGGCGCCCGGTCTCGGCTGATTACTTTTGACCACTTTAGCGAAATTGAAGAAAGATTTCTCATATAAGAAAAGCCCTGATCAATGACCAGGGCTCTTGCTTTATAATTGGTGGTCCCAAGGGGATTCGAACCCCTGTTACCGACGTGAGAGGCCAGTGTCCTAGGCCACTAGACGATGGGACCATATTCCTAATTCAATTCCAAAT
>JBAVGF010000341.1:0-14988 GCA_049684675.1 Thermodesulfobacteriota bacterium | reverse complement strand
TTGATGAAGTGGTGGCTTTCACTCCGGAAGAGCTTTAGATTCAACCCCTTCCCCTCCCCTCCGGGGGAGAGGGGAGGGGGAAAGGTCGATTATCTCTGGTTGGCCGGGATCAAGGTGGTTTGTGCCTTTTTGGACGAAAAAGAGTAGAATCGTCATTACCTGCGCTAAGGGAGTCCCGCCTTTTTTGAAGCAGGAGATCCTCTCTTTGGGGTTTCCAGTCTTATCAGAGGGAAAGGCAGAGATCGAAACAGAAGGAACGATGGAGGATACCCTGAGGCTTAACCTAACGATCCGTACAGGGCAGCGAGCCCTTTTTCTTCTTGAGTCATTTAGTGCGAAGACTCCGGACGATCTCTATAAGAGGATCTCACGAATCGATTGGGAAGAAACCATTCCGGAAGACGGTTATTTTTCCGTCACTTCTTCTGTTAATAATCCGACCATTAAGGATTCGAGGTTTGCAAATGTAAAATGCAAAGATGCTGTCGTGGATAGGATTAAAGAAAAGCGAGGACGCAGACCGGATACGGGGCCTCAACGAGACAGGGTTGTGATTCACCTCTACTGGAGAGGCCATCTATGCCAAGTTTTTCTCGACACATCCGGAGAACCGCTTTCAAGACGTGGGTACAGAATGATCCCTCTCAAAGCGCCGATGCAGGAAACCTTGGCGGCGGCTGTTGTTCTGGCAACTGGTTGGACGGGGAACGGGAATCTTATCAGCCCCATGTGTGGTAGTGGAACGATTGCCATCGAGGCCGCATTGATTGCTCTCGGCAGGGCCCCGGGCCTATTGAGAAGCAATTATGGTTTTATGCATCTGAAAGGGTTTGATCAATCTTCTTGGAAAACTCTCCGGAGGAAAATAAGGGCAGAAGCAAAGGATAGGCTAAATGGAAGAATCATTGCGACCGATATCAGCCAGCAGGCTGTTGAGGGAGCGAAGAAGAATGCAGCGACAGCAGGCGTAGACCGATTCATCGAGTTTGGTGTATGCGACTTTTCAGAAACGCCTGTCCCGGAAGGAGGGGGAGTGGTTATCCTGAACCCAGAATATGGTGAGCGGATGGGTGAAATAGAAAAGTTAAAAGAGACCTACAAGGGGATTGGTGATTTTTTAAAAAGAAATGCAATGGCTATACAGGGTATGTATTTGCCGGCAATCTCGACCTGGCTAAGAAAATAGGGTTGAGGACAAAAAGAAGAATTCCTTTTTACAACGGCCCCATCGAGTGCAGGCTTTTGGAGTATGACCTCTATGAGGGAAGCAGAGCGAGGGAAAGCACCAATCTCCAAGCACCGATAATCAAATAATGTTCTTTCGGGGTGCCGTGTCTCTAACTTTAACCCCCCTTCATCCCCCCTTAATCTAAGGGGGGAATAGAGGAGGGTTAATCAGCAAGCATGGCAAAAGAAAACTTGGTGTCAAAAAAAAATTCACAAATCTACCTTGTTTATTTCCTTTATGGCCCCGAGGATTTCCTCATTGAGGAGGAAATTCAGGGAATCTTAAGCCGCGCACTTTCTCAAAAGGAAAGGGGATTTAATTTTCACCACTTCAGCGGCGAAGAACATAGCGCCCAGGAAATCGTCCAGACGGCTCAAACCCTTCCAATGTTTTCCAAGTATCGATTTGTTCTCATCAGTGAAGCAGATCACATGGATGAGGAGAAGGTGGAAGGACTGATGGGATATATTAGGAAACCTTCCCCCACCACATGCCTGGTTCTCTACAGTCAAACAATAGGTCCATGGAAGGGACATCGGAAAGAGATCGAAAAGGCAGGAAAAGTCACTGAATACACACGATTGAAGGGCAGGGCGTTAGTTTCCTGGATGAAGAATAGGATGAAGGAGAAGGGAAAGACGCTTTCGGAAGAGGCTGCAGATTATTTGGTTGAGGTAGTGGGAGATCGCCTTTACGATCTTGACAATGCCGTGGAGAAGGCCTTTTTGAGTGTTGGGGATAAACAGACCATTGAACTTTCCGATATGGAAGAGATTACCTCAGAGGTCAAGGTCAGCACGGTCTTCGATTTAACGGATGCCATTGGTTGCCAAGACTTGGAAAAGGCGCTCGGAATTTTAGAAAGGGCTATGGAGTCAAAGGCCGTCTTTTTCAGAAAAGAGGAGGAGGGATCGAAGTTTGGCGACCCTATCCCTGTTCTCTTAAGCATGATGGCGAAGCAATATTGGAGTATGCTGGTAATCAAACAGATGGGCTCTCATCAAGGGGATATAGGAGAATTAGCCAAAGCCTTGGGAACGTCTCCGTGGAATATAAAGAAATTGATAGATCAAGGGAAAACTTTCTCCGAGCGTTCACTCAGGGAAGGAATCCTGAAGTGTCATCAGGCCGACTTAGCGATCAAGAGGAGCCGGGGACCAAAAGATCTTTTGATGGAAAAGTTGGTGATTGACCTCTGCCGGCCGCGGTGAACCCCGTTAGAAAAGGCGGGGCTTCGACCCCACCCTAAAAATAAGGAGCTGATGTTTTCTATTCCTACCATCACCAGCATAAATGCTGGGGCTTTCTAACGGGGTGAATTCGCTATGCGCTATGCTCCTTGCGCTCTGCGGACAGGGCGTTAACTTCCCGGGTCAGCCGGGAGATTTTTCTGGCACAGGTATTCTTATGGAAGACCCCCTTGGAGCGAGCCTTCTGGATTAGAGGGATTGCCTTCAACAAGGCTTTTTGTGCCCCGTTAAAATCCTCCTTCTCGACAGATGCTCTCACGTTTTTCACAGAGGACTTCACTGTGGTTTTGATGTGGAGGTTTCGAAGCCTTCTCTTTTCGTTTTGTCTTGCCCGTTTAATCGCAGATAAATGGATTGCCAAAATTTAGCCTCCTTTCGTTTTAGTTGATTGATTTTTTTAACATTTTGCGGTAGCTTGTGTCAAGGTTTTTAAAGGATGCCCGAAGCCCATAAAATTACCAAAGCAGCTACTACGATTGGAACGGGAACGTTCCTTAGCAGAATCCTGGGCTTTATCCGGGATATGGTGATCGCCAATTTCTTCGGAGCCGGGATGGCAGCAGATGCCTTTTTCATGGCTTTTCGAATTCCCAATCTGTGGAGGAAATTGGTAGGAGAAGGCTCGTTAACCATTTCATTCATTCCTGTCTATACGGAATATCTTGCCCGGCGGTCAGAAGAAGAGACTCGGAAGGTCACGCATATCGCGTTCACCCTTGCCGGAGTCATTCTATTCATTCTGACGGTCCTTGGAATTCTCTTCTCGCCGATTTTGATCAGGATCGTCGCGCCAGGGTTCATTCAAATCCCGGAGAAATTCGAGCTGACCGTTACGCTCAACAAGATTATCTTCCCCTATCTCTTTTTCATGGGGCTCTTCGCCCTCTGCATGGGAATTCTGAACTCCTACAGGCATTTTTTTGCTCCCGCGATTGCTCCAATTTTCCTCAATATTTCCATCATTGTTTCAGTCTTTCTGTTCTATCACACATTTAAAATACCGGTGATGACGCTTGCCCTGGGGGTTCTGGCCGGAGGGGTGATCCAGTTTCTTTTTCAGATCCCGTTCCTATGGAAAAAGAGAATTACCTTTCGGTTCAATTTCAATTTCCGACATCCGGCGATCAAGCGGATCGGTCTTCTTATGATTCCAGGCCTCCTTGGAACCGCCGTCTATCAAATCAATGTCTTCGTCGATAGCATCTTTGCTTCCTTTCTACCCAGTGGAAGCGTTTCCTATCTCTTCTTTGCCGATCGGCTCATAGAATTTCCACTGGGGATTTTCGCAATTGCTGTTGGAATGGCATCCCTTCCAAGTTTTTCAGCGCTGGCTTCTCAGGATAAGATAGAAGAGTTGAAAGAAACGCTTTCTTTCACATTTCGCCTGGTCTCATTCATCAGCCTCCCTGCCATGGTGGGACTGATTGCCCTAAAGACCCCTATCGTCAACCTCCTCTTTCAAAGAGGACTGTTTGATTACTCCGCTACGGAGAAGACGGCTTTCGCCCTCCTGTTCTATTCAGTGGGTCTCTGGGCCATTGCAGGGTCGAGGACAGTTGTCCATGCCTTCTATTCCCTCCAGGATACCTGGACACCCCTTAGAATTGCCTTAATCTGTTTGGGGACTAATATTGTCTTTATCGGGATTTTCATTTCCCCTTTAAAGCATGGAGGGTTGGCTTTGGCCACCAGCCTTTCATCCGTTCTCAACCTTATCCTTCTCTTCAAAAAGTTAGGTCCAAAATTGGGGGGATTGGATATAAGAAAGAGCATGGAATCGCTCTTACGGACCTTCTTATGCAGTCTTCCAATGGGTTTGGTGGCTTATTTGATTTGTTCCCTGGGGGATTGGACTGTGTCCGGAAATACAATTGAAAAGATTATTCTGCTGGGAGCCGGGATTATTGGCGGCATAGGAGTCTATTTGGCAAGCTGCTATGGGATGAAGAATGAGGAGATGCTTTTCTTGCTGAGTATGGTCAAAGGAAAGATGAAACGTTAAGAAAGAATACCGAAGCAATTCAGTTTCGATTACCACATTCTATCCTCATGTAAGGCTCCAATGGAAAAAAAGGCAGATGTCGTCATTATCGGAGGGGGCATTGTTGGCCTGAGTATTGCTTACTATCTTGCCCTGAGGAGAGCGGGGAGGATTGTCCTCTTCGAAAAGGGACAATTGGGAGAAGGTTCCACCAGCCGTTGCGTGGGAGGAATTCGAACCCAATTTTCTACAGAGATCAATATTCGTTTCTCACTCGAATCGCTAAAGACCTTTGAGCAATTCGGAGAGGAATTCGGAATCGACCCAGAATTCAAAAGAATCGGATATCTCTTTTTGGCAACCACTGAATGGGAGATCGGGGCCTTCAGGGAGAACATAAAACTCCAAAGAAAATTTAACATCCCTGTCGAATTCTTGAGTCCTGACGAGATCAGGTCCCGCTGGCCCTACTTGAGAACGGACGATATCCTCGGAGGAACATTCTGTTCTTGGGACGGGTATGCAGGTCCCAGTGAAGTGCTCTCCGGGTTCGTCAATGGTGCAAAGAGGGCGGGGGTGAAAATTTGCGAAGGAATGGAGATAATGGGGATTTCTTTAGCAAGAGGGAGGATTCATAGCGTCAAAACAAAGGGTGAAGAGATTTTTACTCCCGTGGTTGTCAATGCCGGAGGACCTCATGCTGCGTCCATAGGAGAAATGGCAGATATCAAAATTCCCGTTAAGCCTTTGAGAAGGCAGATCTTTATTACGGCTCCTTTTCATGTCACCCACGGACTTATTCCACTGACCATTGATTTTCACCGGGGATGGTATTTCCGGAAGGAAGGCAATGGATTGCTCTTATCCGGCCCGTTGGATCCGGAGCCGAGTTTTAGCCTCAATGTCGATTACGAAGCCATGGCCGAGACTTCGGAGAATGCAATGTACCGTGTCCCAGCTCTCGAAAAAGCTCGCATTGCCAGGGGATGGGCAGGGCTGTATGAGATCTCTCCGGATCATCATGCCATCCTCGGGAAAGTTCCGGAGGTTGAAGGACTTATCCTCGCCAATGGTTTGAGTGGGCACGGATTTCAGCATAGCCCTGCCGTAGGGAAAGTGATCTCGGAGTTGATCACAGATGGAGAGGCCAGGACGATCGACATCTCCTCCCTTTCTATCGAGCGTTTCGAAAAGGGGGAACTGGTGTTAGAGCCCTTGACCGCTTTTAAAGAGTGAACCCCGTTAGAAGTTCCAGCAGGACATTAAACCCCGAGGGAATCATTTTGAAATGTAATATAGCAGCGGGGCATTATTTCTAACGGGGTGAAGCCCCAATTTAATCTCCTCCTTTATGATGAGAATCCCCCGACAAGGCTATTCTCCAATGTTTCTCAAATGTTAAGTTATGGCAGGTAATGCAAAATCACATTCATAAGCGTCAAACCATGTCATGGAAAAGGATGAAATTATGAGCACTTATACGCTTATTTGACATTTTTAATATTGAGTTTTTGGCAAAGTCTTTATATAATGATAGTGATTTAGAGGATTGAATTTAGTTCCGTTGGAAAGGTGGGGTGACCAAGATGGAACGGAACCTTTTTGGAAGTGAAAACGATAAAAGATCGTTTGACTCTTCTTCAGCCAAAGATCGGATAGAATCCATCAAATGTAAGTTGGATTTTTTGTCAAATGAACAAAATGCCCCCTTTTTGACGTCCTTATTTATTGATCTAATTCAACGCATTAAAAGTAATCTTGCTTCCATCAAAAAATATACGCAAGTTTCTCGGGGGAAATTTAGCGATAGAGAATTTGGTGAATATTATTATCGGGCGGTGAATGAGGATATTGAGAAGATGAATATGGTATTGAATAGTCTTCTGGATTACATTAAGGTCCACACGCCGATCAGAAAAATGAACACGGTTCACAATATCATGGAGGAAGTGTTAAAGAAGCACCAAGCTAAGTTGGACGAGAAGGGAGTCAAGGTACTTAAGAAATTGGAGAAGGATCTTCCCGAGACCGTCGTTCCTGATGAGCAATTGAAGTATATTATCAGTTCTCTCCTTCAATACGCTGTGGCCTTGACACCTCCCAATTGGAACCTTGGTCTTTCAACGAGGTCTTTGATTCTTGACGACGAGGCCACCGAAGTTCAAAGTTTATTCAAGAGGGCTGGAAAGTATATTGAGATCTCCGTGGTTTTTCCGGGGCATCAAAGACCGAGCGAACCAACATCGGAAGCGGCTACGATCCCGAAAGAGGAGGCGTCGGACCTCATCCTTCGTTTTGCTAAGGATGTGGTGCTGCATAATCATGGGATGATGAATATTGAAGCCGACGAAAAGAAAACAAAGACATTGATCTCCGTGAGGTTCCCTGTTGAGCGGAGAAAAGTGGTGTATTATCAGACAGTGAATTAATTCAAACGCATTTCATCCCATGACACCCTTGCAGGGCGTGATCCCTCTGCCTACCGGCCCCGGTCCCGACCGTGGGCGGGGCAGGCAGGCGGTTACGCCGATCAGACTATGCGTTCGGAGAGCGTATTAGCCAAAGAAATGACTACTTTTTGCGGAAGGTTCTTGCAATTTTCACTAAGGTAGGTTAGTTTATTTTAAATTAATATCGAGGTTTAGCCATGGCAAAAGTCTGCGACATCTGTGGGAAAGGGCCGGTCTTTGGACATAATGTAAGCCATGCCAATAACAAGACCCGAAGAGTCTGGCACCCAAACCTTCACAAGATAAAGACCCTCAAAGAGGGAAGGACCATTCGTATGAAGGTCTGTTCCCGATGCCTTCGGTCAGGGCTGATCACCAAAGCCGCATAGTTTCATTAGCATAGAGCGGAGAGCATTGTGTTAAGACTTCTCGCGCTCTGCCCTTTGCGCTATGCGTCATGCAATCCGTCAGGATTCGGTCTGCGTCTCCACCCTCATTCTTTCTACCCCGTGGACCCCTTTAATCTTTTCGAGAGCCCTAATCACTTTGTTGAGGTGGTTTAAATCTCGAATCTCTACCTCGAAAGTACCGATGGCTTTTTTATCCTCTGTTGTATCCACCCTGGCATTCTTGATGTTGGCCTTATTGGAGGAGAGGGAATTGCTGATTTCAGCCAACAGTCCTTTTTTGTCCTCTGAATAGATACGGATTCGTGCTGGATAACTGTACTCTTTTGTCGAATCCCATTCTACTTCGACCTTGCGGTGAGGGTCATCGTCTATCGCGTTCTGGCAATCGGCGGTATGGATCGTTACACCTCTACCCCGGGTGATGAATCCCACTACTTTATCCCCGGGGACAGGATTGCAACACCCCGCATAGCGCACCATCACATTATCGATCCCCCTGATCAGAAGAGCGTCCTTAGGTGCGCGGGTAATTTTTTGAATGAGATGCTTAATACGTCCGCCTTCCAATTCTTCTTTCTGTTGCTCCAATTTTTCCTGGGGAAGGATCTTCCCAATAATTTGGTTGGCGGTGACCTTCCCGTAACCCACGGCGGCGATGAGGTCCTCGACTCCCTGGAAGCTGAATTCATTGGCGACCTTTGCCAACTCGCCCGACTTGATCAATTTGGTCTGCTGAAGGTCATATTTTCGAAGTTCTTTCTCTAAGATGTCTTTTCCGAGGGTGATTGATTTTTCCCTTTCTTCTACCGTAAACCATTGGCGAATTTTTGTTTTGGCCCGTGAGGTTTTGACCAACTTGAGCCAATCCTTGCTCGGTTTTTGATTGGGGGAGGTGAGAATTTCGATGGTATCTCCGCTACGCAGCTCATACCGCAGGGGAACGATCTTGCCGTTGACCTTGGCTCCCACACAATGATTCCCGATGTCGGAATGGATGCTGTAAGCGAAATCGACAGGGGTTGAGCCGATGGGGAACTGCCTCACCTCGCCCTTGGGGGTGAAGATGTAGACTTCATTGGGGAAGAGATCCACCTTGAGACTTTCAATAAATTCTTGATTGTCCTTTAAATCTCGCTGCCACTCCAGGAGCTGCCTCAGCCAGGTAAAACGTTTATCCTCCGCCTCTTCAACAAGTTTTCCCTCTTTGTATTTCCAATGGGCGGCAATGCCTTCCTCCGCAATCTTGTGCATTTCGTGTGTCCGAATCTGGATCTCGATCCGTTCCCCATAAGGCCCGATGACCGTGGTATGAAGGGATTGATACATGTTTTCTTTGGGGAGGCCGATGTAATCTTTGAATTTTCCAGGAATGGGTTTCCAGATGGAATGGATGATGCCTAAGACGTCATAGCAGGCTTTAATGGAATTGACGATGACTCGAAAAGCGGTGATGTCATAGACCTGATCAAAATCGATGTTCTGTTCTTTCATTTTTAAGTAAATACTGTGAATCTGTTTTAATCTGCCGGTCACCTCGCCCTCGATGTGATTTTCATAAAGTTTCTTCATCAAGGTGCGCTTCACTTCGTCTATGTAACGGGCTCTCTCCTTCTCCTTTTTAGCGATCTTGCGTCGAATCTCGTCGTAGATTTCGGGATGGAGGTATTGAAAGGCAAGATCTTCCAACTCCGATTTGAGCCACTCGATCCCGAGGCGATGGGCCAGAGGAGCATAGATGTCGAGGGTTTCTTGAGCGATCTCCATCTGTTTTTCGGGAGATTGATACTGAAGGGTCCGCATATTATGGAGACGGTCAGCCAGTTTAATCAGGATGACCCGAATGTCCTTTACCATCGCCAGTATCATCTTGCGAAAATTTTCTGCTTGGTGTTCTTCAGAGGATCGTAGAGACATCCGGCTGATCTTGGTCAGGCCGTCCACCAATTGAGCGATTTCCTCCCCGAAGTTTTCTTGGATCTCCTTGGGGGTAGTGAGAGTATCCTCGACCGTATCGTGAAGCAGTCCGGTCGCCACACTGGCGACATCGAGTTTCAGTTGGGTCAAAATTCCAGCAACCTCTAAGGGATGATTCAGGTAAGGTTCTCCGGAGAGGCGGACCTGCCCTAAATGAACTTTGGCAGAAAAGACATAAGCCTTCTTTAGGAGCTCTATATCCGCATTGGGTTGATAGGAAGTTAGCCTTTCAAGGACGTCGTTAAACCTTAACATTTGATAGACTCATCTTACTCGTAACTATAAGAAAATTCAAGAGGGTTCGCTTCCCTCACTCTTCGCCTCCCCCCCAAGGGGAGAGGGAACAGAGGGGAAAAAGCTTTGACAGCAATCCTGATAGAACTTATAATGATATTCTTCAAGATTTAAGATAGGTTAGAAGATGAAACGCATCCTGTTGATCGCTATCCTTGCTGCTGCCACGGCCGGTCTTCTCTATTATTTCCTCACGAGAAATAAAGAGGAGGAGGGGAGTTTTATTAAGGTTTCTGGAAATATAGAGGCTACGGAAGTTGATGTGGGATTTAAAGTCTCCGGAAGGATTGTCAGTCGTTTTTATGAAGAGGGGGATTGGGTGGATCAAGGAAAGGTTCTGGCTAAATTGGACGATGAAGATCTCCACAACCGTCTCGAAGTGGCGAGGGCGACCTTGATGTCGGCGCAAGCTCGATTGAGCAAACTGCTTGCGGGATCAAGGCCGGAAGAAATAAGACAGGCGGAGGCCGAACTCAACCAGGCCAAGTTCGATCTAGAGAACAAGGAGACCCAATACGAAAGGATGAAGTCCCTCTTCGAGAAGCGGGTTGTTCCTAAAGAGACGTCGGACAATGCCGAGGCTGCGTTTAAGATCGCCAAGGCCACTTTTCAAAAGGCGACGGAGAACTACCTTCTGGTGAAGGAGGGGCCGAGGAAAGAGGATATTGAAGATGCGAGAGCTCAAGTGGATCAAGCCCGGGCGTCTGTGAAACTGAATGAGACACAGCTGAGCTACACCACGCTCTATGCTCCGATATCTGCAGTCGTTCTGGTCAAATCTGGGGAAATCGGTGAGGTCGTCAATCCGGGGACATCCATTCTTACCATGGCCGACATCGAAAATGTATGGTTGAAGGCCTATATCCCGGAGACGAACCTCAGTGAGGTAAAGTGGGGTCAGGAAGTCATTGTGACCACAGACCTTCAGCCAAAGAAAAAATACAGAGGGAAAATCTCTTTCATCTCCTCTCAAGCCGAGTTCACACCGAAACAGATTCAAACGGAAAAAGAGAGGGTGACCCTGGTCTACCGGATTAAGGTGGATATTTCGAATAAAGATCATGAACTTAAACCCGGGATGCCAGCCGACGGGCGGATATTGCTGACGCCATCATCTTTGTCTTTTGGTAAAGGTGATACCAAGAAGTAAGAACTGGTGTCTTAGGGGTTATTTAAGCCCAAATGTCAAAGTTCTTCAAATGTCAAATCAAGTCCAAAGCTCAAATTCCCAAATTCTTTGTTTTGAAATTTGACATTTTTTTGACATTTGGATTTTGAAATTTGGATTTCCGTATTCGATGTTCTCCATTCAAACCACCCATCTGTCCAAATCTTTTGAATCGTTGACGGCTGTCAAAGACCTTAACTTGGAAGTGAAAACAGGAGAGATCTTTGGTCTGGTGGGGCCGGATGCGTCAGGAAAAACGACAACGATCCGGATGCTGTGCGGGATTCTCCCCCCTGACGGAGGGGAGGCAAGGGTCGCAGGCTATGATATCCTCAGAGAGGCGGAATCTCTCAGAGAAAAAGTCGGCTATCTTCCTCAGCGGTTTGGACTCTACGGGGATCTTACCGTTCTTGAAAACATCCATTTTTACGGAGACCTCTATCAAGTTCCAAAGCAGAAGAGAAAGGAACGGATAGAAAGGCTCCTACAGTTTGCCAATCTGAAACCTTTTTGGAAACGAAAGGCTCAGGACCTCTCCGGCGGGATGAAACAAAAGCTGGGTCTGATCTGCGCTTTGATCCATACGCCACAAATCCTCTTTCTCGATGAACCGACCACAGGGGTTGATCCCCTTTCTCGGAGAGATTTCTGGATCATCCTTTACGATTTGTTGAAAGAAGGGGTGACCATCCTTTTCTCGACTTCTTATCTGGATGAAGCCGAGCGCTGCAGCCGTGTGGGCCTGATCTATCAGGGAGTCCTGCTCATCGCTGATACTCCCTCTGCTGTGAAGGCGCGAATCGGAGGGACGATATTGGAACTGCGTGTGGAGAACCGACAGAAAGGGATGAAGTTGCTTGAAGGGGTCGAGTTGATTCGAAGCCTGGTCTTATCCGGGGATAAAATCCACGTTCTCGTCGATGATCCTCAAAAGGCCGAAAAAGTGATTCGGGAGATTCTAAAAGAACAGGGGATGGAGATTCTTGATCTATTGGTGGTCCGTCCGTCGCTTGAGGACGCCTTCGTCTCCATGGTTCAAAGAAGTAAGAAAGATAATTAAGAATTGAGAATTGAGAGTTAAGAATTGAGGATGGTGAATCAATTTATAATTAATAACTCATAATTCATAACTCAGCACGATGCCAACTTTTGTCGTCGAGGTGGAAGACCTCGTAAAAACATTTGATAGCTTTATCGCCGTAGACCATATCCGTTTTCAGGTGGAAAAGGGAGAGATCTTCGGATTTCTGGGTCCAAATGGGGCCGGCAAGTCCACGACCATCCGAATGCTCTGCGGGCTTCTGCTGCCCACTTCGGGAAAGGGGAAGGTTGCAGGATTCGATATCATGACGGAGCCGGAGAAGATCAAGCGGGCGATCGGGTATATGTCCCAGAAATTTTCACTCTACGATGATTTGAAGGTTGTTGAGAATCTCCATTTTTTTGGAGGAATTTATGGCCTCTCCGGTTCATCGCAGAAAAGGAGAGAAAATGAGGTTTTAGAGATCATCGGCCTTCAAAATTTCCGAGACCGAATCACCCGAACGCTTGCTGTCGGGTCGAAACAGCGCCTGGCATTAGGGTGCGCCATTCTCCATGAGCCTTCCATCCTATTTTTGGATGAACCCACTTCGGGGGTTGATCCGATCTCTCGAAGAAATTTCTGGAGTCTCATCCAGCAGATGGGAGAAAGGGGTGTGACTACCTTTGTGACCACCCACTACATGGACGAAGCGGAGTATTGTGGCCGGCTGGCGCTGATTTATCAAGGTAAGATCACCGCCATGGGGACCCCTTCCGAACTAAAAGTGAGGACTCTCTCACAGGGGATATTCGAAGTGGAATGCGATCCTCTCATTGCGGCTCTGGATCTCCTGAAGAAAGAGCCCTGGGCCGCGGAATCAGCCGTATTCGGAGACGGGCTTCATGTGATCGGTAAGGAAGGCGTCGATCTGGAGCGAGAAATTAGCGCTCTCTTCCAGAAGCATGGGATTCTTCTTAAAAGAATGGGAAGAATCAGGCCTTCCTTGGAGGATGTTTTTGTTTCACTGATCGAAAGAGAGGAGAAGCAGTGAATTCCTCCCGGACGTGGGCCATTGCGAAAAAAGAGTTTTTCCATATCTACCGGGACCCAAGGAGCCTGGCACTGGTGATCCTCATGCCTGCTCTCCTGATGCTCCTCTTCGGATACG
Organism: Thermodesulfobacteriota bacterium; assembly: GCA_049684675.1. GTDB lineage: Bacteria > Desulfobacterota > BSN033 > BSN033 > UBA1163 > UBA1163. The sequence continues at coordinate 2,041 of JBAVGF010000341.1, read as the reverse complement.
CCGTCACCCTCGATGTGAAGAAGGTCTCTATGGCTGTTTTGGACCGTGACCGGAGCCAGGAAAGTTTAAATTTCATCCAACGATTCAGCGCCTCTCCGTATTTTCGCCTTCGCTTTTGGGTCCGAGACGAGAAGGAGATGAAGCGGCTCATCGACCAGGGAGAGGTGAAGATGGGATTGGTGCTTCCGTGGGATTTTTCAAAAACAATCAAGGCAGAGAAGGTGGCTCCGATTCAGGCGTTAATCGACGGAGCCGATGCCAATACAGCCAATCTTATTCTCAGCTATGCCCAAGCGATTGCTCGACAATACACTCAGGAGAAAACCATTCTTAAGGTCTCCCGCATGGGGATAGAGAACCTGAACTTTCCCATTGAAGGACGGCCAAGGGTCTGGTTCAATGAAGATTTGGAATCGAAGAATTATTTCGTACCAGGACTGATTGCGGTGATCATGTCGATCATCGGAGTGCTCCTTACCGGACAGGTGATCGTTCGGGAATGGGAGAAGGGGACGATGGAGCTCCTCATCTCCACTCCTGTTCGAAAAGAAGAACTCATGATGGGGAAGCTGTTCCCCTATTTTTTCTTAGGCCTTTTAGACTTGTCCTTGGCCGTCCTGATGGGCAAATGGGTCTTTCAGGTGCCGTTGAGAGGAAGTGTCACCCTGCTTTTTGCTCTCTCCTGCATCTACATTTTTGTGGCCCTGGCCCTTGGCTTGACCATTTCCACCATTGCCAGGACACAGCTTCTGGCCAATCAGATGGCAATGGTCATCGGATTTCTGCCCACCTTCCTCCTCTCCGGGTTCACCTTCTCGATCGCCAACATGCCCGCCTGGCTCCAGATCATTACCTACGGGATTGCACCACGGTATTATGTGACAATCCTGAAAGAGATCTTCTTAAAGGGGGTGGGCTTCTCCTTTCTCTGGCGCGAAGCCCTGGTATTGATGGTGATGGCGATAGCAGGGCTCTGGGTGGCCGCCAGGAGTTTTAAAAAGGAGCTGAGATAGATGTTTCAAACGGTTCGATATTTATTTATCAAAGAGTTGATTCAGACTTTGAGAGATAAGCGAATGCGGGTGACCCTGATTGTTCCTCCCATCTTTCAACTGATTGTCTTCGGATATGCGGCTAATCTCGATGTGAAACATATCCGCACGGCCGTCCGGGATCTGGACCAGAGTGTCGAGTCGAGGGATCTTATCGGAAGATTCGGAAGCTCAAAATATTTTGATATCGTCTCTTTTCCCAATACCCCGAGGGAAGTCAAAGACCTCATTAATCAAGGGCAGGTCACGGTCAGCATTGAGATCCCAACCGATTTTTCAAAGAAGTTGAAAAAAGGAGACACCGCCACGGTCCAGATTGTTCTGGATGGATCCGAATCCAATACGGCATTGATCGCCCTGGGCTATGCGAACCAGATCCTTTCTGATTTCTCGACGCAGATGCTCGTAAAAAGGTTGAATCGAGCCGGCATGATCGGCTTTGAGCAGGCAGGTGTGGATTTGCAACAGCGAATTTGGTTCAATCCGAATTTCGAAAGCAGACTCTTTTACGTCCCGGGAGTCATCGCCTCCATTGCCTTTCTCATCCCGATCATTTTGACCGCTCAGGCGATTGTCAGAGAGAGGGAGATCGGGACGCTTGAACAGATCATGGTCACGCCCATCCGTTCCTGGGAATTGATGTTAGGGAAAACCCTGCCTTTTGCTCTGTTCGGTCTTCTCGATGTCATGATGATCGCGCTGATCGGAGTTTTTTGGTTTGAGGTTCCTCTTCGAGGGAATCCCCTCGTCCTTCTGCTGGGTGCCGGCCTCTTTCTGATGAGTTCGGTGGCCATTGGACTCTTTATTTCCACCATCTGCACGACCCAGCAACAGGCTCAGATTTCTACCTTCTTCTTCACGATGCCTGCTTTTACCCTATCCGGTTTTGCTTTTCCGATAGAGAATATGCCAGAATGGATCCAATACCTGACCTATGCCAACCCGCTGCGTTATTTTCTGGTCATCATTCGAGGCGTCTTTTTAAAGGC
>JBAVGF010000340.1:0-5993 GCA_049684675.1 Thermodesulfobacteriota bacterium | reverse complement strand
CTTCAATTCCTTCCTCACCGAAGAAGAATTGTTAGAATCGATCCTCCACGATTTCGGATTCTCCTCAAAGGGAAGAACAAAGAAAGAGCGGATCGATGCACTGAACAAAATACTCATCTACTTCTTGTCTCACGGAAAGAATGCTGTCCTGATCATCGACGAGGCCCAGAATTTATCTATCCCCGTCCTGGAACAGATTCGCATGCTCTCCAATTTGGAGACGGAGAAAGAGAAATTGCTTCAGATCATATTAGTTGGCCAGTTAGAGCTGGACCAAAAACTCCGATCCACCCAATTGAAACAATTGAATCAACGGATTGCCGTCCGGCATTGCCTCCTGCCCCTCACCCAAACGGAGACGGAGTCTTACATCTACCAGCGCTTAATGGTGGCGGGCTCCCGGGGAAGCATTACCTTTTCAAGGTCCGCTCTCCACGAGATCTATAAATTCTCAAAAGGCGCTCCCAGGCTGATCAATCTTCTCTGCGATCGAGCCCTATTGGCCGGTTTCATCCAACAAACCCACTATTTCGACAAAGGAATTGTCAAGCTGGCGAAGAACAGCCTTTTGGGAGAAGAGGAAAGTACAAAACCATATTACTCTTTCGCCTTACCAAGAAGTTTAAGCTCGTTGCGCATCCCTTTCTTCACCCTCTTCATTCTCCTGCTGGCGGGTATGATCTTCGCGACCCAAGGTCGTTTCTCTTCCTTTCAATACGCAAAGAACTTTATTTGGGGAAGAGTTCAAGGCATCTATTCTCAGATTCCAGGGCTGACTCCTCCCTCTGTTTCCGCCCTTCCCCTGGACAAGGAACGGTTTCAAAATCTTACAAAAAATGAGCCCCTGGAGAATTCAGAAAGGGCATCCCAGGAGGTCCCAAAATGAGCCTGATCATCGATGCCCTCAAAAGGGCACAACAACTTCGATTGAACGGGTCCGAAGGGTCTCCCATCTTAAAGGTTCCCTACCCGAAGAAAAAACGGGGAGGGAGACTTAAGAAGCGATGGATTCCTGTCGGCGCTGGTCTCATCGGCCTTTGTGTCGTTTTATTCGTTTTTTTGAGACCTGCGTCTTCACCCTTGGCCACTCAAACTAATAAGATTATTGTTCCTCTGGAGAGGAAACCTCCCATCTCTGCGGCGGAGACAATATCTTCGGAACCTCCAAAGGAAGTGTTGAGTCTGACAGAGAATAGGGAGCCTCCACCTACGGGCCAGGCCCTGAACCCCGCTGGTGCGGGGAACCGTACTGGTTCGGAGCAGACAGGCACTGAGGCGTCCCCCATCGCTGGGGCGGTCCTCAGTGGCCGTCCTTCTCATCCCCAAAGAGAAAAGAAATCATCCGAAACCAAGATATCTTTCGTTGGAAAAAGAGGAGAATCATTGAGCAAACAGGGGCCGCTTCCTCTGGCGGCTCAGAAAGAAGAAACTCCTCCGAAGCCTGTCGGAGTGGAAAAGAATGGTGGAAAGGACGGCACGTTGGCTTCGGATGTCCTCAATTATTTCAACTCGGGGGTGACTTTCTATAATCAGAAAGAATATTTAAAAGCGATCCAGGCCTACCAGAAGGTCATTGAGCTGGACCCGGCTTATGTCGAGGCCTATAACAACCTTGGAATCATCTATCAAATGATGGGGGATGTGGACAGGGCCTTTGGAGCTTATCAGAAAGCGACGGAGATCAACCCGAAGTACGAGAAAGGATATAACAATCTTGGAATCCTCCTTTTGCTCAAGGGCCGTTACGAAGAAGCACTGGAGGCATTCCAAAAGGCCCTGGCAATCAATCCTAACAATATCGAAAGTCACATTAACCTGGGGATTCTTTTTATGAAGAAAGGCCAGTCGGATGAGGCCATTGAGTCTTATCAGAAGGCTCTCGCGATCGATCCACTTCACAGGGAGACCCATTACAATATCGCACTGCTCTATGAACAATTGGAAAACTTCGAATTGGCGATCGGCCATTATCAACAATTTATCCAGCTCTCCTCGAAATCCAATTCGGAATTGGTCTTGAGGGTGCGAAGACATTTAAATGCTCTCATGAAGGCAAAGGGAGATAAATAGATTTTGCATTTCCAAAGAACCCCCAAGAAAACTCCCCTCCCCTGGCGGGAGGGGATGAAGGGGAGGGGGCGAGTTGATCTGGTGTTTGGTCATCGGTAATTGGGTTTTTGGAGGTATCCTATGGCAGAGGAGAAAAAAAGTTTTGGAGAGTTTTTGGTAGGATTGGGGATCCTCACCGCCGATCAATTAAAAAAGGCCTCTCAAGAGCAGAAACAGAGAGGGGAACGTTTGGAACAGACGATCGTCCGGTTAGGTTATGCCAAAGAAGAACTGATACTTCAGTGCTTGGCCGATTATTTTAATCTCCCCTATGTCGATCTGGACACCTATCTGATTGATGAGAAAATCGTAAAGACGATCCCGGAAGAAACCGCACGGCGCCATACTTTAATCCCCATATTCAAAATTGGAAACGCCTTGACAATCGCCATGCCCGATCCCCTCAATCTCCTCGCATTGGATGAGGTGCGGAACAAGGTGAAGACCGATGTGGAGATAGCCATCGGTACCGAAAAGAAGATCAAAAAGGCGATTGAACAACACTATGGAGCCGTAGCGATGGCCTTTGAAAGCACCCTCCACCCAATGGCAGAGGGCAACGCGGGTGGGCTATCCCAGGAATCCACAGATTACAGAAAGACCCATGACCTCGTTGTGAAAGACCTTCCCACCGGCCCAATGGAAGATGCCTCCGCTGCCCGCATGCTCGATTTGGTCATGATTCAAGCCATCCGAGATCGTGCCAGTGATATTCACTTCGAACCCGATGAAAAGACTCTGCGGGTCCGGTTCCGAATTGATGGTTTTTTATATGAAACCATCATACTTCCTAAACCAATCCAGCCCGCCGTCACCTCAAGAATTAAGATCCTGGCTGAGATGGATATTGCGGAGACCAGGCTTCCCCAGGATGGAAACTTCAATGTCAAACTTGAGAGGCGGGGATTTGAAATCAGGGTCTCCACTTTTCCCACGATTCACGGTGAAAATGTGGTGCTCCGAATTCTTAACCAAAGCAGTCCTCTCTTCAAGTTAGAGGAATTGGGATTCTCTGAAGAGACCCTAAACCAATTCAAACAATTAGTTCGCAAAACAAACGGGATCATTCTGGTCACAGGTCCCACGGGAAGTGGAAAAACGACCACGCTCTATGCCCTTCTCAATATGATTAATTCAATGGATAAGAATATTATCACCATTGAGGACCCTGTGGAGTATCGGTTGTCCTTGATCAGACAGACACAGATCAATCCCAAAGCAGGAATTACCTTTGCCACAGGGTTACGATCTATTCTCCGTCAAGATCCTGACATCATTATGGTCGGAGAGATCAGAGATTTGGAAACCTCAGAAATTGCCATGCAGGCAGCTCTGACAGGCCACCTGGTATTAAGCACGTTACATACGAGCGACGCCCCAGAGGCTATTTCCCGACTGGTGGATATCGGGGTGGAACCCTATCTCATCTCTTCATGTGTCATTGGAGTTTTGGCCCAACGATTGATTCGCACCCTCTGCCCGGACTGCAAAGTCTCTTACCAGGTAGACCCGAAGAATATGGCTGATCTCGGTGAGGAGGTTACAAAGTTGAAAGGACCCTTAACGCTTTATCGAGGAAAGGGCTGTAAAAATTGCAAGCAATCCGGATACCGGGGAAGATCTGGAATTTATGAGCTCCTCTTGGTCAATGAGGACATTAAAAAACTTGTTTCCGAAAGAGCCTCAACCCAGGTGATTCGAGAGATAGCGAAGAAAACGGGAGGGATGATTCCTTTGAGGGGAGACGGTCTGAGAAAGGTTTTAAAAGGAATCACCACTCTTGAAGAGGTGGACCGGGTGGCCTACTGATCAGGACCTTCTTACATCATTGAAGATTCGGCGGCCCTTTGCGTCGTCCAATCCATCCCATCCCAATGCAACCCAGGATTCCAAGAATGGTCACTCCGGCGCCTAACTTAAAACTCATGGGATCATAAACAAACCCTACCCGGTGTGTGCCGGTATTCAGAGGTATTGCCCTAAATGTATAATCTGCCATATATATCTTGGTTTCTTTCCCGTCCACGAAAGCCTTCCAGCCCGGATAGTAAGTATCACTTAGAACCAACAGGCTATTTTCCTCTGCGTTCACCTGAAGGTCCAATCGGTTATTGCTCTCTGACAAGATTTGGACCTTCTGAGGGAGCCTACTGAGTGGTTCCCCTGCATCATTCGTTCTTCGTAGAGGCGGCCTTCTGTGGCCGCCCTGGTTTTGGGTGCCTGAGAGGGGACTTATCCATCTGGGTTCCTCTTCAAGCAGCACCTCTCCATCCGGGCGAAATTCCTTCTGTACCATCATCCGAAGGATTGTCTGTGAGTCCATTACCCTAAAATCTCTTACAAGCCATGCTCTCGGGAGAGGATTGCGATTTTTATATAATTTTATGGTATTCTCTTTAAGAAGGTCTTTCCTTTTCCCTTGAAGTCCTTCAAGGTTTGCATAAATCAGCTCAAATTTGTGGTCCTCCTTAAGAGGAGTGACGGAGGTGATATATTTCACCCCATAAAGGTCAATGAGATGGGTTGTTGAAATGGAGGGCGCTGAGACAAAGGCCCTATAAAGCTCATCCGTTCCTTTAACCCGAATCACATCGATTCCCCAAATGTCGTGTAAGTGATAAAACAGGTTAATAGATGGGATATTTTTCTCTTTCAAGACATTAAGATAAGTGGGATCATTAACTAAAATGGTAGTATCCATTGAAATGGTCTTGGCTGTTGAAAATACCCGATAATTTCCTTCATCTAAAGAAATGATCTCCAAACTTTTAGTTTTTTTGAAATAGTCCTTTGTTCTTTCTTTTCCATAGTAGCCCATATTTCCGAAAAGGTCTGCCGCTAAGAAGACGATTAACAGAACCTTTACCCAACCTTTCCACCTCACCTCGTAACCCCCTCTCAGCAAGAGAAAGAAAAGGGCGAGATAGAAAAGGAATCTTTGTGCATGGTGAAGGTTAATGGCGAGGAGATTGAAGTCAGGGAAATCGATCCCTTTTAACTTCAGAAAATGCTCAACTTCTTTATGCCCAAGGGCAGAGAATAGAAGAAAGGAACCCGATATGAGGGAAAAGATGATGAGAAGATGTTTTAAACTTCTTTTCTCATTATCCTTTGAATATTCTGATAACCTTTGAAACCCCAGACCTGCCGTGATGGATAGGACAAGAATAAAAATGTAGAGAAATTTGGCAGGATATCGGACCCCGTTAAAGAACGGGACATACTTAAATACAAGGGCGTATAAAGGATTATATTTTCCCAGAGATAAAAAAAGCGAAAAGGCCATCAAAGCGAGATAGAGTTTTCGACCGTTACCAAAATAACACATCTTGTAAGGGCGGCTCTCTGTAGCCGCCTGATTAGGGAGCCCGCAGAGAGGCTCCCCTGCGTGCCTTGGGTGGTGAGGGGAGAGGAAGTAGATGAGGCTCAAGATAAAAGGCAGTCCTCCTGTATAGAGGGTCTTGAACCAGCATTGGGTCACCCAGTATTTCTTCATGTCCAAAAAGTACCCATAGGCATCTGGAAGAAAGAATAAAAGAACGTCTTTAGGTGCGAAGCTCCATATCGTTGCCTCTTGGTAGGAAATTCCGTTTCCCCTGACAGAGTGACGGAATAATTCAAGAAAAGGGAACAATTGAATGGCAGAAAGAGATAAGAATAGAATGGATACGATAAAGAGACTTCTTATTCGTCCCCAGTAAATGGGAACACAACGGAAGAAGTTGGAAATGGGGTCGCCAAAAGGGAATTTGTGGCGTCGGGGTTTATCACCGACGAATTTAGTTCCGAAGCCGTCATTCCCGCGAAAGCGGGAATCCAGTTCAGAAATACTGGATTCCCCCGTATCAAGTACGGGGCAGGCTAAGTCAAGCCCGGAATGACAA
>JBAVGF010000339.1:0-6053 GCA_049684675.1 Thermodesulfobacteriota bacterium | reverse complement strand
CTCTATCATATGTCTAAAATAAGGTTAATCTCAAAATGGCTTTTTTGGACAACAATCTCTTGGTTAACTCATATCAAAAGGTCTAACAAAAGACTAAAAGAGAAAGGAGGTAAATTATGAAAACATTCGTCGTATTCGCAGTAGGCATTGTATTGGTGAGTATTTTGTTTTGTCCTATGGCGATTGCCGTCCCTACCATGCCAGCTGACCTTCAAATGGTCCAACCAGACTCTTCGTTACCAAAAGAACTATCAGCCTTTTTTGGTAAATGGGAGTCGATTCCTTACCCAATGGCGTTCTTTGTAATCGTAGAGAAAATCGACGAGGAAAAGGCAAGCCTTTATGTTTGGCGAAGTGGAGGTCCTGCCTGGCCAGAAGGAACTCTTGCGGGCTGGGAAAGAATTGAAGCCAAAGTATTCGAAGATCGTGGGAAATACAAAGTTTGGTATCAAAGTCGTATTGCTAGCACTGAGTTTACCTTAAAAGGAGAAAACTTAGTTTTACGGGGTTCGGGGCTGTCGCCATTTAAACGGGTCCCTTAAGTTGGAGGAGCGAGTCATCTGGTAGGCATACAGAGGCAGGGTCAGAAATGGCTCTGCCTTTTTTATGCATATTTCTACCCGTAATCGTTGACCTCAACAGCTCCCTTAGAGCGCGGACTTGTAGGTGAAGTCCTCATCCCTCTTTCTGAAGATAACTTCCTGAATCGTGACTTTCAAATCTCGCCTCACAATGCAATATTACAGCTATAATCAACAAGGGTGGGAAACATGCTAACCTATTCGAGGGAAGCAATTAGGGGATTTTGTGAAAAGTACTTCCACTTCGGGGTTTTATTAAAACACAACGATTTAAACTCAATTGTCCTAAATAAACATCTGTTAGCAGCAATATCAGCAATTAAATTCGTGGCACTGATATTGCTCTGATTTCTTTTGGTTAAAGTTCTCTTTATTTTCCCAGGCTTTATTGACGGGACCATAGATTGGGGAAAATTTTCTGACCATTCTAAGCTTTTTGGCCGTAATAACAGGAGGTTTATTGCAACAATTTGACGAGGTTCTCTGATTGAAACCATTATCGTTCAAGCTGTACTCCGATAAGGAAGCCGAGATTAAACGGAAGTTGAGACAACGAGGGATTAAAGACGCAATGAAAGGTTGTGGCTTTGTTCCCGTGGTTTAGGAGGCGAAATGAAGAAGGTGATAGCAATCATTTTTCTCATACCTGCTCTCGTATTGATCGGAACGGGAGAAGCGCCATCGCGAGGAATTTTCACATTGGCGAATCTTATAAGCGTTGAATCAGAGGCCGTTGATGTTCCCGTCGAGATAGTCTATGCGGTCATCCTTACAGAGTCATCTGGTAACCCTCGTGCCAAATCCGAGGCCGATTGCCGAGGTCTCATGCAAATATCGAAGGAAGTCTGGAACATTTTCATGAAGGGGAAGAGTTGGGATTTGGCATATCACCCAGAAGAGAACGTGCGTTGTGGTATCCGATATTTGGGCGATCTATACAAGATGTATGTGTCGTGGGAGAAGGTATTGCGACACTATCATAGTGGCGATCCAAATTCAAACCGAGCGGTGACGAATCGATACGTGAAGAAGGTTTTGAAGCGAGCGGGCATGATGAGCGCAGACAGGAGATGGGTTAACAGGAAGGAATTATGACCATCGATATAGTTGACATTGAAAAACTAAGAAAAATAAATATGGCCGATGGGTTTATAGGTTGCCTTATGGAACATGTTTTGTGAGAGAAAACGGGTTGGGATGCTCCCAGAAAGAAGGAAGAATCAAGAAAGAATAACAAAGGAGTCTGCATTGAATTGGGGGAGAAGGCTATAGGCGATAATTCAGATGTCAATAATATCCATTTCGTTTAGGTGTATAGTACAACCCGTCAGGAGGGGGATTCTCCAGGTACAGGTTCGATTTCCCCCGTCCGCTCAAGGGGGGGAAAGGGAGAATCGAGGGTTGATGGGGGGGGTTGGGAAATAAGACAAAAAGGGACTATGGGCCTTATATAATGGGCCGAATTGCCAATGAAAGAAGAAGCGGAACAAAGTTACAAGTCGCCGAGACTAAGCGGCTCTTCCCAAGTTTGGATAGATAGCGTATTGGCCGCCCGCAGCGCTCTCGCAAAAATAAACCGTCTTCTACTGCAGTCCAAGCGGAGGCAGCTACTTGGTTTTGATATTGCGATTTTACTCATTGCCTTGACTCTAGGTGGATTGGCGGCTGCGGAGTTCAAGACATTCTACTTCGAGGCGCATCACCTGGCCCGGTTCGCGCGCAAGCTGTCGTTTTCGGTAAAAGCAGGTCCCAATCCCTCCCTTCGCTTTCCTCAACAGGGCCCCTATGACAAGCGTTTGGGTTATACCCATCTGCCGGATTTTTTAAAAAGCTTAAGCGCACAAGGATACCAGATTGAAGCACAGGCCCGCGCTTCCTTCGGCTTGAATATGGTCATGCATTGGGGACTCTACCCGACCTTTCGAGAAAAGAGCCAGGCGGGTCTAAAAATTTTTTCCCGCAATGGCCGGTCTCTCTTTGATACCCAATATCCAGAGAGGGTTTATAGCCGCTTCGAATCCATACCGCCCGTGATCATAAACACTTTGCTCTTTATCGAAAACAGGGAACTGCTTAACTCTCGTTACCCCAATCGCAATCCGGCGGTAGAGTGGGATCGCCTGGCCAAAGCAGTCATCGACAAGGGAACAAACGTTTTGAGACCGGGCCATAGGTTTGCGGGGGGAAGCACCCTGGCGACGCAACTTGAAAAATTCCGTCATTCTCCCGACGGCCGAACAGCTACGGCCCGTGAGAAACTCCGGCAGATGCTTTCCGCATCTCTCAGAGCATATCTCAACGGCACGGATACTACGGAGGTGCGCCGCCAGATCGTCGTCGATTACCTGAATTCTGTTCCTTTGGCCGCACTTGCGGGATATGGAGAGGTAAACGGGATCGGTGATAGTCTGTGGGCTGTCTACGGCTCCGACTTCAACACGGTAAACCGGTTGCTCTGTAATGGAGGTGGGTCGGATGATGTCGAAAGAGCCACGGCGTACAAGCAGGTATTGAGTCTTTTTATCGCACAGCGCCGTCCCTCTTTCTATCTATTGACCAATCGAGATGCCCTTGAATCGCTTACCAACAGTTATCTGCGCCTACTTGGCAAGGCAGGGATCATCACGACCGGGTTGCGGGATAAGGCGCTTCACGTAAGGCTAAGATTCCGCGAAGGCCCGCGAAAACTCCCCGTGGTCTCTTTTGTGGGTCGCAAGGCCCCCAATGCCATCCGCCGTCACTTGAGCGGCCTTTTAGGGGTGCCGCACTTATACGAACTGGATCGTTTAGACCTTACCGTAAAAAGCACTCTGAATGAAGCGACTCAGGACGGGGTGAGTAGACTTTTATTACGTTTGAGAGATCGGAAATACGTGGAGGCAGCCGGATTACGTGGACCTCGCCTGTTGGACCACGGTGATCCGAGCCGGGTTATCTACAGCTTCGCGCTTTATGAGCATACGGGCAATGCGAACCTCTTACGCATTCAGACGGACAACTTCGACCAGCCGTTCGATATCAACGAAGGGATGAAAATCGAGCTGGGGTCAACGGCAAAGCTTCGAACGCTTGTGACCTATCTGGAGATCATCGCCGGCCTGCATCAACGTTATGCGGGATCCTCGCCTGAAAAGCTGCGCTCTATCTATGTTGATAAAGGTGATCAGCTGACACAATGGGCTCTGGACTACTTGTCAACTTCAAGAGATTCGTCTCTTCGCACAATGCTGGATGCGGCCATGGAGCGCCGGTACTCGGCGAGTCCCGACGAAGCATTTTTCACGGGAGGAGGCCTGCATACATTCCATAATTTCGAGGAGTCGGACAATACCAAGATCTTATCGGTTCGCGATGGCTTGCGGAACTCGGTCAATCTCGTTTTCATAAGGCTGATGCGCGATATCGTTCGCTATTACATGTATCAAGCGCCGGGGTCAACGGCCAGGATACTTGCAAATATGGAAGATCCCGCGAGGCAGGATTACCTTTCGCGCTTTGCCGATCGGGAAAGCCGCGTTTTTCTCAATCACTTCTATAGCAAATATCATGACAAGGAACCCCAGGAACAACTGCAACTTCTGCTCCAAAGCGTGCAGCCTTCGCCTAAGAGTTTGGCAGCAGCCTATCGATCTATTGAACCGAACGCTGGCATTGGAGAATTTTCGGCGTTTCTGCGGTCGCGTATACCTTCCTTAAGTCCATCGGAACAAGAAATCCAGAAGCTCTACGACGCCTACGGCCCAACAAGCTGGGACCTTCAGAACCGGGGCTATATTGCCGGCCTCCATCCGTTGGAGCTTTGGTTAGTAGCGTATCTTCGCCTTCATCCAAAGGCCAGCCGATCTGAGGTCATTCGCGCAAGTGCAAAAGAACGGCAGGAAGCCTATCGATGGCTCTTCAAGACACACCGAAAAAACGCCCAGGATATTAGGATTCGGAGCCTTTTTGAGGTAGAGGCGTTCATAGAGATTCATCGGGTGTGGAAGAGACTCGGCTATACCTTCGATTCTCTCGTCCCATCCTATGCTACGGCCATCGGGAGCTCGGCCGACCGGCCTGCATCCTTGGCAGAATTGGTTGGGATCATTCTAAATGACGGCATCCGTTATCCTGTGGTCCTGGTAGACGAGCTTCGGTTTGCTTCGGGGACTCCCTATGAAACTTTGCTGCGCCGGAAAGAATTTTCAGGGCAGAGAGTCTTATTAGCTGAGATTGCCGCCGTGGTGCGCCGTGCTTTAGTCGATGTAGCTGAACGAGGCTCCGCACAGCGGATCCGTGGAGCATTTCTGCGAAGCGACAGGACCGGCATTGTTGTGGGCGGCAAAACCGGAACAGGCGATAACCGGCATGACATTTATGGACGAGAAGGACAACGCATTGAATCGCGCGTAATCAACCGCGCTGCGGTGTTCGTGTTTTTTATTGGGGATCGCTTTTTCGGCACCATCACGGCCTACGTGCCAGGGCGGGAGGCTGCCGATTACGGGTTTACGAGTTCTTTACCCGTCCAAATTCTAAAGATCATGGCGCCTACGCTGAAGCCCATGATCGAGAAAGCGGAGAGTATCAATTCTCCCTCGAAAGATCAAGCCAGCGCGCAGCTATCAAGTCTGACAAGTTTGGACGCTCCCCGGGTTCAGGCAAACCTGCCGACGCCGTGGGCCGGGTTATGGGAGCGCATCAACATCGCCGGTCTCCTGCTATGGGTCGTGGTGCTGGCCATCGCTCTCCTACGCGTCCTAGGGGAACGGCCCCAAGAGGGCCCCGGTGGGAGAAGTGATTCTGGGTGAGTTGGGCCTGATTACCGGATTTGCGGTCTAACGAGTAGGTGCACCCGACGTGGCAGAACAGCGCGCCACGCTGGTGACATCGCGTTATCATCTCTTTCAATCCGTAATCCTCGACTCCTGGGTATGGCTGTAAGTAATGACTTGTAGGTGTACTTCTCAAAACTACATGGCCATTCTGACTCCGATTCAGGTTGGCGATTTAGGGGTACATCAAATCCCAACTTCTCTGCCAGGGTGACTGGATTGGGAGCCAATCGTGGAAGCAGAGGCCGCTGGCACTGGTGATCTCACACCTTCCTTCTTGGCTATTTTCGCCGATCTACTTTTTTCTCTTGCCCTGTTTCTGAACCCTTGGCTTCATAATACTACCAAAAAATTCTGAGACCGTTTGAATGACACCGCCATTGGTGAGCCTCGGATGGTTCAAGGACTTCGGTATCACGAGATGCTGAACCAAGCCTGATCTTCATCAGCCCAAGGTTCAGCATGACAATGGAGGCGAGCTCAGTGTCGCCCTGAGCATCATTCCCATGAAAACGGGAATCCAATTTATACTCTCTGTCCCGATTTTCATCGGGAACCCTGGATTCCGGATCAAGTCCGGAATGACAGGTAAAGGAAAGAGATTTCGGAATCACTACGCTACGGATGAAAGAGTGGCAGCCAGCCCATGATTCCTGTT
>JBAVGF010000338.1:0-14814 GCA_049684675.1 Thermodesulfobacteriota bacterium | reverse complement strand
GAAGAAGGTCTTAAAGAGGCGTTTTCCAAAACGATTGGAAACCCACTGCTCAAACGTTTTCTCCTCCTTCGACGGAAAGAGTTGAGAAGCGACATAACTGAAAAAGATGCGCAGGCTATTCCATACTCCTAATCCCAACAAGGCATTCAAGGGGCGGAGGGGATAGTAAAAAAATTTCTTATTGTAATAAATTCGTGAGAGCCTATTGCGCCGGAGTAATTCCTGCCCGAGCACTTCTTTCCAGATGTGTTCAACAGATTCTGCCTTGGTGAAAAACCGATGTCCCCCTGTATCGAAATAATAGCCCTTGTAATTGACCGTCCTTGCAAGCCCCCCTACGATTTGGTCTTTTTCAAGCACAATAGATCGCACACCCGCTTTGGAAAGCACATAGGCTGCAGTCAAACCTGCGGGGCCGGCACCGATGATCACGACGGGACGATGCTCCATCCGCTCCACTCCGAGAATTAGCCGGTGTCAGATCATCCCTTCGGGGCGACCGACAAACCAACTTTAGGGGATTTGCGCCTGGAGAAAAAGAACTGAACCAGGCCAATGGCGAAAGCCAAGCCACAATAAAAAAAGTAGAACCAATGCCAAGGAATTGTTCCTATCATGAACCAGAACCCGCGCTTCCGAAGGAAAAACTGATACACGGGCATGCTAAGGATGATGAGTAAGAGGGCAAATACACCAGCGGCAGCAAAAGAACCGGACCACCCATAGCCTCCGACTAAGGCCGCCAAAAAACCATAGGTCAACATCACGCTGAGGCGGGTTGACAACCGCAGATTCAAATCATTGACGAAGCGACGATCCCTTAGAATTAGCTCTGTCCACGGAAGGGCTCGGTCAAAAAAATCGGATCTTATTAGGCTGCGGATATTCCATCGTTTCAGATGTTTCACCTGAAGTTCCTTGGAGAGCCGAATCCGGTATCCCGCTTGTTTCATCCGGTAACCCAGTTCGATATCTTCGATGCAGGGTTTTCGATAAGTTTCGTTGAAACCTCCTAATTCCAGGAAAACCTTACGGCGAACGGCGCCACAGCCGCTCCAAAAGGTTGAGGCCTCCTCTCGCGATATCTGATGGACATAATGGTGAAATAGATTCTTATACTGGGAAAGGAAATTGTTTTCACCCGGTTCATCATCGTAGGACCCGAAGAGGGCGGCCAATGGAGGGTCATTGTTAAAAGCAGCTTGAACCTGGCGGAGGGCATCGGGATGAATCACCACATCCGCATCAAGGAAAAAAAGGATGTCCCCTTGAGCGGCCTGAGCTCCGGTATTTCGAGCTCGGGCAGGACCCTGTGGTTTAAGATTTCTCAAAACCCTCACTCCGAATTCTTCTGCCACACGCCAGGAGCCGTCTGTATCCCCATCTGCCACCACGATTATCTCCGAAGAAGGTGGAGCAGCTTGGATGATGCCCTGAAGACACCTGCGGAAGTTTGGCCCTCCATCTCTTACCGGGATAATGACCGAAATATCAGGCTGTGTCATTCCATCCCTGATCGATGAGAATCTCCTCCCGTACGAAGCTTCCATAAGCTCACCATTGTATTGTCCAATAGTAACTCAGAAAAGTTAAATGTCGATAGACGATTAATGAAAGAAGAGGGATATCCCTTCAGGTGGTGGAAGTCCAGGTCATCATAGATCTTTTCTTTCTTGACTAAGAGGTAATGAATGCTGCGCTTTTTTAAGAAACTCTTGATCGCCCCGTCGTCTTCCCAGAAGAGGTTCTTTAAGTCCAAATTCCAGAAAATTCTTCGACCAGTGTATTCTGTCAGATTGTATTCCGTATAGATGATGATTGCCTCTTCAGGCGTATTTCCCTTGATATAATGAATCGCCTCTCTGATCTCCGGTGGAATCCTCCGGTGGAAATAGACATAGACGAGGACGCCCAGAAACTGAGCGCAGCAAAGAATCAGGATGAAAATTTTGAGAGGTTTTTTCTCCCCGGAAGAGATTGCTCTGGAGGCGATGACGCTGAGAAAGGGTGAGATAGGTAAAAGGTACCGGACATCTGCATCGATGTTGAAGAAGAATATGAAAAATAAAAAGTAAAAAAGGGTGGGCACCCAGAGCAGATAATCCCTTCTCAAGAAATTCCTCTTTATGAGATAGAGGATTAGGAGCAAGAGGAGAGAGGCCCCGAAATATTTTGTAACGTCTTTTATGTTTAGAAAAGTTGAATTGTGGCCATAAGTCGGGGCTTTTAGAGACAGGATTTTCTCTCGGCCAGCTGGATCAGTCCATCGCTTAATATTCTTAGAGACTCGTGAAACGAACACGTTGACTATCTTTTGGTTACTTCCTAGCCAGGCTCCTTCAAGAACATTTTTTTGCCTCCAATATACGTCCGGGAGGATAAAGGTTAAAGCGGCCAGAGAAAAACCTATGATTCTCATCAACCATTTGTCTCTATGATTCCGAAAAAATATGGTCAAGAGGAAGGGGATTCCGAAGGCCAACCCGCTCAATTTGGTAAAGTACATAAGCCCAAATCCAAATCCTGCGGGGATAAATCTTTTTTTTAAAATTAAGAGGAAGGTCAATGTGGTCAACGCCACCAGGGGAATATCCACGTAAAACAATATTCCGAAAACGGTGATCATCGGGATCGTCCCGACGAATATCATGGAATACAGGCCTTCTTTTCCCCCATAAATTTCTTTTCCGAGCAGATAGGTGGAGATGAGCAAGAGAGCGTAGTAGAAGATATGATAGATCTGGGCGACGATGAAAGAGACTCTTCCAACAATTTTCCACAGAAAAGCTAAGAGGAGGTGCCAAAGGGGAGGGAACATGTAGTGGATCTGTTGGCTGAATTCCTTTCCGTAAAGGGAATCGGAGGTCACCCTCTTTCCTGTATTAAATATATCCTTTGCGAACCGAAAATGAATGATCTCATCCCCCAGATATAATTCTGTAGTGAGTCCCACCAGGGTGAGCCCGAGGGAACAGAGGATGATGATTACCCATATTTTTTTTTGAGGCATCCGATCATCTTCTCTTTGAGAGAATTTGAGAAAAATGCTACAAAGGATGAATAAATCAATTAACGAATGATATTAATTGTATATATTATCAACGTCAAGGAAATTCTCAATCTTGTTTTGAGAGCGAGAAGAAATTCGGGTGGACGGCTTACGTTTGATTGACCATATGTTTCAAGGACGTCTCCTGAAGCGGCCTAACCTTTCGAGTCGATTAAACGCTATCCTTCGGCAGGCTGGAATAACCATTGAGGATTTAATAGAGCTAATATAAAAAAAAGTGACCTCGTATAACATTTCTTGCTAAAAGTCCATTTTTTTGGTAAAAGATTTCCATGCCGATAAAAGATAAAGAACTAAGGGAAGCGATAAAGCTGGGGGTCAAGACACTGATCCTTCAGGAAGTCAGATTATTGCGCTTGGAACGCTCCTTCACCCCTCACCTTATTATTGAGGAGATATCCCATTCGATCCAGGATACCAAGAAGGAAATAGTGAAATTGACAAGGACGATGGCTCAGAAGGATAGAACCGTTCTCCTGAAGAAAATGATCCGTCAAGCCGTGGACGAAGAGATCGATCGGGCTATTCAACTAAGAAAGACCCGGTGCATTCGTTGCCTCCACGGCAGGTTTTATGATGAAGCGGGCACCGCTCATGTGGACTTGCCGGTCAGAACCCGGGCTGAGAAGATCGGATGCGATAAGCTTAGACCCAGCCTTAGAAGGAGCTGCAGGAGATTTGTGGAGATGTCGAAGGTTGCCTCACTGGATCAATACCTCAATGAGATGATCCTTCTGTATGAATTCAGGGAGTTGATCGATAGGGTCGAGGAGATTTGGAAGGAATACCTTACGGCGTAAGCCGTAAATCTTAAATTTCCGGCTTCGCGAATGCCAAATGTTAAAGTTCAAATTCCAAATGAAGTCCAAAGTTCAAATTTGACATTCTTGATTTTGAACTTTGACATTCCTTTGACATTTGGAGTTTGAAATTTGGATTTAATGTTCTTATTTAGGCCAAGGCCTCGGCTACCAGTTCCGTAATATCCATCACTTTGATCCGGCCTTTTTTCTCTTTCCGGAGTCTTGCCGCGGCCAGCTGTAAATTGGACTTGCAGGCCGGACAGGCTGAGACAACGGTATCCGCTCCTAAGGTGGAAGCCTGTTGAACGCGTTTATAGGCTATCTCTAAGCTCATTTCAGTGTCATAAGCCTTCAGGCCCCCGCCGCCGCCGCAGCATTTAGCGAGGTTTCTGTTCTGAGGAAATTCAATCAATTCCACCGATGGAATCGCCCGGATGACAGTGCGGGGTGGATCATAGACATTCATATGCCGCCCGAGATCGCATGGGTCGTGATAGGCCACCTTCATTTTAGCCCCATTCTTAAAAATGAGCTTGCCGTTAGCGATGAGCTTCTCCAGATATTCTACCGTATGGTAAACCTGAACGTTAGGAAACCCATTATGTTTTGGGTAAAGATCTTTAAAGGTCCGGTAACATCCAGCGCAGGTGGTAACAATCTCTTTGAGGCCCTTTCGTTCGAAATGACTTATATTATTTTTGATACATCTCTCAAACTCTTTTTGATCCCCTACCAGATAAGAGATATATCCGCAGCAGGACTCCTCATTCCCCAAAGTCGTATAGTCAATATTCGCCTGATTCATGATCTTCAATGTACTTGGAATAACGTTGATGTCCTGATAAGAAGCGACACATCCGAAAAAAAGGAGAGTGGACGCTTTTTCCTTAAACTTAAACTCTGTGGGATAGATGTCCGCCCTTTTTCCCGTGGCTTCCCCAAAGGGGTTTCCTTTTTCCTCAATCGATTGCATCAGCGTCCGGTGGACGGACGGAAGATACCCTGCCTCCACCAGTCGCACGCGGGCGGCCTGGACAATGTCGGAAACCTTAACCCCCGCGGGGCAGACGGCATTGCAGTTAAGGCATGTGGTACACGGATAAAATCTTTCAGCCAGTTCTTTCGATGGTTTTAATCTTCCGGTGAGGAGGTGATAGGCCAAGATCACCCTTCCGCGCGCATTGATCGATTCGAGGGAAGTCTCCCCATAGGTAGGACATCCGGCTCGACAGAATCCGCACATGATGCAGGCCATAATCTCATTATCCAGTGCCTCGCCAAAGGATTGAATCTCGCCAGGCCTATCCACAAGGGGCAGAAAGGCAAAATTCTCATAGATGCCTTTAATAGAGTCATCGAATCCCATCTTCCCCGGATTGAGTATATTGTTGGGGTCAAGGGCTTTTTTGATCTCCTGCATCACCTCGAGAGTTTCCCCCAGCTCCCTTTTAATATAAGGCGATTTGGCCATGCCTGTTCCATGCTCTGCGGTGAGTGTCCCCCTGAGCCGCATCGTGAGGTCAATGAGGTCTTTGGCTACTTCTCTGATGGTATTCCATTGCTCCTTATTTCTGGGATCCGAGATGATGATCGGATGGATATTCCCATCACCAATATGGCCGAAGGTATTGATGGGGATGTGATGTTTCTCTGAGATTTTCTTGATTTCCATAATGGCTTCCGGGATTTTGGTGATGGGTATTCCCGGGTCATCCATAATGGATTGCATCCTCGATCCTCTCTTGACTTTTGACAAGGAGGCAACAATCCCTTGACGAGCGGCCCACATCTTAAGACGTTTCGCAGGATCATCCTCCCATTTATTTTCAATACCGTTATTGGTTTCACAAATTTTATTGATTTTTGCTATGTTTTCCTGAACAGCCTTCTTATTCCCATCGATTTCAATGAAGAGGAGGCATCCCACTCGATCGGGGATGTTGAGTCCCATGGCTTTATTGACCACATCGATCGTCACTTTGTCCAAAATCTCACAGGAAGAGAGAGCGATGCCTGAAGTCAGGATCTCCCGAACGGCCTTTCCAGCCTCGAGGGTAGAGGGGAATTGCGCCTCTGCAAAAGCAACATATTCGGGAACGGGAAGGATTCTTAGAATGATCCTTGTGATAATCCCCAGCGTCCCCTCGGCCTGTGTGAAGAGCTGGGTGAGGTCGTATCCCGAAGAAGTTTTGCCTAAGATCGAACCTGTGTTAATCGTTCGACCATCAGCCAGCACGACTTCCAGCCCCAAGACATAATTCTTCGTTGTCCCATACTTCAGCGCCCGGTTTCCGCTGGCATTGGTTGAAACCATTCCTCCGAGTGAGGCGAGATTAGCACTCCCAGGATCAGGAGGGAAAAAATGGGTGGGGGCAATAGCTGCATTGAGATGGTTGCATATGACGCCAGGCTCCACCACTGCATATCCGTTCTCTTTGTCTACCTCTAAAATACGATTCATCCTGCTGAGGTCAAGTAGAATGCCTCCCTTGGCAGCCAATGCGCTTCCTACTGCGCTTGTCCCCGATCCTCTTGGGGTCACGGGGATTTTTCCCTTATTAGCCAGAGACATTATTCTTGAGACTTCTTCTGTTTTTGTGACGAAGACAACGACATCTGGGACGGCCTCATGGACCGATAGGTCTCTGGAGTAGCAGAGACGTTCGATTTCATCGGTGCGCACATTCTCTTCACCCACAATTTGGACGAGATCTTTGATGTAATCCATAAGCCTCTCCTTTAACCTCTCCTTTTTTTAACCCGTAGCGTCCCCATTTGCAAGGGGTTTCGAGGAAAGTCCGTTTCGCCTCTCTCACCCTCCCCCTCAAGAGGCTGTGACCTAATCAACGAGCGACCAATTCGGTTGCAGGGCGGAACAGGCAGTTGGGTGATGAAGCTTTAGACCTGTCTGCGCGAATCCCCGCCTTGCGGGGCGAAGGCAGGGCGGAAACATTTTATGGGTCAGCTACTTGGCTGAAAACCGATGAAAAGATTGCATTTGCAAGAAGCTCGTTGACCCGTCACTCTGTGTGACCGCATTCTAAAGCTGAAGAACCCGACTGTCTGTTCAGCCCGTATCTACATCATGAATGCGACACATTCTCCAAAGGGAAGGGAAAGGGTGGAGGTTAATAGTCTTTGGGTAACTTTTCTAATTGGGCGTAACTGAAGACAGGCCCATCCTTGCAGACGTAGAGGTGGCCGATGTTACACCGGCCGCATTTCCCGATGCCGCATTTCATCCTCTTCTCCAAAGAGGTATAGATGCGTTCGTTGGGAAATCGGAGGGCCATCAATTTTGGAAAGGTAAATTTGATCATGATCGGAGGGCCGCAGATCACGGCGTAAGTGTTCTCGGCGGCCGGAGCGGCTTCTTCCAATACGTTTGGGACGAGTCCTACTTTTCCCTTCCAGTCCTTATCTCCCTGGTCCACCGTGACCACTAATTTGATATCGCTTCTTTTTCCCCATTCTGCCAGTTCTTCCTTGTAGAGGAGAAGGCCCGGCGTCCGGGCTCCATAGATGACAGTGATGTCCTTCACTTTATTCCGGTTCTCAGGGTGGAGAAAATAAGTGATCAGGGATCGCAGCGTCGTAAAGGCAAACCCTCCGCCGATCACGAGCACATTCTTTCCATTAAAGAGGTCGATCGGATATCCATTACCCAGTGGGCCTCGAATACCCACCTCCGTACCCTCTTCGAGGTGGTGAAGGGCTGTGGTGACCACACCGGCTTTGTTGATTGTAAACTTTAGAGAACCATTCTCCGTAGGCGACGAGGCGATCCCGAAAGGTGCCTCTCCTTTCCCGAAGAGAGACAGCTCGCAGAATTGGCCGGGAACGAAGTGGAAAGCCTGCGCATCCTCTTCATTCAGGAAACGGAGTTCAATGGTCCTGAGCATCCGGTCGCTTGTCTCGACAAGAGCCTTTTTGACTTGGGTTGGAATGGGCAAATAAGGATTTTTCATAAGAGACTCAATTTCAAATGTCAAAGTTCAAATGTCAAAAAAATGTCAAATGGGCGACAAATGACAAAATCTTCTAAGATTCTAAGATCTCTGATTTCATTTGAACTTTGAGTTTTGACATTTGACATTGCCTTAATCCTTCTGTATCTCTTGAATGGTCTGCCGAATATCGAAGTGAGCGGGGCAGTAGAGGATACACCGTCCACAGCCCACGCAGGCAATCCGGTCAAAGTTTTTTGGAAAATAATTAAACTTGTGCATGAGTCGCTGCCGGGTCCGTTCACGGTTCGTCGGCCTAGGATTATGGCCTGAGGTTTCCTGGGAATAGAGAGAGGAGAGGCAGGAGTCCCAATTTCTTACCCGCCGGCCTTTATTGGTTACCGCCTCGTCCACGATATCGAAACAGTGGCACGTCGGACAAAGATAAGTACATACCCTGCAGCCGAGACACTTTTCCTGAACCCGTTCCCAATACGGGCTTTCCGCCATCTGATCCAATCGCTTTTCGATCCCATCCACGGGAATCGAGGCCTTTACCTTCTCCGTCGCCTTTCCCTCGACCCCCTTTGCCAGGCCTATCTCTTTCTCATTGGCCTCTTCAAAAAATTTATTTTTTTGAAAAGCCATTCCTTTTTCAGTGAGCAATTCCACTAAATAGGATTCGCCCATATCAATCAAAAAGAGATCCGACCCTTCACGATGGAAGGGCCCTCCGTTCAAAGAGGAGCAGAAGCAGGTCGAAAGAGGATGATCACAGCCCATCCCGATAATCGTAGTCGCTTTTCTTTTGTTTACGAAATAAGTATCCGTATACTCTTTTCCTGCAAACACCTGATCCATGAGAGAGAAAGCCTGGATGTCGCAGGGTCTTGCGCCAAGGAGAACCCGCTTCCTCTTTACCTCTTCCGTAGAGGTGACCCGATTCTCTTTTGCTGCCTTTTCATACCGGAACATCGTCTCGGATTGAGGGAAAAAGATCTCCTTTGCGGGTTTCTGAGGGTTAGCGATGGAGAGGTCGACTTCCTCGGGTTGGTCAATCTTCTTATAGACAGAAACTCCCTCGGCCAGCTGAACGGGGGCGAAGAGGTCGTATTCGTCCATCAAGCTCTGCAAAAAGGGTCTGAAATTTTTCTTATCCAGCTTCAATTTCATTTGATAAATTCCTGGCGATCCTCAGTGTCATAAGTGGAAAGAGGAGGAAGAGCGTCCGGATCGACTCCCGTTTCGAACCCGAACAGCTCTTTTACATCCTGATTCAGTTTCTGTGCGAGATAAGTGAGCTTGATCTCCATCGGACAGGCCCGTTCACACGCACCGCAGCCTGAACATCTACCGGATTGATGGTAGGTTCGCACGATGTGAAAGAACTCGAGGTCCGAGGGAGAAAGCCCCTTGTCAATCCACTTGGGGTTGGAACTGTCCACAAAGCATTCCGTGCAGTTACACATGGGACAAGCTTCGCGACAGGCGTAGCACCGGATGCATCGCCCGGCCTCCTTCTCAAAATATCTCCATCGTTCTTCAGGAGACTTCTCTTCAAACTCCTTAACCTCGGGATGCATTTCGACAAGGGGAGATTCTTCTACCGGATCTCCCAGCAGCACATTTGTCTTGATAGGGGTCCGATGAATACATACCTGACAGGAAGGATAGAGAAAGTCCTCTCGTTTCAAAACCTTCTTAAAATCCTCGCCCTCCACCGTGATTTCATCCCCTTGCTCGCTCGCGCGGAGGATCTCTTCTTTGAATGCCTTCTTCACCTTTCTCCGATCCACCATTCTCTGACAGGGTACTCCCATCAAGAATAACTGATCGGGCTTGAACCTCTTCTCACGACCCAGGGCGATGATGGAACGAGCGTCACACCCTTTCACGACGAGGCCCACCTTAAATTGACTGAACTTATGAAGGTAAGTCGCCAGGTTGTTCTCACAGAAGGAGTTCCAGATCAAGCGGTCCGCTTCTTCCGGGGTTCTGATGACTATCGGAGTCGCACGAAGGGGAAGAGTGCCTTCCCCGAAACCGATGACGAGGTCCACCTTTTTGCTTGATAGAAGCTCTCTGGCTTTTTCTCTAATCTTGTTTTGAATTGTTTTTGATCTTTCTTCCATGTCCAACGTCTATCTTCTTTCCAATTTTATCTAAAAGGGTTCAGGGATTCGAGGGTTCCAGGGTTCAAGTCTTTAAGACGGTCTTTCTTGACCCCTCGACCCCTTGGCCCCTTCAGTCCTCTAATTTTACAAACTGCTTGGCGGGTCCTAATTTCTTAATATCCTGAGTCACCTCTTCAACAACCTGAGCAAACTTGGTTCCTTCCGCAGCAGAGACCCAGGAGAACTGCACGCGACCTTCTTCAATGCCGAGGTATTGAAGGAACCGGCCCAGGGTCGCTGACTTTCTCCTTCCCACATAGTTTCCGGTGAGATAGTGGCAATCCCCCGGATGGCAGCCGGAGACCAGCACCCCATCGATCCCACTCTGGAGAGCTTTGAGAATAAAGAGGGGATTGATTCGACCGGAGCAGGGGACACGGATGACACGGATACTCGGAGGATACTGGATCCTCGAAGTCCCGGCAAGGTCGGCTCCGGCATAAGAACACCAGTTGCAAAGGAAGGCTAATATTTTGGGTTCCCAGTTTTTTTCTACACCGTTTCCCATTTCCAAATTCCTGTTTACCAACAGATCGCCAGTTCTGCGATCTGTGCGACCACCTCTGAGTTCGTGAAGCCTTTCAAATCGATGGAGCCTGAACGGCAAGAGGCGGTGCAGGCCCCGCAGCCCTTGCACAGGACTCGATTGATTTGGGCCACCTGCTTTTCACCGACGACCGTCCTTTTCAATAAGATCTCAATGGCTTTGTAGGGGCAGACATCTTCACAAAGGCCGCAGCCGATGCACTTCCTTTCGTCCACCTCCGAGATGGTCCCGATGGTCTCGAGTTCTTTTTTCGAAAGGTAAGTTAATGCACGGGAGACGGCTGCATTCGCCTGGCTTAGACTCTCCTCAATCGATTTTGGGTTGTGGGCAAGCCCGGCCAGAAAGATTCCCTCCGTTGCGAAATCGACAGGCCTCAGTTTCATGTGGGCTTCTAAGAAATAACCATCCTGGTTCAACGGAACCTTCAGCATCTTTGACAGACGTTCGTTATCGAGAGAGGGCGTGATCCCCGCGCTGAGAACCAGAAGATCGGTCTGGATGTTTAACGCATCCTGCAAGATAGGCTCGTGAACGATCACCTGAAGACCTTCTCCCTTTTTTTCCAGGCGAGGCTCTCGTTCCGGATCAAACCGAACGAAAATCACTCCAGCCTCCCTGGCCTTTCGATAATAGTCTTCTTTAAACCCGTAGGTTCGAATGTCCCGGTAGAGGATATAGACATTGGTTTCAGGATTCATCGATTTCAGTCTTAAGGCATTCTTGACCGCTTCTGAACAGCAGATGCGGCTGCAATAAGGTCTCTCGTCATTTCTCGACCCGACACATTGAATCATCACGACATTCTTCAGAGACTTGAGAGAGGCAGGGTGAAGGGAGATCCTCTCTTCCAGCTCCTTCTGCGTGATCACACGCGGCTCCTGACCGTAGAGGAATTCCTTCGGTCGATATTCCTCAGCCCCTGTCGCCACAACGATGATGCCGTGGTCGATTTCTTGAATTTCGTTTCCCTTACGAAGCTTTGTTCTGAAATTTCCTACAAAGCCATCGACGCTTTCTATCTCGGTCTGGGTCATGAGGTGGATGCGCGGATCTTTCTCTATCTTTTCGATCAATTGTTTTAAATGAGATTGGACGTCATCTCCCTCTAAAGTGAAATGGATCGCTCTCGCCTTACCCCCCAGTTGAGATTCTCTTTCAACCAGGGTGACCTCATAACCGGCCTCCGCTATTTTCTTGGCGGCACTCATCCCGCTGAGACCTCCACCGATGACCAGCGCCTTCTGAACCACCCCGACCATCTGGGTTTGAAGGGGTTCGAGGAGGGCAGCCTTGGCCACAGCCATCCTGACTAGATCCTTTGACTTCTCCGTTGCCTCCTTGGGTTGTTGCATGTGGACCCAGGAACACTGATCCCGGATGTTGGTCATTTCGAAGAGGTAACGGTTGAGACCCGCCTCACGAATCGTGTCCTGAAACAAGGGTTCATGAGTTCGGGGGGTACAGGAAGCCACCACGACCCGGTTCAACCGGTTTTCCTCAATCACCTTCTTCATATGATCTTGAGTATCCTGAGAACAGGTATAGAGGTTTGCCTCCGCATAGACCACATGGGGCAACGTTCGCGCGTACTCCACCACCGCAGGGACATCCACGATTCCGCCGATATTAATGCCACAATGGCAGATGAAGGCACCGACGCGGGGTCCTTCATAGTTCACGTTCTTTTCCGGGACATACTTCTTTTCAGCGATCAGTGTTCCTCTCGCTTCGGCGAGAAGGGAGGAAGCCTCTGCCGCTGCCGCGCTTGCCTGAGCTACCGTTTCAGGAATGTCTTTTGGCTCTTGAAAAGCGCCGCATACATAGATCCCTTTTCTGGAAGTGGACGTGGGCTCGAAAGTGGTCGTTTTGCAGAAGCCGTGAGCTTCTAATTCAACACCGATCCGCTTTGCCATCTCAACGGTCTCTTGAGAAGGGACCATTCCTACCGAAAGGACCACCAATTCAAACTCTTCGTCCACCAATTTCCCCTCGTCGTCCAAGTAGGTGACGAGTAGGTTGTTGGTTTTCAAGGATTCCCTTATTTTGGAAACCATGCATCGAATGAAACGGATACCGTACTTGGTCTTTGCATTCTCGTAGTAGGCGTCGAATCCCTTGCCGTAGGCCCGAACATCCATAAAGAAGATGGTGGGCTTGACGAAGTGGACATGCTCTTTGGCGATGATCGCCTCTTTCGTGGCGTACATGCAGCAAACAGAAGAACAGTACCCGTTCCCGCAACTGGAATCACGGGAGCCCACGCATTGAATAAAAGCAACCCTCTCGGGAATGGTTCCGTCTGAGGGACGCAGAAGATGCCCACGGTGCGGCCCGGTGGCGCTCAACAGTCTTTCAAATTCAATGCTCGTTACCACATTGGGAAAAACGCCGTAGCCAAACTCCGGGCGGAGACGGGCGTCAAACATCTCATAGCCCGTGGCCAGGATGACGGATCCAACCTCGATTTTCTCGACTTGTTGCTTGTCGCTATAGTCTACCGCTTTGGCTAAACAGACCCTCTCACACAGCCCGCACCCGATGCATTGCTCCCGGTCAATCAGATAGACCTTGGGAATGGCTTGAGGGTATTGGATATAGATAGCCGCTCGCTGGCTGAGGTTTTCGTTATAGGTATCGATGGCCGTCACCGGGCAGTGTTTGGCGCATTCACCGCAGCCCGTGCACCGGTCGCTGCGAATATATCTTGGTTTTCGATTGAGGGTCACGGAGAAGCGGCCGGCTTCGCCCTCGATGGCTTCTACCTCTGCATGGGTGATGACTCGGATATTCAAGTGCCGCCCGCATTCGACCAGTTTTGGAGACATGATGCACATGGAACAATCATTGGTGGGGAAGGTCTTGTCAAGCTGGGCCATCACCCCTCCGATCGCGGGAGAGCTGTCAACCAGATAGACAAAGTACCCCGACTCGACCAGATCTAAGGCGGCTTGCATACCGCCAATTCCGCCCCCGACCACCATGACCGCGCCTATGGTTTGATTCTTCTCCATTTCGTTCATTCTTTCCTGTATCCCTGTTCCGTTCATCCCGCCTCAAGCATGAGAAAAGGAAGCGGGAATTTACTTTCGGATGTATCTCGGGACTTTTCCTTCTTCCGAAGGGTCAAAGCCTATCTTGCCTTCTCCAACCAGTAAGGACAAATAAGAGAGCGTTTCCTTCATCTTTAAGTTCAACGCATGACTGATCTCTTTGGCGGAAAGGTGCTGGGATTCCACCACGCCGACGATTCGATTCTTGTTTAATTCATTGCGGATGGTTTCTTCAATCAGTTTATCCAATTTCTCCCGAGAAAGACGCTCTCCGTAAACATTCTCCTTTTCGATGAGCTCATACCCTTTTCCCACCATCCACCGGATCTTCTCTCCTTCCAGCGAGGCTTCGATCGCCCGAAGTTTTCGTTTCATTTCCTCGTCGAGAGGGAAGGGCCCGAGATGACGAATCTTCTCAACGAACTCCCGAATCACCCTCGAAAAGCGTTCGCCCTCACCCGCAGAGACCCAGTCCAAAAGGAGTCTTTCTGATTCAATCTGTTCCATGGCCAACAACTTATGCGTTAGGTCCATCTTCTGTTCGGCCTGGACATTGCCCGTCAAATAATGGCAGTCTCCCGGGTGGCAGCCGAGGACCGTCACCGCATCATATCCAGCCAGGAAGGCCTTAGGGATAAAGACGGGATCCACTCTTCCCGAGCACATCACTCTGATGACCCGGGTATTGGGAGGGTATTGAAACCTGGAAACCCCTGCCAGGTCGGCACCTGCATAGGCACACCAGTTACAAAGGAAGGATAGAATTTTCGGTTCAAAAGCCATATTTTTAACCCATTTTGGATTTTCAATTCTGGAGTCTTGATTTCAAATCCGAAATCGGCAATCCAAAATCAGAAATTTCCGTATCAGGCTGCTTCCTTCTCTTTAACGGGGGTCAGGGCCTCTATCTGAGCCGTTAATTGCTCATCAGAGAAATGATGAACCGTCACCGCCTTCTGGGGGCAGCTTGATGCGCAGACCCCACATCCCTTGCATGAAGCGGCAATCGTCTCCGCTTTGCTCCCTTTCGCGGTTTCCACCACACGGATGGCGCTGAAAGGGCAGAGCTCTTCACACAGGCCGCACCCGACGCAAACCGTCTGGTCGACTTCCGAGATGGTGGCAAGGACGCTGACATATCCCTTGGCAACGGAAGCCATAGCACGGGCAACGGCCGCATCCGCCTGAGAAAGCGACTCGCTGATGTTCTTTGGAAAGTGGGC
>JBAVGF010000337.1:0-4050 GCA_049684675.1 Thermodesulfobacteriota bacterium | reverse complement strand
TCGATGGGCTGATCCTCTTCAATTCCCAGCCGATCCATGATGTGAGAGATCCTCTCCGAGCCAAAAATCCTCAACAGGTCATCCTCTAAAGAGAGATAGAATCGGGAGGAGCCCGGATCACCTTGTCGACCCGATCTTCCTCTTAATTGGTTGTCAATGCGTCGGGCTTCGTGCCGCTCGGTCCCCAGAACGTGCAGACCTCCCACCTGGATCACCTTTTCCTTCTCTTGTTTAACGATGCCCAGGGCCTTTTCATTGGCCTTCAGGATCGTCTCCTCCGTGGCCTCCTCCTTCACCAAGGTCTTGGCCAAGAATTTGCGATTCCCTCCCAACAGGATGTCTGTTCCTCTTCCGGCCATGTTGGTAGAGATGGTCACGGCCCCTTCTCTTCCCGCCTGTGCAATAAATTCAGCTTCTCTCTCGTGATGTTTGGCGTTCAGGACGTTGTGCGGGATACCCTGTTTCTTCAGGAACTGACTCAGTCTCTCAGACTTCTCAATGGATATCGTGCCGACCAGAACCGGATGGCCGGATTGGTAGAGCTCCTTGATCTCCCGGACGACGGCACGAAACTTCTCATCCTCGGTCTTATAGATGACATCCGGGTAATTGGTCCGGATAAGGGGCATATTGGTGGGAATGACCATCACATCCAGATTATAAATCTTACGGAATTCAGCAGCCTCCGTGTCCGCAGTACCGGTCATCCCGGCCAGCTTTTTGTACATTCGGAAATAATTTTGAAAGGTGACGGTGGCCAGCGTTTGGTTTTCGTTTTCGATCCGGACATTTTCCTTGGCTTCCACCGCCTGATGGAGACCATCGCTCCACCTCCTGCCCGGCATGAGCCTTCCTGTGAACTCATCGACAATGATCACTTCCCCCTCTTTCACCACGTAGTCCACATCTCGTTTAAAAAGGGTATGAGCTCTCAAACCCTGATTCACGTGGTGAAGCGTCTCAATATTTCTTGGATCGTAGAGGTTTTCGACATGGATCAATTTCTCCACGTGGGCCACCCCCTCCTCCGTTAAAAAGGCGGTGTGGCTTTTCTCTTCCAATTGAAAATCGGTCCCCTGCTTCAGAGAGGGGATGATGCGGTTGATCTTATAGTATTTATCCGTGGATTCTTCCGCCGGACCGGAGATAATGAGCGGGGTCCTGGCTTCATCAATCAGGATGCTGTCCACCTCATCGACTATGGCGTAGTTCAGATCCCTCTGGACGTAATCCTCAAGGCTAAATTTCATATTATCCCGGAGGTAGTCGAACCCGAACTCGTTATTTGTCCCGTAGGTGATATCACAACCATAGGCCTCCTTACGTTCCCGGTCATTGAGCTCGTGAAGGATCACCCCTACGGAAAGGCCCAGGAACCGGTAAATCACCCCCATCCATTCTCTATCCCTTTTCGCCAGGTAGTCATTCACAGTAACGATGTGGACCCCTTTCCCCTCAAGGGCGTTCAAATAGGCGGGCAAGGTG
Source organism: Thermodesulfobacteriota bacterium (assembly GCA_049684675.1). Lineage (GTDB taxonomy): Bacteria > Desulfobacterota > BSN033 > BSN033 > UBA1163 > UBA1163. The sequence goes on along the minus strand of JBAVGF010000337.1, from coordinate 2,565 downwards.
GACACCAGTGTCTTTCCTTCACCGGTTGCCATCTCGGCGATTTTGCCTTCGTGAAGAACAATCCCTCCGATCAACTGGACATCATAATGTCTTTCACCCAGGGTCCGCTTTGCTGTCTCGCGAACGACGGCAAAGGCCTCAGGAAGGATCTCCTCCATGGGCTCCCCGCGCCCGATTCGCTCCTTGAATTCAGAGGCTTTGCCCCGGAGCTGGTCGTCACTCAGCGGGCTGATTTCCGGTTCCCGTTGGTTGATCTTGTCGACGAGGGGCTGGATTCTTTTCAATTCTCTTTCATTCTTGCTCCCCACGATCTTTCTGATCAGTGACCCAATCATAAAATGCCTTTCTCCTGTCAGTTCTTCTTTTATATCAACGAATTATATAACGGATTACAAAGGCTTGCAATCCCCAAAAGGAAGCATCACTCTTGACCGCATGGAGGCCAAAGAAGACGAAGCTCCATCTTTCTAAAAAAGTTTAGAAAGGTCTTGACAAGAACGCCCCTCTCATTTGAATGATAGCGTAGAGAGAAGAAGATGGATCTTACGAAATTCAAAATCGTAGTGATTTTATTGTTCCTTTTCCTTTTTCCGATCAAGGGAGAGAGTTTAGAAAATGAAGAACCCTCCAGGGTCGCTTGCGTGATCACTGTGGCCGCTGTCGGGGATATTATGATGGGCACGGATTACCCTTCTCCAAAGCTCCCGGGGAGGGATGGAAAGCTTCTCTTCGAAGAGTCAAAGGATTTCTTAAGACAGGCAGACATTGTATTTGGTAACCTTGAAGGTCCCCTCTGCGACGGAGGCTCTCCTGCAAAAAAAGCGAAGGATAAGGAATCTTACGTCTTTCGAACTCCAGCGAGGTTTGTCAAGAACCTTGTCGAGGCAGGTTTTAATGTCGTCTCTCTCGCAAACAATCATGCGGAAGATTTTGGATCTCAGGGGATGTCCTCCACCAAAAAGGTCTTGGACGCTGCCAGGATAAAGTACTCGAGCAAGGCAGGAGAGGTGGCGGAGTTTGAGATCAACGGGGTAAAGATTGGCCTTGTCGCGTTCTCTTTTGGTCCGCCTCCGAGGTCCATTGTATACCCTGAGAAGGCATTGGAGGAGATCGACCTGCTTTCAAAGAAATATGATGTATTGATTTTATCGATTCACGGAGGTAAGGAAGGGGGATCTGCTTTACAGACCGAAAATGAGCTCGAATATTTCCTGGACGAACCAAGAGGGAATCTTGTTCAATTTGCCCATGAGGCCGTTGAGAGGGGTGCGGATCTTGTCATGATGCACGGCCCCCATGTCCCCAGAGCCATGGAGGTGTATCGAGACAGATTGATCGCTTATAGTCTTGGCAACTTCTGCACCTATCGAGGAATGAGTTTGGATGAGGAAAAAGGCTACGCTCCTTTGTTATGGGTTGAACTGGGCAGGGATGGTGAGTTTGTAAAGGGCAACATATTTTCTTTCATCCAGTTCCCTCCGGGAGGTCCCAAAAGAGACGAAGAGGAAAGAGCATGGGCTCTCATAAAGAAACTTTCTCAGGAGGATTTTCCTGGAACGAGTCCTTTCTTCGGTGTATCGGGGACCATTCTCCCGAGATAAAATACGGCTCCAATAGGAGCCGTCTCCAGGACTCTTACGATCGCCCATTTGTCCGAGTAAACCCCGTTAGAAATTCCAGCGTGGTATTAAACCCTGCCGGAATTATTCCAGAATCTAACCCCAGTGCAGAGCCCTGCACCGTCCCGGCGTTTCGCGGGATACAGGGCAGAGCAGCGGGGCATTATTTCTAACGGGGTAAACAGAAGCGTTCGGAGAAAGAGACACGCGGCGGATATGCTATATCTTAATCTATCCGTTCGAGTATATTAATACAGACGCATTAGTCTGCTAATTGTGTTTGTATTAATTCACAATATATCTCACCGGATTGACCGGAATGCCGTTGACCCTTACTTCGTAATGAAGATGGGGACCTGTTGACTTACCCGTCGTCCCGACCTCGGCAATTTTATCCCCCCGCTTTACCTTCTGGCCAGGCCTTACAAGAATTTTACTGAGATGAATGAAGCGGCTGTTTATCCCGAACCCATGGGAGATCACGATAACATTCCCGTAGGTGGAATCCTTCCCCGTATCTGAAACGATCCCATCTGCCGGAGCAATGACCGGGGTCCCAATCCGATTCGCGATATCGAGGCCTTCATGCATCTGGGTCAACCCTGTAAAAGGATTGGTTCGAAAACCAAAACCCGATGTCACCCATCCATGGACCGGCCATATCGAGGGGGCGTGGGCCAACATGTCTTTCTTACTTTGTAAAAGCTTTTCGAGTTCAGAAAGGCTCTCTTCCTGAGACATTGCCTCTAACTCCAGACGTTCGATGTCGGTTCTCATCTGCTGAGCCAGCCCCATCTCGTTCTTCTCTGCCCTCAATTTTTCTCGGACGTCCGAGGCGGACGGCCCACCCATTCCCATAACCGACGTTGTTTCCTGGCCCTTCTCCAGATTGGCAATGATCCGAATTCTCTTATCGAAATCCTTCAATTTGGAGAGCTGTTTTTCC
>JBAVGF010000336.1:0-6334 GCA_049684675.1 Thermodesulfobacteriota bacterium | reverse complement strand
ATGAACTGACTTTCCAAAATCAAATGAGTAGGTTCTATTAAAATAGGGACACATCCTTTTTTTCGAATCCACGGGAAAAAAATGGGATGTGTCCCTATTTTTTCCCTATCCAGTGTTTCAAGCGGCTCCAGAGGGTGAGTTTTTCGAAGACGTAGAGCCCCTCTCTTATTCTCAAATAGACCCTTTGGCCCATCTTCAATTCTTTAGGGGAACGATAATCCGGATTACAGGCCATCACCATTTCATCCCCTTTGGTCTTGACAAAGCCAAGGGTGAGGGGCGAAAGGAAGCCTTCCGGTGTAGTGTAAAGGGTGGTGAAGGTTTCCAGAATTCCGGCTCCCTCCGAGAGCGGGGAGGCAGTACTCTTGTTCGAAACACTGATTTCCGGATGATAATCAAGGCTCCAGCCTTGTTTCTGGATTCGTTTTCGGTCAGTCCTTTCAAGAATGGTGACTAAATTATTATTCCCCAGACCTCCGATGCTTTGAGCCAATCCGATTTGCGCTCTCTCTAACTGTCTTTCTTTTCCCGCCTCCCCGCTGAGCTGATAGACGATCTCTACCAGCTGGGCAAGACCCGAGGCACCCACTGGATGCCCTCTTGCCTTCAACCCTCCAGATGGATTAACGGGAAGCCTTCCTCGGAGATGGGTAGTTCCTTCTTCCAACGCCTTCCATCCCTTCCCGGCGGGGAAAAAGCCTAAATCTTCCGTCCCGATGATTTCGAAGAGCGTAAAGGCATCATGGACCTCTGCGAATTGGATATCAGAGGGATTGAGCTGGGCCGTGGTGTAAGCCTTCTGAGCGGCTTCCTTAGTCGAGTTAAAGGAGGTGAGAGAAGTTCGATGTCTCACTGCGGCCGTATCCGTGGCGTGGCCGATACCGGAGACCTTGATCGGGGTGGGCTCGGTGGTGAGGATCATGGCTGAAGCTCCGTCTGTGATCGGCGCGCAATCATAGAGGCGGAGAGGATAAGAGATCATCTGACTCTTGAGGTAATCTTCTTTGGTAATGATCTTTCTGAATTGGGCATAAGGATTCAGGTAACCGTTGGAGTGATTTTTGATGGCTACCTGAGCGAGAATGTCCTCAAGTTTCAGCGATGAAAGGTTAAACTCCCGGCCATATCTTTGCGCAACCATTGCAGCGAGGGCAGGCATGGTCGCACCGTACCTTCGCTCAGAACGGTCAATCACCTCGGAGAGAATCCGGGTAGTCTTCGCCGTGGGAAGATGAGTCATCTTTTCTCCGGCCAGGGCCAGGACATGTTTCATGTGGCCGGATGCCACGGCATAGAAGGCCGCCTCGAAAGCGCCTGCTCCCGTCGAAGAAGCCGTTTCTACCCGCGTAGAGGGAACTCCAGTCAGCCCGAGGGTGTCGGTTAAAAGGGTAGCAAAATTGGAATCCCCGACAAATTCCTCAACACTCATGACCCCGATGTAGATTGCATCGACCCGCTCCAGTCGCGCCTGCTTCAAGGCTGAGGAAGCGGCCTCGGCCATCATCTTTTCGAGGGGCTCTTTGGATCTCCCGAATTTTGTCATGCCCACGCCTGAAATATAAACATCCATGAGTCTTTTCCGTCCCTTTATCTGAATCTTACAACAAAAAATTTCATTTTAATAGGTAGATTTAGAGGTTAAAACCCATCCATCTTAATGAGGCCTTGAGGTGACATTATGACCTTAAAATGGATTAGAACCGTTGAATGGGTTAGATACAATCTCAAAGCAACCCATTAAAATCATTACAATTTTACTTGTGAAAAGAAATATTTTGACCTCCCGGGGAATGGATATTATATTATTGATGGATCTAATGTTGAATGTGATAAAGCCCTGACAGCAGGGATGAAGATTTTTTCCCTCTTTTTTTAAAACCCGGCTTAAGAATTAGTTCAACATTAGGAGTAAATTTCATAGGCTGATAGAGATGGACGAGATCAGTTATCAGAAATTTTTGACGACCAAGATCGGCGACCTGGAACTGGATGTCGGCGAAAGTTTAGCATCTCCCCTCAAAAGATTGAAGAAGGAACTCAGAGGACGTCGAATTCTCTTATGGCCTGATTTCTATTTTGGAAATGAGTGGGGATGTGTGAACAAGAAGGTTTCGATTAGCATCCCATTCTATTTGGCCATGCCCGAGTTAGAAGACCTTGAAGGAGACACACCCACGACTGAGGAGATGATAAAAATCCTCCGCCATGAAACAGGCCATGCGGTGAATTATGCCTATAAACTTTGGCAACGAAAAGATTGGAAAGGAACATTCGGGGATTTTCACAAGAAGTATCGGGATGGGTATCTCTACCGGGTAAATCCCTGGTCGAAGAGTTATGTCAGACACCTGCACTATTTGGGGGATCCTCACTACGCTCAAAAACATCCCGATGAGGATTGGGCGGAGACCTTCGCCATCTGGCTCGACCCCCGTTCCCATTGGGGAGTGAAATATCGAAACTGGCCCACCGCCTTAGAGAAATTATCGTATGTGGACCGGTTGATGGAAGAAATTGGCGGGAGAGAACCTTTGAATGGGGAGAAGAAGCAAGATGGAATGTATGGGACGATTGAAGAGACCGTATCGGAGTGGTGGGGATTAGATGGAGAAATCCTGGATCAAGAACTGCAGGAATATCTCACCGATATGAATGAGCTCTTTATCAAACCAGGGAATGGTTGGAGAAATCTCCTCCCGGCTTGGAAGCTGGTTCGAAAGCAGGCGAGGCCCCTTACCGAACAGGTCAGCCTCTGGATCTCAGGGTCCAACAAACACACGGTTCGAAAAAGGCTTCGCCAATGGGAGGCCATCTGCAGAAGCGAATCACTGGGGTACCTTCCTGAAGATGAGGAAAGGAAATTGATCGAATTGACCACCCTCCTCACCTACTATGTCGTAGATGGAGTTCATCACTTCCGTAACTGATCTCGTTCCACTCTTCTCACCCATCACCCTCACGCCGAAGCCAAGCCTCAGGACCTATACTGGCGTGTCGAGGGATTGACTTGAACATCGGGGTTGGGGTAAAAAGGGAAGGTGAATCAGTTCAAAATCCCTTTATTTCCCGCCGTTTTCTTTCTCTCTTTCCTTCTTTCTCTCCCTCCTTCCACCGCTCAAGCCACGGAATATTATGCCCTCCGCCAGGCCGGTTCCGATTGTACGCTGTGCCACACGGATCCCAAAACAGGGTCATTGAATCGGGTAGGAATGCTATTCCAGGAAGAAGGGTATCGATATCCCCTGACTTGGAAAGGCGTATTCGTCTATTTCCTGGGAGCATTAGCCCTCTTTCTTATCCTCTTCGGCTTTTATCTTCGATATCGCCTCTGGCGTCGCGGAAAAGGTGAAGGGAAATGGAGTCGGTTGAGAGAGAGATGGAAGGGACTGTTCGTCTACGTCCTGGGACATCGCGGAATTTTGAGAAACCTTTTCCCGGGGATAAGCCACCTTCTTCTTTTTTGGTCTTTTCTTCTCTTGAGTCTTTCGATTCTCGTTGTCCTCATTCAGGAATATTTGTCCTTCCCTTTCTTGGGAATGAGATTCTTTGATTCTAAGACCTATCCCTTTTATCGTTTGACCTTAGACTTTTTGGGCATCATCGGATTGATAGGGACGATATGCCTTGCCGGCAGAAGGTACATTGAGAGACCCAAAGAGCTGGACAACCAGCGGACCGATGCCATCTCCCTTTCCCTTCTCTTTTTTGTCTTTTTAACCGGATTTTCATTGACGGGAGTTCGGAATCAAATTTACCAGTCGTCCTGGTCCCAATGGGCACCCGTGGCTTCGCTCACGGGGCGGATTCTGAAAAATTTTTTTGGAGAAGAGAGTGGCCTGAGAATCTGTTTTTCCACGCTCTGGTGGGTTCATGTCTTCCTTTCTTTAACCGTTCTATCCTATATTCCTTTCTCAAGAATCTTTCACCTCTTTTCCTCTTCCCTCAGTATCTTCTTCAGAAATTTAGAAGCCAAAGGGGCCTTGGCCTCCATGGATCTCGAAACCTCGGAGACCTATGGCGTTGGAAGGATTGAAGAGTTTTCGCGGAGAAATCTCTTGGAACTCGACGCCTGCACGCGGTGCGGTCGCTGTCAGGAGGCATGCCCGGCCCATCTCACTCAAAAACATCTCAATCCCAAAAAGGTCATACAAGATTTAAAACGCCATATGGAAAGGCCCTTGAAAGAGAGAGATCGATTTCACCTCGTCGGTGATGTGGTGGCCGAAGAAGCGATATGGGAATGCACCACCTGCCGCAACTGTCTGGAGCATTGCCCGGTCTTTATCGAACCCATGGTCAAGCTGATGGATCTCAGGAGAAATCTTGTCCTCCATCGTGGCAAGATTCCGAGAGAGACCCATTTCGCCTTTCGGAATCTTGAACGAAAGGGAAACCCCTGGGGGTTCGATCCAGAGAAGAGGATGTGGTGGACGAAGGAGTTGGGGGTGAAAGAGGTTAGCCCAGGGGAAAAGGTGGATATTCTTTTCTGGGTTGGATGCTACGGCTCTTATGACGATCGAAATATTAAGGTGGCCACTTCCTTGATTCGCATTTTAAACCGAGCCGGGTTGGATTTCGGCGTGCTCGGAACTTCGGAATGGTGTTGCGGCATTGACCTGAGAAGAATGGGAAGCGAGTATCTCTTTCAGGTCAATGTGGAAAAGAATGTGAATCGATTGCAGCAGGTGAAGTTTCAGAAGATCCTCACCACTTGCCCTCACTGCTTTAATACGCTGAAGAATGAATACCCACAATTTGGGGCCACCTTTGAAGTGATCCATTATACGACTCTGTTAGAGGAGCTGATTGGAAGCCGGAAGATTGCAATGACCCCCGGAGACAGGACAACAAAAATAACTTATCATGATTCCTGTTACCTAGGTCGCTACAACGATGGCTATGAGCCGCCTCGAAGGATATTGAGGGCGATGTCGGATCTTACCCTTGTAGAGATGGAACGGAATCGAAAGAAGAGCTTCTGCTGTGGAGGAGGCGGATGTCACATGTGGATGGAGGAGAAGGCAGGAATACGGATCAATGAAACGCGGGTTAAGCAGGCAGAGAGGACAGGGGCTGAAATCTTAGCCACGGTTTGCCCCCTCTGTATGATCTCTCTCGACTCAGCGGTCAAGGTATTGAACTTGGATGAGAGAATACGGGTATTGGATATTCTAGAGCTGGTCGAAGAGAGAGTGAAACCATGAACCAGAGCAGAACCCGAATTGTGGGTTTTTCTAATTCCGCACTCCGCAATCCGCAATGGGATCAAAGGATCACCGTTTTTTTGATGGTCTTGATGACCTCCTCTGGCTCATCAATCAGTTGAAGGATCTCCAGATCCGAGGGTGATATCCTTCCTTCCTCCAGCACTACTTCCTTCATCCAATCCAAAATGCCTTTCCAATAATTTGACCCAACCAGGATCACCGGAAAAGGTCTAATCTTGTGTGTCTGGATGAGTGTTACGGATTCAAACAACTCGTCCATCGTTCCAAACCCGCCAGGAAGGATGATATAGGCAACCGCGTATTTGACAAACATCACTTTCCGAACGAAGAAATAGCGGAAACGCAGAGTGATGTTGGCATAAGGATTAGGCTTCTGTTCTAAAGGAATTTCGATGTTGAGGCCGATCGAATTGCCTCCGGCAGAGGCAGCGCCTTTGTTGGCCGCTTCCATGACTCCAGGCCCGCCTCCTGTGATGACGCCGAAACCATTCTCCGCAAGGAGCCGGCCAATTTGCTCCGCCTTCTGGTAGACCTCATCCCCGGGTTTGACTCTCGTGGATCCAAAGACGCTTACCGAAGGATGGTATTTCCCGAGGGCTTCGAAGCCCTCCACAAATTCTGCCATGATGTGAAACATCCTCCAGGATTCACTGGCAGCAATTTCGTTGATCACGTACTGCTTATCTTGCATGGTTCCTCCTTTTCCTGTAATTCTTGCCTGGCCGCATGCAGGCGTTGCTCGCCTGTCGGAAATCAATCTTATTGATAATTTTAAGATTTTATATTAGGAGAAAGAGAGTTTAAAGTCAATCCTCACAATGAAAACTTACGAGTTCGCACTACAGAGTTCGGACCCCCGCCTGGGCGGGTTGCGGAATGAGAACTTAAAAATTGAATAGGTTTAATGACCTAATAGCTCAACGCCTCGACAAGTAGGTGCCAGGGAGATGAAGGAGAGCGTCATGAAAGGAAAGACTCTATTTTTTTCGATAGCGTTGGTAGGTGTACTTTTGTCAGAGGCGCCCGGAGAAGGCCTAGCAGGGGTGGTGGTTGAACAGGTGGTGAGGGATCGGGACGGGATTCCCTCCAGAGCCTCGCTTTACTAT
>JBAVGF010000335.1:0-7560 GCA_049684675.1 Thermodesulfobacteriota bacterium | reverse complement strand
GGATAAGATCGTCATCGAGCCCACCAGCGGAAATACCGGTATTGCGCTGGCCATGGTCTGCTCCGTCAAAGGATATCGATTAGAATTGGTTATGCCGGAGACCATGAGCATAGAGAGAAGAAAGATCCTCACGGCCTTTGGAGCAAAGATTATTTTAAGCGAAGGTTCAAAAGGAATGGACGGAGCCATAGACCTGGCCAAGGAGATGGCAAAAGATGCCAAATATTACATGCCTCTCCAGTTTGAGAATAAGTACAATGTGCTTGCCCATTATGAGACAACGGGTGAGGAGATCTGGAGGGCCACCCGAGGAAAGGTCAATCTATTTGTCGGGGGGATAGGAACCACCGGGACCTTGATGGGTGTTTCCAGGCGATTGAAAGAATATGATCCTGAGATCAAGATTGTTGGCGTGGAGCCCTACCCAAACTCGAGTATCCAGGGGTTAAAAAACCTCAGCTCCCAGTACGTCCCGGAGATCTACGATCCAAACCGATTGGATGAAAAGATCAATGTGAAGGACGAGGATGCCTTCGAGATGGCAAGGGCCCTCACCGTCCGGGAGGGAATCTTTTGTGGAATCAGTTCCGGGGCGGCCATGTGGGGGACGTTACAGAAAGCCATGGACATGGACCGGGGCGTGATCGTCACGCTCTTTCCGGATGGGGGAGAGAAATATGTGAGCACCCCTCTCTACGAACCCAGCAAATGTTTTGAATGCTTACAGAAACATCGGATCCCCACCTGCATGACAGCGGAATATATCACGGCCCTGGAATGCCTGGCAAAAGACGGGAGCTAATATTCCAATAGAGATAGCATAGTGCAAAGCGCAGCGCGCATACCGTTAGAGAAATTGTTTATAATTTATACCTAATTTTTTTAGGAAGTCCTTCCTCCGGGAAACCCCGTCCTCTCTTTCTACTCCGTTCGGATAGAAACTGTCGGTGGCTCCGAGAATACCCCTTTGCTTTTGTTCGAATGGTGGTCACGCGTTAAGTTACAGAGGTCTCTGAGTCGCCGAGGTTTGAGTCCGGCGTTCTTGGTTTCATCTTGAAAGTTGACAGGAAAGAGAGGGTTTTCGGTTGTCCTCCCAATAAATGTCAAATCGGATCCCTTCTTCAGTGGGGTTACCCTTGAGAGTGACGTTGCTTTTGTAATAGACAGGTCCTCTTAATAATGCCAGCAGACGGAATCTGGATGTATCAAAATCGGAAAGGCAATTCAGGCTTTTTGTTAACACCAGTATCGGCTGGGCAAAATCCCTTTTAAAACCGAATAGCCTCGCGTACAAACTGCTGTAGTGAATCCCGTTGGTGTCTCCTGAAATCCTTCCGAAGCGGAACCCGATTCCATCCGGAAGATACCAGGAGGCCAATGTCTTAGGCTCTGAAATAGCTAGGAGTTCCGGTCGGTCAGGATGGGAGGGATCCACCTCTCCAAATTTTCCACGATAGTAAAATGTATGCAAGGATTCCCACACTGTTTCATGACCGGTCTGAACAGTAGAGGTCAAATCCAATTCAATGCCTTTAGGGAGAATTCGCAATGCTCCGGTTTCACAGACAATCCGCAGAGATTCATATACTCCGATCCGGCGATGAGAAGTAACCTGTAATTTGGTATTTAATGTGCGAAATACGGTTAAGGGTGCTTTCCTATGCCCGAGGACCCTCAGGATAAGAGGGAAAATGAGCGTCAGCGGGTAAAGGGGATAGAGAAACTCTGTATGGGAAAGAAGCCCGCAAACTTCTTCGAAATTTTTAAGATGGCCTGGGTCTATTTTCACATCCTCCCACACTGCTTTGATTTTCGGCACACGATCACCCGTTTTGAAATGGGTTGAAATTCCATAAAGGGCTAAAGCAATGTTCATAAGGGCGTTGGGCCGTCGATGGAAGCGTAGGATGATTTCATTCTCTGCCATAGAGATATTACCTCATGCTCGTGGATACGCCTTAGAGATATTCCCGCCCGCGGCATCATTCAGGAACGGCTCGTCAATGGAATTTCGACCCGGTTACCTTGGAAGTTCTTTAGATTTGACGATCGGTTACAGTTTGTATTTAAATTTTCTCAACAGGTCTTTCCTCCAGGCAATCCCGTCCTCTTTTTCAACGCCTTTCGGAGAGGAGCCATCGATCACACCCAGGACCCCTCTGCCGAGTTCTGACTGGGCGAGGATCACCTCGACGGCGTTTGCCGTGGCGCAGAAAACCGTGCAAACCTCCTGACACATCTTCACCGCGTTGAGGACATTGATCGGGAAGGCATCCTTTAAGAGGACGACAAAGGTATGGCCTGCTCCGATCTTCAGTGCATTTTTCTTGGCAACCTCTTTTAAGGTATCATCATTTCCTTCGATCCGGACGAGACAGGCACCCGAAGCTTCACAGAATCCGATTCCAAATTTGGCCCCTGGAACGGATCCCACCATGATCTCGTAAAGGTCTTCGACAGTCTTGATGAAATGGGTTTGGCCAAAAATGATGTTACATCCTTCTGGAATCTCCAACCGCTCGGTCTTCAGTTCCATGATCTACCTCCTTGAATCTAAATAAAAGGGTTCAAGGATTCGAGGGTTCATGGGTTCAAGTGTATTTGCCTCGACCGCTCGAACCCTTGGCCACTCGGGCCCTTTTTTATAGAACATATCGTTAGCCATGTGAATTGTCAATGCGGTCGCCCTCTTTGCTCTCCGCCTGTTTTTCCTTTACCCATGGACCGGGCTAGATCGCCTCGGAGGCTTCATAAGGCCAGCATTGAGGGCAAACAGGATGAAGCCCCGAAGAGACCTCTAAACTCGGTTTCCCATTGAAACTTAGGCGGCCAAAACCTAAAACGGTTGGGCGGATGAAGCCTCCTCAGGGACCACCCCGGTCGGGCAACCATAGAACACATGCGTCCTCGACAGGCTCTGTGTCGATGCCTTTTCTGAGATCTTCTTGTCCATGGAAGAAAAAACTGGGGGAAGGGCATGGGTCGGGAGAAATTTGAAAAAGAAGGACTTTAAGGTTAGGATGAAAAAACAAGAATGAAAGAGAGAAGGGGGGAATATGAGAAAGGAGGTTTTCTCGCATGAAGTATTCAGTTGCCTGCAATTGGGACCCGGAACTTTTGGAGCGCCTGAGCCGTGAGACCTCCTGTGCGGACACGCTTTTCGGCCAGATTACCGACGATCCGTTTGGAGGCGGCAGAGGTTCTTTTCTGGCGCCGAAGGTCGCACGCGAACCGGCCAAAGAATTCATTGCCGAAGCCCGTCAGCGCGGCTTTCATTTCAACTATCTTCTCAACGGCGCCTGTCAGGACAACCTTGAGATGACCCGGGAGGGGAACCGTAATCTGTTCGACCATATCGAATGGGTCGCGAAGACGGGCGCCGATATGGTGACGGTCACCTTGCCCATCCTGCTCGTATGGATCAAGAGACATTTTCCTGATTTCAAGGTAGTGGTTTCGAGCTGGGCGCGCGTGGCGAACGTCAAACGGGCCAAATACTGGGAAGACCTGGGTGCCGACGGGATCATTCTGGCGGAATATGCAACCCGTGATTTCGCTGCGCTGCGCTCGATGCGGCGGGCCCTTCGCTGCAAACTGGAGGTCATCGCCAATCCATCCTGCCTCTACCTGTGTTATCTCGACACGAACCATATCAACATGATGTCCCATTCGGCCCAAGGGGGCCACATCAGCGGGGGTTTTGTTCTGGACCATTGCCAGGTCTATTGCCAGAGAATGAAATTAGGGAGGCCCGACGAACTCATCAAGGCCCGTTGGATTCGTCCCGAAGATGTCGGCGATTACGACGAGGTAGGTGTTGATTCGCTCAAATTGCTCGAACGATTCCGCAACACGGAGACCCTGATGCAGGTTGTCCAGGCCTACGAGCAGCGCCGCTTCGATGGAAACCTCGTTGAACTACTGACGCTGCCCCGACAGAACGCCTATAATCCGCCCAATTTGGAGTACCTCATACGGCCCGATCTTGTGAACATTGACGTGATGCTCGAGATGGCTGACATCTTCGGCTATTCCTTCTCGGATGTGATGCAAATAGATAATCGAGCTCTTGATGGGTTCGCCGAGCATTTCAAGACCCACGACTGCTATCACAGCTCGTGCGACGAATGCGGCTACTGCAAGCGATGGGCTGAGAAGGTGGTGCGGGTGAACGAAGAAAGGCATCAAGCGATTCTGAAGAAGTTTGATGCCTTCATTGAGGCGATTATCAACCGTCAGACACTTACTGAGAATGTCTTGCCGGATGTGAGCAGCGTTCGCTTGAGTCCCGAAGCCGCTTCGGTCTTGGAAAGCTTGATGGCCTTTGTGCCACTCCCGCTGGCACAAATCGCAAGGCTGAAGATCATTCACGGTGCCGCTCAAATCACGGCACAAGGAGGAAGAGATGATTCCGCCACCAACGGAGGTGTCGGCACGCAGGCGGTTGTCCTTGCATTCTGGATGGGAACACCTGAACCTTCGAGGGAGCCTGTTCGCAAAGCACTTGAACAGATGGGACTGTGGCAGTATATTGCGGCAGCGAGCACGGTCTGAATTTCAGACGCTAAGTCGTGTGCACGATGCCTCTTAAGTGGGTACTCCGCATTCAGCAATCCGAGTTCCGCAATCGGATTACGTTCCCATTCCGATCTCTTTTAATTTTCCGACAATCTTTTCCTTTTCCATGATTCCGACATTTCTAAAGGTTTCTTTTCCCTTCGAGTCGAAGAAGACCAGAGTGGGAAGCATGAAAACTTTATACTCTTGGGCAAGATTCTGGTTTTTATAAGCGTCGATGACCAGAATTCTTGCCTTTTCGGAATATTCCGTGCCGACTTCCTTTAGAACAGGCCTCAGCTGGCGGCAGGGGAGGCAAGAATTGGCTCCAAAATCTACCAAGACAGGCTTCCCGCTCGTCAGGGCCTTCTTCAGATCCTCCTCCGTATTCATTTCAGGTGGCTTGGCTGCAATCTTCTTTAACCGATCCTGGTTGATATCCACCTTGGCATTTTTTCGAAGGTCCACCAAATACTGCTCCAGTGCCTCTTGCCGCTTCGCTTCCCTGATATACTGTTCAATCGCCGGAGCGACCTCTTTGAGAGGTTTCCCATCCATCCGATCCTTATACGTCTTATAGAATCCCTCAACCTCCTCGCGTTTTACCTCCGGAGGGGACGAGAATTTTTTGGCGATAAACTCAACGATCATCGATTCGTCGGGTGGGAGAGGGGTCTTGGCCGCATCCTTATAGGTTTGAGCCGGAGCCGATACACCCAGCTTCTTTGCCTCTTGTAAAAGGAGTGTCTTGACGACCATTCTGTCGAGAAGCTTATCGGGTTCTTCCCGAAACATATCTCGGATTAAAGGGGGGTTCACCTTGGCAATCTCCTTGTTGAATTGATGCACCGTAATTTTTTCATCATTCACCTTGGCAAGAACCAGGCGGCTTGGGTTTTGGAGATAGAAAAAGTAAAAAAGGAATGCCCCTGCCACGACAACGATCGCGGCGGCCGCCAAAATAATGGTTTTTCGGTTCATCCTCCTTCCCTTCGGTTCAGTGGATTGTTCTTCAACCGTGTTATTCATCTAAGCCCACTCCTTTCATTATTTTGAGACGATCTGTTTGAAAATTCCTTGCAGCCCTTGCGTCATCCGCCTCAGCGATCACCCGGATCTTCTCAGGGTCGGCCGGACAGGGAAGAATACGGGCCATTGTGTAGGATTCGAGTATCCTCTTTATGACTTATATCAAGCTCAAAATCAATATCCCTGCCAATACGAAAAAAAGCAGAGAAGTATAGAGCTTGATGGAGGATGCCCTCTTTTGGAGAAAGAAGACCAATTGTTCTGAAGTCACACCCCAGTAGACAATCCCAAAGATGATTAATAGCGGGACGATAAACATAAAATTATACAGAAGGAGATAAGAGACGGCGCTGGCCTTGAGCGATGGGACGTTCGTGACAAAGAGGATCGTGGGGAGATAAACCTGACCGGTACAGGCGAACTCCACCAGGGAGACGATAAATCCGGCTGTGACGGCGGCGAGCAGATAACGCGGAGACTTGCTCCGTTCGCGGATCGTTCGGTGAATCCGTTTTTTTAGAAAGTCCGGAAGTTGGAGCTTCATCTCGGAGGGCCGGCCTCGCTTCAATTGGATGTAGTCATAGAGACTTAACACTCCCAAAACAAGGGCAAAGGCGATGGTCAGGATGTAGATGACCCGGGAAAAGAGGGGGAGGAATGAGAGACGCTGGATGAAGCTCAGAATGCCAAAGCCTATCATTAAATAAGTGATGAAGACCGCTGCTGAATAACCCAGCCCCACGGAGAGAATTTCAGTTCTCTTCCGGCCGACAAAAGTGAGGTAGGAGATGAAGAAGATCAAGGTGGCAAAGGCGCAGGGATTGATTCCGTCGAGCAAACCGGCGGAAACGATGGTAATGATCCCGAGAGACCTGAATCGCTGTATGATCGACTCTTCTGCCTTCTTGGTCTCCTCGGGTGTCGGTGAGAGTGATGGTGTCGGCAGGGTTAATGCAGGTTTAGTTTCACCGGCACGAACACCGGCACTCTTCTCTCCATATTTCTCGATCAGCGCCTCCACCCTGGATTCTGCGATCTCGGCCGGAGGAAGATAATCGTTTCCAATGAAAATACTTGGTGCGATCAGACGTTTCTCCGTAGGGAGATTGAGTCGGTTGGAGAGGGTTTCGTTCAAGCGCTTCCCGTCCGGCGTATTCAGGTCGATCTCTTTGATATTCAATCCGGGATACTTCTTCGCCATGTATTTGAGGAGGGCGTTTGCACGGTCACACTTTGGGCATCCCTTCTGGTAAAAATAGGCAAGATCGACCGAACGCGTGATTCGTGAATCGTGTTGGGTGATCGGTGTTTCTTTCGAATCACGACTCACGGTCCACGAGTTACTCAATTCCATAGGGGGAGGGGAGACACCCCCTTTGGCCTGAGCCTCCAGGAGGAGGGGATTCAATTTTTCCATAATCTCCGTCTCTCCGGAAAGCATTTGATCTCCGATGAAGACGGTAGGGAGTTCACCCCCTGCACGGCCAGCCTTTTTCTCCAGCTTGGTGAGCGCTTCATAATAGGCCGGGTGACTCACGTCGAAGGTCTTGACTTCGAGAGTCGGGATCATTGTCTTCAACGTGGGAAGATAGCTCTGGAGAATGACCTGACAGGACTGGCAATCCTCGGTATAGAAAAAATAGATCTGGACGGAAGAAGGGGGTGGTTGGGCCATCCCATGGATGGGCCAATAGAAGAGAGCGAGACAGAAAAGAAAAACGGATAATCTTCTCATCACTCCCCTTTCGGGCATGTTGGAATGCGATCTCAAAAAAAAATTAGCGGTCCATCTCGACCCTTAACCCTCTAACGACTTCATCTGGATTTCAAGCAATCAAGTTTGGCCTTGGGATTTCAAATTCACAGGGAACACCGGTTTGACACAGCCCACAGGAAGGAGGAGGGTTTTGCAACCCATATTCCAGCCGCTTTGCTTGGAGAGAATCGGAGCGGATATATTCATAACACTTGTCC
>JBAVGF010000334.1:0-23267 GCA_049684675.1 Thermodesulfobacteriota bacterium | reverse complement strand
GGGCTCTTGCTTTATAATTGGTGGTCCCAAGGGGATTCGAACCCCTGTTACCGACGTGAGAGGCCAGTGTCCTAGGCCACTAGACGATGGGACCATATTCCTAATTCAATTCCAAATGCCAAATTTCAAATCAATTCCGCTGCCAGCCGGCGTGGAAAAATAATCCACCATCCAAAAACCAAGCCGTCCTTTATGTTTTGTTCAAATTAACGCACAACTCATCAAAAATCAAGCAATATTTCACTAACTTCTAATATTCTCAATTCTTCTTGTCTTCTCGATTTCAAGGATTTATACTACGGAATAATAAAAAGCGATTCCAGAATTTGACATTTGAACTTTGACCGGCAAGCGCCCCCGTCCCGCCAAAGCGGGATAGCCGGGGTTAGATTGAGGTGAAACGGGAAAGGAGAAAAATGATGGGAAAAATTTCGATCTTCGACCAGGCAAAGAAAGAGGGCAGGACCATCCTCACCGAATTCGAATCCAAAAGAATTCTCAAGCAGGCGGGAATATCCGTTGTGGAAACCAAACTGGCAAAGACCCAAAAAGAATCGGTTTCCTTAAGCCAGAAAATGGGCTTCCCTGTGGCGTTGAAAATAGCTTCACCGGACGTGATTCACAAAAGCGATTCGGGCGGTGTCAAGCTTTCATTAAACAATATGACCGAGGTAAGAAAAGCCTATGACGAGATTTTAAGAAAAGTCAGGAAGCAGTTTCCCGGCGCAGTCGTTCATGGAGTATCCGTACAAAAAATGGTCCGGCCGGGAACAGAAGTGATTGTAGGGACCAGTAAAGATCCTCAATTCGGGCCGGTCATTATGTTTGGCTTGGGGGGTATATTTGTGGAATTGCTCAAAGATGTCTCTTTCAGGGTCATTCCTATTGAGCGAAGAGACGCCCAAGAAATGATTGACGAAATAAAAGGATACCCGGTGTTGCAAGGATACAGGGGGAAAGAACCTGCCAGCATCCCTGCTTTAGTGGAGATTATTCTTAAGGTGTCCAAACTGATAGAGGAGAATCCCCGGATCAAAGAATTGGAGCTCAATCCCATATTTGCCTATCGGGATAAGGCAGTGGCTGTCGACGCAAGAATCATTTTAGAAAAGGATTGATGGGGACACGGTCAGCCTTTGTGTTCTTGCCTTGTCGCAAAGAGCTTTAAATACTTCCCATACCCTTCTTTTTCCAGATCCTCTTTGGGAATGAATCTTAAGGCGGCGGAATTCATGCAATATCGAAGCCCTGTCGGCGGCGGCCCATCGTCGAAAACATGGCCGAGATGCGAATCGGCGTCTTTGCTCCTCACCTCAGTGCGCTTCGAAAAGAAGCTGTTGTCTTCTTTTTCGACAATATGACCCGGTTCAAGGGGTCTGGTAAAGCTCGGCCATCCAGTCCCGGAATCAAACTTATCGAGGGAACTGAACAGAGGCTCCCCGGAGACGGCATCGACATAAATTCCTTCCTTCTTGTTATCCCAATATTCGTTCTGAAACGCCGGTTCCGTACCGTTCTTTTGAGTCACCTTATACTGCAGACTAGTTAGCATTTTTCGCAGGGTTGCATCGTCGGGCTTTCTATAGCCCCTTTCATCATTCGGTTTTGTGCCCCCCAGGTCTTTCCCCCAAACCTTGGCTAAAAACTGATCGCGACCGGACGCATACCTGTAATATTTGTATTTGAGGGGATGTTTCTTATAGTAATCCTGGTGGTAGCCCTCGGCTTCAAAAAATTTTGTAAACTTTATAATCTCCGTCACAACAGGCTTGTTGAACCTTCCGGATTTGTCTAGCACCTCCTTTGATTTTTCTGCTAACCTTTTTTGCTCTTCATCGTGATAAAATATGACGCTCCGGTATTGCGAGCCTCGATCCACAAATTGTCCACCCGGATCGGCAGGATCGACATGCTTCCAGAAAAAATCGAGTAATTCCTCGTAAGTCAGTTTAGAGGGATCATAATATACCTGGATGGCCTCGACATGCCCGGTCGTCCCGGAGGATACCTCTTCATAGGTTGGGTTCTCCTTGTTTCCTCCGGTGTAGCCTGATATGACTTTGTCAACACCCGACAATTTTTCAAAGTCTGCTTGAGTACACCAAAAACATCCGCCAGCGAAAGTAGCCCTTCTTGTTGCCAAATCCTCTTTCACCATACCATTTTTCACCCCTTGTTGAACGATATCGGACTTCTGGCACCCGTTGACGGCAACGAGCATCACCGCCAACGATAAAAATAGCATTTTCATCATCAACACCTCCGCGGAATCCACCGTGCCATCGTAAGTTATGGGGAAATCGACAAATTAAAATTTCCCACTATTTAAGAATATTAATGAGTTTGTTAATTGTCAACCTTTCGCTCCTGGTATCAAGCTTAGGCGTAAGCCTTTTTGGAACCGAACAGGTCAGGCGAAAGTGAGGGAATACCCCGATTTCAGTGCCAAAACCGATTTAAGCAATCAAACAGGTTAATTGGAGGAAGGTAGAAATAAATCGTGTAAAATGACGTAAAAAATCTCTTTACAAGAGCATCGATTTGCGCTAACTTAGCATCGTGGCGGGAAGGGGTCAGAATCGGAGGAACCGCCATGGAAACAAAGGTGGGAGACACAGTGAGAAGCATTTTAAACGGTATCGAGTACAAGGTTAAGAGAATTGTAAAAAGGATGGCCGTCCTCGAATCGCAAGACGGAAAAAGCCAAATCTTGACAGAGCTCGAAAATCTAAACTTATTCTACAAGAAAAAGAGAGGAAAAGCCGTATGAAACAAGATATGATAAATCCCCTTCCCGCCACATCACCTTTTGATTTAGACCGGTTATCCTCCGCCAAGCTTCACCCTTCTTGTCACCCTATCTCATGCCTTGACTAACCTCTCCGGAAAGACTTCTCAAAAAACCCCTTAGTTTCTCCAGGTCTTGCGGAGAGATATCGACGAACCTCACTCCGGCCCGATAATCATGCCGATCCTCTTCCAGATGAAGATCCATCCAGACAACCTCGACCAGTGTTTCGACGGTATTTAATTCGGACCCGGAAGAAAAAAATAATTTCAACGAAAGATTTTGTCCAACCTCCATTTTTTCAGGAAAGTAGACCAACAATCCCCCTTCACTGGCATTGAGGGCTTCGCCAGGATTGGAAACCAAACCACTTCTAACATACTCTATCGGCAGATCGACATCAAAACGGGGATGTTTTCTTTTTTCAAAATTCACAGTTCCATAACGGGGTTTGGTTTCTTTTTCTTCTTTTCCCATTAGATCTCTCCCTCAAAAAGTCGTTTCCCAAAAGTTTTTCGACCAAATCCACAGGGAAATGTTGAATTAATGTGGAATTGGATTGTATTCCGCTTGAAGGAAGCGGTCCCAACCATTTTGCCTAAAAAATAGGCATTCATAAGCCACGAAATAGATTCGTAAATCTGAGAAGATTTACGGATTGAGTTTCATTAGACCACGCAATAATTCTTTTTTCAAGACTTATCAATGCCGACTTTCTGTCCCTTTATCTTATCGGGACCCTCTTCTTTTCTGATAAATCCAAACCCTCCACATCTTGGGCAAATTTCCATTTCCCCAGGGTCGTTGAGTAATTTAGTGTTGCCATTACATTCAAAGCAAATTACCATACCATATTTTTCTGGATCAAGAGCTTTATCCATAACTTTTCTAAATATCTTCTTCTTTGAACTCATTAACTCATTCGCCTGAAAAGTCAGGTATTCCGTTTTTCTATTTCTTGTCTTTCTTTCTCCGGCGGGCTCAGCGATTGTCTGTTCTCCAGAATTAATAAGTCAATTATTTCTCCGCAATAGATGCATTTCCACCCTAAGAAATGTTCGTGTGGACCATAAAATTTTTCCTGAACCATAGCACTTCCGCAGCGATCACACTTCATTGGGAGCTCCAAGGAGAATCTTTTAATTCCTTTGTTGGAAATCTACTCCCTCGTCTCAGATTTTTCCCACAGCTTCGGTGATCGTCAATAGCAAATAGTATACCCATTTGAAGCACCAAAAGATTGTACCTGCTAACTCTTGGTCATTACAAGGCTTCTACAGCTAACCCGGGTGGGGGAGTGGCTGTCAAAAGGATGCAACGAAAGTTGACATCTTTTTAGCGGTCTTCGGATAAGTTATTCAAATCAGCAAATTGGCCTTTGGTAATAAAAGTTGACAGCGCAAAAAAAGTTGCACCTTTTCATACCGCAGAAACCTGAATAGAAGACGATGCTGACGGGTATTTAATGATTGGAGGCCGCGGGAAAGACTTGTGGCCCCCCAAATATAGTCAACCATAACAATGCATGGCTGGGGGGCAAGGATTCGAACCTCGGTTGATGGAGCCAGAGTCCATAGTCCTACCGCTAGACGACCCCCCAATCCTTGAAAAAGTAAAGCGTGCCTCCGCTGCCTACCGGCAGGCAGATCCGGAGGGCAAAGAGCATGGCTTTCTTGGTTCGAAGCAATGATACCATTAAGAATGCAGATGGATCAATATCAACAAGACTTAGCTTCTGATGACTTAAGAGATCGCTCATTGGAACCTCTTTGGGATTCTTGCCTCAGTATTTCTCAGGAAGCTCCTGGAACCTCTTAGCCCGAGAGGTCTTGCGAGACGGATAGGATATGATATATTAAGAGGCGAGGTACCAAAAGAAAGGAACCGGCTCTATGGCCCAGGCCAATTCATCGCCCCCGTCAGATTTTATAAGAGAAATTATTGAGGAACATCTAAGAACCAATAGGTTCCAGGGACGAGTTGCGACGCGCTTTCCACCCGAACCGAACGGATACCTCCATATCGGACATGCCAAATCCGTGTGTCTCAACTTCGGGATTGCCGCCCAGTACAGTGGCATCTGCAATGTAAGGATGGACGACACAGATCCGAGCGGCGAATCCCTTGAATATGTCGAATCGATCATCAAGGATGTCCGCTGGCTGGGCTTTGATTGGGAAGACCGTCTATTCTATGCCTCTGACTATTTCGAGCGACTTTACCAATTTGCGGTTCAACTGATTAAGGCCGGCAAAGCCTATGTGTGCAGTCTGAGCGCCGATGAAATAAGGGAGCAACGGGGGACGTTAACCGAGCCGGGGAAAGAAAGCCCTTACCGGAACCGCTCGATCGAAGAGAACCTGGATTTATTCGGGCGAATGCGGGCTGGCGAATTCGAGGACGGAGCCCATGTCCTTCGTGCCAAAATCGATATGGCCTCTCCAAACATCACCCTGCGAGATCCGGTCCTCTACCGCATCAAGCGAGCGACTCACTACCGGACAGGGACGAAATGGTGCATCTACCCGATGTACGACTTTGCCCACTGTCTTTCAGACTCCATCGAAAAAATCACTCATTCGATTTGCACCCTGGAGTTTGAAAATAACCGTCCCTTGTACGATTGGATTCTGGATCAATTAAACGTGGATTGTCACCCCCAGCAAATTGAATTCGCTCGACTCAACCTCAGCTACACGATTCTCAGTAAGCGAAGACTGATCGAATTAGTAACAAACGGGAATGTGACAGGCTGGGACGACCCGCGAATGCCTACGGTAGCCGGGATGAGAAGGCGTGGCTACACACCGGAGGCGATCCGAAACTTCTGTGCCAGAATCGGGGTGGCCAAGAATGAGAATCTCGTCGATATTTCTCTCCTTGAGCATTGCCTTCGTGAAGATTTGAACGAACGGGTGCTGCGCGTCATGGGGGTATTGCGGCCCCTTCGTGTGGTGATCGATAACTACCCCGAAGGTCAGGTGGAAGAGTTTGAATGTCCCAACCACCCGCAGAATCCCGACATGGGATCGCGGAGAGTTCCTTTCTCCAGGGTCCTCTACATCGAACAGAATGATTTTCACAAAAATCCCCCCAAAAAATACTATCGCCTCGGTCCCGGGCGTGAGGTGCGTCTCCGATATTCCTACGTCATTAAATGTGTAAGCATGGTTGAGGATGTGAAGACGGGTGAAGTCGTTGAAGTGCACTGCGCCTATGATTTGGAGACACGAAACGGACCACCCCCGGACGGACATAAAGTTGAGGGGGTCATTCATTGGGTGTCGGCGAACCATTCGGTTCCAGCCGAGGTACGATTGTATGATCGTCTCTTCCAAATCCCCGATCCGGCGGCTGAAGGAGACGAATTTGCAACACACCTAAATCCAAAATCATTGGAAACCCTCGCCTCATGTCGTGTAGAATCCAACCTCGCAAAGGCGGCACCGGGAAGCAGCTACCAATTCGAGAGGCTTGGCTATTTCTGCGTGGACCCCGTTGATTCTTCCGAGAAGGCCCTGGTATTCAACCGAACCGTGACGCTACGAGACACCTGGGCTAAAATCTTGGAGAAAGCAAAAAAATAAAAAAACCGTCCAAAGGGCCTGTACTTTCAAGGCGAGGGCAGGGATTATTCTGCAAAGGTTAAGGGGGAGTCGATGATTGAAGAAATTTCGGCAAATCTATACAAAATCGAAATTCCTCTTCCCAAGAGCCCTCTGAAAGCTCTCAACTCCTACGTGATAAAGGATACGAGACGAAATTTGATTATTGATACGGGATGGAATCAGGAAGAGTGCCTGCAGGCCATGCAGGCGGGCCTGAAGGAACTCGGAGTCGACATAGGAAAAACAGACTTTTTTATTACTCATCTCCATGCGGATCATTTTGGCCTCGTCCCGAACCTCATTACAAATAGCTCGAAGATATACTTCAATCAGCCGGATGCCGACCGGTTCAAATCCGGTTTTCGGTTGGATGAGTTTCTTAACTTTGCTCGTTTGAATGGTTACCCTGAAAATGAGCTTCAAAGAGCCCTTCAGAGCCATCCCGGCCTTAAATTCAGGGCAAAAGAGAGCTTGGCTTTTCATATCTTGAAAGAAGGGGACACCCTCAGCATCGGGGATTATGCATTCAAGTGCGTTGAAACACCCGGCCATACTTTAGGGCATATGTGTCTCTACGAACCCGACAAGAAGATTTTCGTGTCCGGGGATCATATCCTTAATGACATCACTCCCAACATCCAATTGTGGTCAGATGAATGGAATCCTTTAAAAGAGTATCTGGCAAGTCTGGACAAGGTACATGAACTCGATATTGTACTCGTATTGCCGGGCCATAGAAGCCTCTTCAAGAACTGCGAAAAAAGGATTCAGGAATTAAAACATCACCACCGGAACAGGCTTGAAGAAATTATCTCCATTCTGGGAAAAGGCAGCATGAATGCTTTTCAGGTGGCATCAAAGATGAGCTGGGATATTATTAGCGACTCTTGGGATCTATTTCCCGTCTCACAAAAATGGTTTGCCACCGGGGAGGCCATTGCTCATCTGAAATACCTGAAGGAAAAGGGGAGAATAAGAAGCGAGATGCGGAAACAGAAGAGAGTGTTTTCTATAAACGCCGATCATGCAATTTAGCTAAGGAAACAATGTGAAGCTCCACGGCAACAGGCCGGGCTTCCCGGCCCCCTACTGGCGAGCGGAAAGCGAGCAAAGGAAATATCGTTTTAGTTGTGCCCCTTGACCCCGCTTTGGCGGGACGGGGCACTTGCCGGCCAACTTGTAGGAAGCTCCGAGATGGCATGGGGAGGAAAAACGATCAATCCGTTATCCTAAAAAAGTGGAACTGCGGTAAGGTTAGGTTGTTATCAAAACATCCTTCGCAAAAGATTTCCGGACCCTTGCCTTTTTTGGGGGAGATTCCTGAAAAGAAAAATAGTCGGAAGAATTTCTATTGGGTTTCGCTTTTGACTTCTCCTTATAAAGGTTTTCGAGTCTTTCTTCCTGGCGTTCTGTTAACATTTGTTTTTGATCGAAATCCCCTGATGCAGCTTTGATAAATTGGTCTTCATTCTTAGTTAATTTATATTGGCTTAATCCTGACATAACCCATTCAAGCCTTTCTTTATTCATAATAACTCCTTTCCTTCCTGATGACTGAGTTGTTCAAATCCCGATGACTATCTTTCTCGGAAGCCATTGCTCTCCCTTGCCTCTATTACCGGCAAAGTTTTCCCCTGAAACCTACCCGGTTCAGCATGTCCGATAGATATTCTCTATTTCTTGAAGCATTCCATACACAGTAGTTTTTTGTCATTCGGTGGGGGAACCGGGGTGACAACCTCCTTTCCGCAACCCGAACATAAAACTTTATAGGATTTCGGATGCCTCAAATAGCTCGGTTTTGAAGCATGGAACCTCCCGTGTCTTCTTCGCTGGAACATTGTTCAGCCTCTTTTCTGCAGAATCCGAATTAATAACGGCTTCCGCGGCCGCTGTAGTCCATCCGTCCTCCCCCGGTTCTTCCCTGGTCGGCACGGGGACGGGCCTCGTTCACACTGATCGCTTTGCCCAGGAGTTCCTTCCCGTTAAGGCTCCTTATGGCCGTTTGAGCCTGAGACTGCGCAGGCATTTCTACAAAACCAAACCCCCGGGACTGGCCATTATACTTGTCTTTGATCACTCTCGCTGAGGTTACCTGACCGAAGGATTCAAAAGCCTCCCGAATCGTACCATCTGTTGCTTCATAGGATAAATTTCCCACATAAATATTCATAATCATTCTCCTTTTCTTAGATTTTTCTTCCTTTTCTTTGTTATAAAAGTCTGGCTCCATTCCAATGCAAATTCTTCATGACAGCTCCAACCTGAGCTCGCTTTCTTTTGGGGAATAGCTTCATGGCCGACGGTTACCTCCTTCCCTTTATCGCTTTCCCCTTCAATCTTGATTCTCTTCATATCACCTTTTCTGCGGTCGCTCTGCCTTGTAATCGCCATTTTAACCTCTAAAAAGGCTTTGATTTCGCCACAAAAAAAGCCCGCAAAGAAGTCGTTTAGAGTTCTTGCGGGCATGTGATATAAGCCTAAAAGGCTCTTTGCAACTCAGTTTGTTCGTACATCATAAGCTAATTTACACTTAAAAGCAAGAAAATATGCTCGGACAATACAATATCCGGTTTAGAAGATGTCATCGTCAAGTTTGCCCAAACAGGATGAAGACGCTTCCCATCCCGATTGGCCGCGGGCTATCAGTCTTGTCACTCCCGTTTAACGTGAAAAAACCTATCAAACCGGTGGATCAAGGAAAAAGAAAGATTGGATTGAAATCTTCACTTCTCGGAAAACCTTGTCAAACATTTCTTTCAGGAAGGAGTCCTCGAGAAAAAGGGGTGGGAATAATCCCTTCAGAGTGTAAGGATGATGCCATACAAGAAACTGTCGATGATGCATCGCTCGTATGGATCGGCTTATAATCCGAAGGCTGGTGTGGAGAGTTTGGCCCTTTTGCTATTATTCTTCAGCGCATTACATAGTACCACTGACACGAAGAGCCACGACATTACTCCGTTGTACCTTCCCATTTCGAACATATTCAACGTAACATTGCAAGCTATCTGAACCAACACGAGCGTAAAGCGGTACTTGGAAGTATGCAACCGATCCATATTTTACATCCTTTACGTCAACGCAGTAAGGACCGTCGCCTGACCAATAGAAACAAGCTTTGCGAATCTCCGGAGTACCGTCCGCCTCAAAATTTATACGAACCCAATATTGTAAATTCGGTCTGGGTCTCTGGCCTTCGGGAACCTCGATATTTGATAGTCTGAGTTCTCCCTTCCCCACCATGATACAAGAAGAAATCGCTAACAAAATAGCTGCGCTCATTAGAATAGAATTCAAGAGCCCCTTCGTATCCATATGCCCCCTATGAAATCTCATTTTTGCTTACCTTAGCGACTTTCTCCAGAGGTGTCAACAGAAATTCGAATAGAGTTAATGATAAGAAAATGATAAGAACTCGGGTTTGAATGAGTTCACAATATAAAAAAGGGAGTCGTATGTCAAGCACAAAAGCTTCGAGTCCTTCCAGACTACCCGTTAATCCCCTGCGCCGCCAAACGCGCTGGATTCCCAAAATGAATAGGATGACCCCTAAAACAGCGAAAACGATAATCGAAACCTTTACCCAAATTATTTTATCCATAGATAATATTCATCCTTCCAGGCAGCAAAATCATTGGGGACTACCCCTTTCAACTCAACTGGACGATTGTCTCATACTTCGACATGCGCCATTTTATTGTAAAAATGATTTCAACGTCAATAGAAAAAGAGGAAAAAACTTACCGGAAGGAATGGTTAAGAAGGTTGGTTCTTCCCGATTATCTGATACACTCCTGTCAGGTCAAGCCAGTAGAAATCATAAGCTGTCATATATTAAATACTCTTTCTAATTCATCTTGGCCGAAGAATTAACCACTCAATTGAATTTTGGGTTTGTTTTTTAACTTTCTCCTAAGTTTTGAAAGACTAATCAGGATAAGGAATTTTGTCTGGAGTTTTATCAATCCTACCCTTAGCAAAAAATGTTCTTTCCCCATTTACTTTTTAAACCTCCTCCTTAGATTAGCAAGACCACTTAGACCCGAACCAAAAAGAAGCATAGTGGTGGGTTCCGAGACAACAGCTACGGAAGTAGAGGAGGCGTCCCTTACTTCTTAATATGTGGCTTTGTATAGTTTTCATCGAAGCCTCCTCGCCTTTGCTCTTCGACGATCTAATATTAATTTACATCCTTCTCTGTCACATTATCCATAAATAAATGGCAAGTACAAAGGCCACGAGGTTAAAGAAGATATCAATTGTCATACATTACCTCATAGAACTACTGCACCACCTCATCAATAGAACAACAGATTCTGCTTTGGCAATCAAAAAAGCTGATCACAAAAAAGGATTATTTCTGACTCAACCCGATAGTCGGAAGCAACGGATGACACGTTTCCTTATCAAGACTTATGGTTGTACGTTGTCCCAGCTTTTCCTTAACCACATAAATTGGTGAAGGATGGATCATTCTGAATAAAAACGGTGACAACTGGTGAATAATTATATGAACTTTAAAAAGTGATGTCAATAGAAATTTTTGGACCCTTAAAATTCAATGACTTACATCTCAAATGATGTATTAAAAAGCCAAATTTACAAATCACAATTTCAGGGAAAAACACACCTTTTGAAAAGCCCAATTAAGCCTACAGTATTGGATAAGGAGGGGAATGGGGTAAATGGTGTCGAAAATGAACTGGGGAGCACAGTGACTAACGGGGCGGTATCGTTTTTTTTTTCTGGCTCGACCACATAGACAGTACCTTTGTTCAGGAGCGTCTGGATTGCCGCGAACTCCAATGAATATTTGAAAAGAATTTTAGCCATCTCATTGCCAAATCCCCTTTCTTGTGTTATAAAATAATAAAGTTGACAGAGGTTTTTCGAAACCCGTAATCTTATCAGAGGAGCCAAAAAGGGCAAAAGCCTTTGAGGCGGGAATGGTAAGAGACCGAAGAGCGAAAACTCTTTGGACAAAGCGGGCGTCGAAAAAAAAGGAAGCCCGCAAAGAGTGAGTTTCCCTCTAAGGCGGGTTTTTTATTTTAACTCAATTTCAAACGGAGGTTATTATGTCAAGAGGACGAGTAAAGTGGTTCAACGATCAGAAGGGCTTTGGATTTATTGAAGTAGAAGGAGGTAAAGATGTGTTTGTTCACCACTCCGCAATCACAGGGGAGGGATTCAAATCCCTGAGGGAGGGTGACGAGGTTGAATTCGAAACCGCCCAAGGCCCCAAAGGCCCGAATGCCACTGATGTAAGAGTAGTTTGATTAAGTAGAACAAATATTTTCTGAGCCTTCAAAGGGAAGCCAGCCGATGGGTTGGCTTCTCTTTCTTTATAGTCGCCCTTTCTTATCCCAATTTTCTTGGAAGTACCGTCGAACTTTCGCCGCGATTTGACGATCAGTCATCCTGTCAATGGTCTCAATACCGACAATACGTCCACCCAGCTTTTCTCTCACGAGACGTTTCTTCAGCTCGCCCTTGGCCTCGCCAGGACCCAATATCAGGATAGATTCCGCATCCCGAATGCACGCAATGACCGCGTTGTAGTAAATGTTGAGATGTCCCGTAAACTTTCTCTCACGGCTATCATCTGCCGGCACTTGGTGTGCTTCATAAGAAGTCGTAGAACGCATCCCGCCGGAGCGTCCGGGCTGTTTTTCAACCTTTGATATGACCAGTCTTATTTCTTCCCCTTTATCCGTAACGGCCACGATCAGAGCCTTCCTATGGTCAATCCACAAACCCACTTTTGTTCCCATCAATTCCTCCTTTGTCCATTAGCTCCACCTAACATTATATCTTATGCTGACGTTCTATTTTCCTTAACGATCGAACCCTTCATAAGCGGGATCCTCGGTACAATTCCTTCCTGGATATCCGGGACGTCAATAATCCGTGGCCAAAATCACATCGGTCGCATTGATCACTGCATAAACTTCCTTACCCTCTTTAAGGCCGAGATCCTCAACAGCAGCCTTCGTGACGATGGAAACAATCTCGTATCCATGTGGTAACCCGACAATCACTTCCGAGTTGACCACCCCGTAATTCACCTTCTTCACCTTTCCCTTCAAGACGTTTCGTGCACTTAATTTCATCTTCTTTCACCTCCTAGCCGGTTACAGGTTCTTCCTGGAGCCTATTTGTTCGGATGGGAACGGCGCTCCGCAGCGCTATCATAAAAATGATACTAAAAATAGCACCTGAAGTAAATCTTGTTTCTTCGCTCCCAATTAGAAACGCAGTTTTGAAGAGTTGGATTGAAGAATCACAAGCACAGGAAGGAGTTAATACTCTATCTGACCTTGTCTGTCAGGTGACGGACAAACTTCTACAAATAAAACATGTTCAAGCTTCCAAGCTGAAGGGCTGTCGACCATCCCTTCAGCTTTCAACTCTCAAATCTCTATATATTTTTCAAACCGCTCTAAATGGGGCTCCAGCGATTGTATTTCCTGATAGAGTATCTCGGCGTCCCGGGCCAAAGCCGGATTCTTGGCCAATCGTGCTATCCGTCGGGAGATCGTTCCGATGATTGTAATTCGGTTCCGAAACGCATCGGCGGTTTGCTTAACCATGGCTTCCTTTTTTCGGTGAGATTCAATCAATTGCTCTGATAGCTCAGCCTTACCGATGGCCGCTCCAATTAACTCCCCGATCACTTTCAGATACTCGAAATCTTCGTTTGATATAGGGACCCCCTTTTTACCGGAGTCGACGATTAAGGCCCCCACTCTCTTTTCCTCTTGGGTGAGTTGATCTACATATAGGAGCGGGATGATGGCCTTGATCTTAATCCCATTCGCCAAGGTATGCCGATAACCTTCAATCTCATGGGTATCGGTCAGGTTCACGGGTGTCCCCTTTTCAACGACCCTCCAAACAATGCTCTCCTTGCAAACTGGAACTTGTTCTATCGGGCAGTCATATCTACCCACCCAGTAGTGGAGGTTCAGCTCGTCACCTTCCATGAGGACGTATCGCGCCCGCTTTCCCAATCTTTGGCTCAAGTGATCAAGACAAGTCTTGATAAGATAATCCCGGTTCATGCACCAGCTTACCAACCGGGCGATTTCTAAAAGATCCTGATAACGCTTCACCCAGTTCTCTGGCTTAATTTTTGGCTTCTTAGCCCTTATCACAGTTTTTCTCTGTCTTTCCCAGGGGATAACTTGATCTAGCCATTTTCTTTTTGGCCCACACAGATGGAAGACTGCGATCCGCGCGGGGTGCCTATCGGCGGGATGGACATCTCAAGCCGCTTGCTCCGGTTTCCCCATGTGTACGAGGATCCGATGCTTGACCAGACCCCGATCCAACGGGATCACCCCATCCGACATGCGCTGGCCATCCATCTCCACCCACGACACACCTCGCTCGCAGCCTTCCGGATTCTCGACCTGGATCTCGTATATAGATTCACCGTGATGATAGCGCAGGTGGAAGCCCTCCCACCACCCGGGGATAACGGGATTCAACTGCATGTGATCCCCGTGCACCTTCAAGCCCAGGACCTCTTCAACCCAGGCTCGGTACATCCACGCCGCCGAACCCGTGTACCAAGACCAACCACCCTGGCCGATCCGCCCGGGCAATCGGTATACATCAGCTGCGACCACATATGGCTCAAGCCCATAGCGCCACACTGTTTCCGGATCACGCGCGCGTTCAATCGGGTTGAGGATGCGCAGTATTTTCGCCGCCCGTGTGCCATCCCCTCGACGTGCCAAGGCCATGGCGAACCACAGGGCGGCGTGAGTGTACTGGCCTCCGTTCTCCCGCACCCCCGGAGGATACCCCTGGATGTATCCGGGAGACGGGTCCGACCTGTCAAAGGGAGGCGTTAGGAGCAGCACTAGACCTTCATCCTCGTGAACGAGATGTTTCCACGCAGACTCTAAAGCCCTCTTCGCGCGATCTTTGTCGGCGGCTCCACTCAGCCAAGCCCAAGATTGGGGCAGGGAATCAATTCTCGCCTCTTTATTCGCCGAAGAGCCAAGCGGCGTGCCATCGTCGAAGATCGCCCGAAGATACCACTCCCCGTCCCATCCTGCTCGCTCGACACGCTGAATCAGCGCATTTCTATCTTGTTGATAGGACTGGCTTAGATCCAGCCGACCCAGTCGCTCAGACAACTCGGCCATACCCTGAAGCACATCCGCTATGAACCACGCCAGCCAAACGCTCTCCCCTTTGCCCCCGGCGCCCACAAGGTTCATCCCATCGTTCCAGTCCCCAGCTCCTATCAGGGGCAACCCATGGGGCCCAAAGGTCATGCTGCGCGTGACGGCACGCCGGCAGTGCTCAAAAAGCGTAGCGTGTTCAGAAGCAACCTCCGGAGTGAAGAACATCTCGTGCTGATCGTGTTCCAGCGTGGGCCCGTCGAGGAAGGGGACCTCCTTGTGCAAGAGGTCCACATCGCCGGTGGCCCGCATGTATTGAGCGACAACGTAGGGCAGCCACAGCGGGTCGTCAGAGATCCGGGAGCGGACACCCGCACCGCTCGGTGGATGCCACCAGTGCTGGACATCGCCTTCCTTGAACTGACGGCTCGCCGCGAGCAGGATGTGCTGGCGCGCCAGATCGGGAGATGCGTATAGGAATGCCATACCGTCCTGCAGTTGGTCGCGGAAGCCGAATGCACCGCCGGACTGGTAAAAGGCGGAACGTCCCCAGATCCGACAGCTCAGGCTTTGGTACAAGAGCCAACGGTTGATCAGGAAGTCCGCTGCCAGCTCGGGGGTGTGCACTTCGATCGTGCCCAACAGATCATCCCACCACGCTTTCGTCCGGCTTAACGCGGTCTCAAGTGCCGAGCTTTCCCGGTAAACCAGAACCCGCTTGCGGACCTCCTCCACCGACTCGGCCTGGCCCAACATGCACGTGATCTCAGCCCTCTCTCCGAGAGCGAGTTCAACCGTAACCTGCAGTGCCGCACACGGGTCGAATCCCGTCCCTGTCCGACGTGGTAGCCCGGCCCGCTCCATCGCCGCCGGGCACCCCAGCGAGCCGTTGCGCCCGACGAAGGACGTGCGGTCGCCGGTGTAAGACTCCGCAGGCGGGCTGATGGCCGCGAAGGCGATCCGACCCCCGTACTCGGGGTGGTAGCGATTCCGAGCGATCAGGGCCTGGACTTCGTCATCCCAGTCGGTCACGACGTGTATCTGGGAGGATTCGCGGTGCTCGCCCAGTGTCCACTCCACATAATACGTCACCGACAGCCTGCGACGCCGGGAGGAATCATTCCTCAACCGCAGCCGCTGCAGCTTAATCGGCTCTCCCCCGTTCTCATCCACTGGAACGAAGACCGTCAGCTCCTGCTCGATTCCTTGACTGTTATGCTCGAAGACCGTGTATCCCGCCCCATGCCTTGTTCGATAAGCGGTCTCTTCGCGAATCGGCGACGGGGTCGGAGTCCAGGTGACACCGGTCTCCTCGTCCCGGATGTACACCGCCTCAGACGGTGGATCTGTGACGGGGTCGTTCGACCATTGCGTCAGCCGATTGCGCTGGCTGTTGCCATACCAGGTAAATCCAGACCCCGTTTCGCTGACCAACGTGCCAAAGGTGGGGTTGGCGATGACGTTCACCCAGGGTGCAGGCGTGTGGGTGTTGGGGCCGAGATAGATCGCGTATTCACGCCCATCCGGGGTAAAACCGCCCAGGCTGTTGAAGTACGGCAGCTCCATGAAGGGCAGCGAAGCCGAAGGCTCCCGGGGAGCACGTTTCTTGGTCATGGGTTCCGACAACTCGGGAACCTCCACAGGCACGCCCTGGAGTAAAGTGCCGCGGGCCGCCACCAGCACCACACTCGCCGCGGCCATGAGTAGGGTCAGGTCTTCCTCCGGAATTTGATCCGCACTGCGCAGGAAAATCCCACCGGGCTGATCCATCCCCGTATACGTCGAATGCCCCTCGATCAGGCCCCCGAGCCGCTCGCGCAACGGCTGCTCGTAGCCGCCCGCCTCCTCGTTGAGGATCACCAGGTCTGCCGTCAACCCGTGCATTCGCCAATAGGTATGGGCCTGGAGCATCTGACGGACCAGGCTGATATCCCGCGCCTCGCCAATGGTGATCAGGGCAATCGGCAAGTCGCCCGAGATTCCATAGGGCCATAAGCCGGCTTGGCCCTTGCGGTTCTCTTCGATGCGTTCGGCGGAAGGGCGCAAGAGCGGGTTGGGAAACAGCAGGTGGCTGGCGAGCTGCTGGAAGCGACGAGCATCGTCGGGCTGGATGCGAAGCAATCGCAGCTCAAGCTGGGCAGAGGCCCAGGCGAAATCCATCGCCCGATCAATGGCATGGGGATCGCTGTACTTACCCATCAGCCCCAAGACCTGCTGGCGTGTTTCGCCGGCGGCGAGAACCAAGGAAACCTGGACACGCTGGCCTGGACCGAGCGTCAGGCTCTGGCGCAGGCTGAGGATCGGGTCCAAGACAAAACCCTGGCTATTGCCAAGCTTCTGGAGGACCCCCATCGGATTTGCGAACGTCCGTCCTCGGCCGATGAATCGGCGTCGGTCGGTCTCGAACTGCAAGGCTTCGTCCTCGGGGTGTTCAAGCGTAAGGCGGTGCGCAACGTAAATGGGTGGGTCGTCTTCCGCGCGAGGTCGTCGGTACGCGAGGAGGGCTTGATGTTTAGGGACCGCTTCGGTTTGGATGAACAGCTTGTTGAATGCCGGATGCTGCAGGTCTGCATTGTGCGGCGCCAGCGAGAGTTCAACGTAGCTCGTGAGATCGAAGCGGCGGGTGCGAAGAGACCGATTGAACAGGGTGACCCGGCGAATCTCAACGTCATCTTCCGGTGAGACGATGACCTCCGTTTCGGTTTGAATGCCGTTATCGGCGCGCCGGAACACGGCACGGTCGAGCGCGAAATTGGCGGAGTACGCCTCAACCTTCCCGCCGACCGGGTGATACGTGTTCGACCACAATCGATCCGAGTCGGCCTCATGGATGTAGCAGAAAGTCCCCCACGGATCCTGAGTCCGATCCGCCCTCCAGCGTGTGATCTCAAAGTTGCCCCACCGGCTGTATCCCCCGCCTGCATTTGTGATCATCAAGCCATAGCGGCCATTGCAAAGGAGTTGGGTTTTGGGCGTGCTCGTATGGGGGGTATCGAATTTGCTGACCGATGGGGCACCTTCGCCGACGCTCTCCGGTAAAGACATTCTCTCCCGCGTGGAGATGTGGTGCAGCGGAGACAGGATCGGGATGCGTTCATAAAGCAGGGGCTCAACAGCACGCACGCGTGCGTCGGCATGGAAATGGCGCTGGATAGGATTGCCATGGAGGAAATTGGCCAGTGACAGGAAACCCATGCCTTGATGAAGTGCCAGGTAGGCTTGAATGATCACCCCACGCTCGCCCTCACGACTCGGTTGCCGGCTGAAGTCTATCGCTTCATAGTAGCCGTAATCGTTCAACAGCCCCAGGCCGGCCAGTCGTTTCAGATTCTGCACGGTCTCTCTCGGCGCAACGTTCAGCGCCAGAAGGGTGGCATAGGGTGAGACGACTACTTTTTCCTCCAGGCCGCGCTTCAATCCGAGCTCCGGTACGCCAAAGGCCTTATATTGATAGGTCTTGTTGAGGTCCAGATCTCCAAAGGCAGACTCCGAGATCCCCCACGGCACACGACGCTGGCGGCCGTAGGCAATGTGGATCGCCACCGCTTCCCTCGCCGCCTTATCCAGGAGCGAGTTCTCCTGGGAGCGTTGGAAAATCAGCGGCATCAGATATTCGAACATGGTCCCGGTCCAGCTGAGCAGCACTCGGCGCCGACCGATTGCACCGTAGGGTCGACTCATGGAGAACCAATGCTCAACCGGGACATCCCCCCGAGCGATGGCGACGAAACTTCCAAGCCGCGCTTCACTCGCCAGGAGATCGTAGGAGGCGCTATCCAAGCGGCCTTCGGAAACGTTGTAGCCGATTGAGAACAACCGCCGTTTGGGATCATACAAGAAGCGCATATTGATCGATTCGGATAATCCGCGTCCGTCCTGGATGAGCCGCTCGCCCGAACCCAGGATTTCACCCGCCAGCCACCGCGACCTGGCGAAGGATTCCATCAGGCGGTCAAGCCATTCGAAGAGGGGGCGGGCGGCGGGTGGAGCCTTCTCGCGGATCGATTGGAGGATCGGAATACAGCCGATTCGCCCGTGTGCAAGATCGAGAAGCGAAGGCGCATGAGACAGTGCCTGCCGGATGGCGAGCAGGGCCTCCAGACCCAGCGGCGTGATCTCCTCCTCCCTTTTTTCATCGAGGATTTCGATCCAGGTGAGATAGCGATCCGTGATCGTTAGCCAGGCCGATACCTGCTCGTTCATCTGGCCGGCCCAATAGGCCGCTCCCGTTTCAACGTCGGCGGACCCACGGACCTGATCGGCAAGAGCCCTGACGCTACCCTGCACCCGCCGCAGCAGGCGAAGAAGATCGGCGATGCGAGCCGGCGGGGTTTCCCACGCGCGCATCAGTGCGTCGAGGGCGTGGACATCCAGACCCGAAATCCTCTCCTCTTCGATGACCTGTTTCAGGATTTCCCCGGTATCCCGGAGACCTTCAAAGGCTCTTCCCTCCAAGACGGGGCTCTGAATCAGCTCGTCCAGTCCGTGCTCGAGTGACCAGAGGGCACCCAGCAGGTTTCCGCTGTCTACGGCGGACACGTAGCGGGGTTCGAGAGGGATCAGGGTTTGAACTCCGTACCAATTCAGCAGATGGCCCTCATAGCGCTCCAGTTTGCCGATCGTCTTCATAGTATGGGACAGCCTTTCGACAACCTGATCCACCGTCATATACCCGAAATCATGTGCGGAGAGTGCGCTGAGCATCCAGAGGCCGATGTTGGTTGGACTGGTACGCATCGCCAGTCGGTTCTGAGGGAAGACCTGGTAGTTGTCGGGTGGAAGCCAAGACGTATCCTCACTGACAAACTCTGAGAAATAGCGCCAGGTTCGTCGTGCCACCTGCCTCAGGAACCGCAGATCCCTTTCAGGCAGCAGGAGTTGCTTTTGCTTCGCCTGCGGTCGAAGGTTCAAGAACCAGCCGACCAGGGGGGATAGGAACCACAAGACGAGCCAGGGGCTGGCCATCGCAAGGCTGGATGGCATCCAACGCTGCACCGCCCAACCCACGATCCCGCTGAATAGGCTCGCCAGGCCCAAAGAAGCTACAAACCATGGCTGCCGATGCGGGGCACCCCGATGAGCCACCTGGGCCGAAGTCCATTCGAGCAACCCATGGTGAGAGACGAGGCGGCGATACCAGACCCGCAGAATGGCATCCAGAGCCAGCCCGGCCTGGTGCACAAGCAATGCCCCATCAGCCATCGTCCGCAGCAGGTCGTGCGCCACCTTCGAGAAGGAGAAGCTCTTCAGCCCCTGGCGGGTGGTCGCCATGGTGAAGGGCTGCGCGAAAGGGTGGAAGAGCAACTGCATGGCGATCACAAGCGTAGAGATCCACCCGATCTGAGGAGAAGTCAGCCAGGAGGCTATGAGCAAACCCAGGCTGGTCGCGGGTATCAGGCTCCGGCGCAAGTTGTCGAAAACCTTCCAACGGTCGAACCAGGAGAGCGGGTTTGGCACTCGCCGTCCTCCGGGCCCGGGAACCCACGGCAAAATCCAATCCGCGATTTGCCAATCACCGCGAATCCAACGATGTTGCCGGCGGGTGTAGCTCAGGTAACTCTGCGGGAATTCATCATAGAGCTCAATATCACTGGCCAGGCCCACCCGGACGTGAGCGCCTTCAATCAAGTCATGGCTCAGCAACCACTCTTCCGGAAACCTCCCAGACAGCACTCGACTGAAGGCGCGCACATCATAGATCCCCTTGCCATGGTAGGAGCCTTCACCGGCGAGATCCTGATTGACGTCGGAAACGGCCTTGGTGTATGGGTCAATTCCGACCGCGTCTGCGAAGAGTCGGCTGAAAGGCGAACCGCTCGTGCTCGGAAGCGTCGGGCTTACACGCGGTTGGATGACGGTGTAAGAGCCGGCCAGGATCCTGCCTGCGGCATCGAAGCGCGGCCGGTTGAGAGGGTGTGCCAGGGTCTCGATCATCCTGCGGGCAGTGCCAAGAGGGAGCTGTGTGTCGCTGTCTAACGTGATGACGAACCTCACATTGGACAGATGATCCGGGTCGCCGACATAAACCAAACGATCGGCATCTTCAGGCCGCGTTCCATCGATCAGACGATTGAGTTCTTCTATTTTTCCCCGTTTGCGTTCCCAACCGATGAATTTCTGCTCGGATTCACTCCAGGTGCGGTCCCGATGGAAGAGGAAGAAACGCTTACCCCCATACCGATGGTTGAGAGCTTCGAGGCTCTCGGTCGCCGTCTGGAGCAGTCTTTCGTCGTCCTCGCGATGCGCCTGATCCGAATCGGTGTAGTCCGTGAACAGGCCGAAGAGGAGGTTGCTTTCTTTGTTGGCCAGGTACCGGATTTCTAACTTCTCCACCTCTTTCCGGATCGTTTCCGCGTCTACCAGCATCATGGGCACAACGATCAACGTTCGAAATGCGTCAGGAATGCCCGAGACTTCAAAATTCATCTTTGGAAGGGCTCGGGGTGGAAGCAGCCGCATGACGAGGTAATTCAAAACCTCGAGCGCGAGTTGGCTGACGGGGATCAGCAAAAGGAGGGCGATAACAAGCCGGATCCCGGGCGTCTGCCCGCGCAGACCCAGCAGCACGATCAGGGAGATGAATACAGCGGAGAAGAGGCTGAGCCCAAGAAAGTACACTGCAGAATGATGACGGTATATCCACTGCAGGACGCGGAAACGTGGCGCCTCATGGCAACGGAGGAGCTGCGCAAGCTCGCGCCTTCCTTCACCCATCAGATAAGTTCCGACGTGGAGCCACCGGTCATCTTCCGCCGCTTTAGATGCGGCGCGCGTCGCCAGCTCGATGGCGCGTTGGGCGACCTTGTCTTCCGCCTGACCGGATCCACGGGCGAGTTCTTCAATCGTCCGACGATAGCGATCGCGTGTGTCGAAATCCATGTTGGAATAAACGCCGGAGGGATCGAATCGAAGCAACCGCTCCACGCGGCTGAGACGCTCGAAGACCCCTCTCCAATCCAGCAGGGCCAGCTGTCGCAAGCTGGTGAATGCGTTGCCGATAGAGATCTGATCCTTCGTCTGACGGTTTTGCTCACGCAGGTTGAGCTCGCTCAGGGACTTGCGGTAAGTGCGCTCCAGCCAGCTCTGGACCGGCACCAGCGCGGCGTCTTCATCGTAGAGATGATCGACCAGTTGAGTAGCGAAATAGGGGCTCGGGTCGGGTTGGGCTGCAGCAAGTTCTGCCAGGATAGAGAAGAGCTGTTTGGGATCTCGCCGGTTGGCCGTAATGAGCCTGTTCGCCCAGAAGTCGGCGATTTCACCTTCCCGAAGCTCGGTCAGAGCGCCGGCGGCAAGGTCCCGGATGCTCTCAATCAACGCGATGCGCAGCATCTGCGGGACAGCCCAGAGTTCGCCAATCGTCAGCGTGCGGACGGATTGATAGGCTTCAATAAATGCAAGGATGTTCTCCCGGTCTAGGCGACATTCCGCAGAGGAGACGAGTTCCTTCGCCAGACCGTAGATGCGCGGCAGGCTCCGGTAGGACTCGTTGGCGAGTGCCGGCAGCTCCTGGTAAAAATGCCGAGGAAGGTTCAGCTGAACGTCACGGGCGTTGCTCTCGACGACGTACTCATTATCGAGGATCCACTCGGCGGTCGGAGGCGTCCCCTGCTCCAGTCGACTCGCTTCGGAGAGAGACAGGCATACCTGATGGACCCATTGATGGGCGTTTTCGACCCGCCTCAGCAGCTCGGCGTTCCGCCGTATCTTTGGGTCTATTTCGTGGTCCGTGGCCAGGCGCTGGGCATGCTCCTGGATCTGCGCCAGAGAGAGCGGCACCCCAGGGCTTCGGACATCTCCAATTGGATTTTCGGGCTTCGGTTGCAGGACGAAGACGGCGGGCGGGATGTCGCCGCTTTCCCGGAGTACCGCCGCCGGGAACCGCAGTGTTTCAATCGGCGCTTGGAGGATCAGGACGGTCTCCTCGGACACTAACCAGCGCGCGTGATCCTCAAGCAACCTTCGTTCGACACCGTACTTCGATCGTCGTATCCACACCCCACCCAAGAAGGTTCCGATCAATCCACCCGCGAAGATCGGAACCAGGGCAGAGAGGCTTCCGCTCAGAATCGGCACCGGGCCGTGGAGGACCAGGGATGCCACGCCGGCGAGGCCTCCGAAAAGAATGGCAGTCAAGGTCGCCCCTAGGGCACGGCGCCAAAGGAAGGGGTCCCTTATGTGTACTTCTCCGTCCGCGGTCTTGTGCACCCATGCGGCGCGGCGGAAGCCCCTTCTCCGCAGCTCCCGTAGAGCTCTGCGAGCTTCATTTCGTTCTGCGAAGTAGCCGATGAGGGTGCCTGCTTCCATATTTACACTTGTCTTAGATAATTTTTGCTGAGATGACCTGGCCGAAGGATTCAAAAGGCTGCCGAACAGTTTCCCCTGCTGCATGATCGGATCCGCTTCCGGCATAAATATTCATCGTCCGTCTCCTTATTTAGAATTCTTTTAGGTGTCGATAAAACTTTTTAGTTTATCGGCCCGGCTGGAATGTTTCAACTTCCTTAAGGCCTTTTCCTCAATCTGTCGGATCCTTTCCCGGGTAAGTTCAAAGACCTGTCCCACCTCACCAAGGGTATGATCGTGCTTCTCTCCGATCCCGAACCGCATCCTCAGAATCTTCTCCTCCCTTTCGTTCAGTGTGGAGAGGACTTTTTGAATCCGCTTTGCCATATTGGAGCTTATCGCTGCATCCTGAGGGGAGATCGCCTCTTTATCCTCAATAAAATCCTCTAA
>JBAVGF010000333.1:0-37871 GCA_049684675.1 Thermodesulfobacteriota bacterium | reverse complement strand
GTAACAGGCTATGCAGGTGCTTATTCCTCACACTCATATGAAAATCCGGTCTCCATTATCGTTCGATCGGTTTTGTTCATCACTACCAAGGAGGTGACGGAGATGGAAGAAAAGAAAGAAGCTGGTGCTTCAATTTGGGTCTGGGTGATAATCATTGCTATAACAGCAGCAGTGGTCGCAGGGTTCATAATATTCTTGAGGCCATAAGACCTGATGCCGAGAATGAACCTTGACAGGAAACAGTGAGGATCATTTGGAAAGGAAAAGGATACAGGGCGTGGCATGTTTTTGAGGCCATGAAATCTAATGCATGGAACAAGGAGGTCTTATGTTTACTTTTTGGATTATAGTGACAGCACTCGTTATGATAGGGGTTATTATCTTTATGGGGCGTGCGGTGAAGAAGTTGTAGAATATCAAAAAGAAAAACCAACATTCAATTGTCAAACAGCAAAGGCAGGGTTAGAAATAGTCCTGCCTTTTTTGTGCATATTTCTACCAGTAATCGTCGATCTTCAGAGTCATCTTAGACTGAAGACTTGTAGGTGGAAGCGTTAAAGTTGCAAGAACAAATCCTACTGTATAAAAGTTTGGTCACCGGGGTCAATTCCTCATCGTTGATAAGCCGTATAAGAGTATGCTGAAAGTGGGTGAAAGATCAATGAGCCGGGAGCAAGGAGATTGAGGGATCGGCTGAGTGATGATCGAAATGCTCGGAATTCACTTTATTTTTATAGTGATAACATAATAGTGCCCGCCTGGCGGATTATTTTGTGCCTCTTTATCACATATGAATTCAACTTCTTTGCCAAAGTATTTTGCAGCTATCCACACGTGGCAAATCGCAATACCCATGCTGACCTTGCTCACCTTTTCAAAAATAAAGGCTGTTAGAAAGCTTGATTTAGCCCGATAGGCATGAATGGTGCTGGCGTTGCCCGTGAAAAACCACTGCTGCCGATTCATTGCAGACGGGGCAAGGCGAGCAGGTTCCAATAACTCATCTGCGCCCTTAATGTTAGTTATTTCCCCAAGTGGTTTTCTCTGGAATTCCGAAACGCTTTCTCTATGCAATCTTTCTTTTGGTTTGCCAAAAGCCAATAAAATGACAAACTCGAGCTTTGAGCTGTTCAATATTTCTTTTGTCGGTTTCGGCATTCCTTGCCAACAGCTGCCGATACCGTTAGCCGAAAGGAACAAGTCCATCTGCTGCAGCACAAAACCGACATTCGTTAAATACCCATCTTTAGTTTCTGAAAATACTGCAAGATAATGGGGTGCTTTTGCCGACAATAAACTCTTAACATCCTTTTGCGACACAAGTTTCGTTTCGATTTTGATATCATCATACATGGGCTTTAAGGCGCTCATATGTGCCATAATCTCCGCGAGCGTATGGCCATCAAGCGGAGTCGGATCGTATTCTCTGACCGATTTCCGCTTGAATATTGTCTCGTAAAGGTTTGTATTTTCGATCATTCTGTTTCCTTGCATATTTTTTACGAATAAGATCTGAGGCCTACTAGACCCTCCGCTAGCCGGAACATCTGGAAAAACGTCCTTGACCAACAAGGGGATTAGAGATACCACAATCAATCCCATTTGGCATAAGATTCGAATCCTCATCGAGCAAATCGACGGAAGATGACCCTCCTCCATCCAATTCCTCCCCATGAATGGATGAGCAGAATGGCATTCTTTGGTTGTTTACCTTTCTGCGAAAGGTTTGTCAAGGAGTTTCTCTTTTACTGGCAAAGTGAGGATTAAGGGTCCGGAGATAGGAGAGCTTTTGCGAGTGGGTGACAGATCGGTGAGCCAGGAGTGAAGGAGATTAGGAAGGCAGATCCCCTCCCCCACCAACGCGGGCTCGGGATGACGTGTATAGGTCATCTGCGGGGGAGGAGACTATGTAGTCTGTCCTCGGCTCTTTCTGGCCCACGCTTCGTATTTCCCCGAGATTTCCAGGTATTGTTCCCCCGTCACAATCGGTCTGCTAATCTCTTCCAAAAGGGTTGGCTCTACTTTCCCATGGAGGGCAAGCATTTTCCCGGCCCGGTGAATCATCTCAAAGCAAGGTTCGAGAAGTTGCGGTGCCATTTGCAGGGCAATTGAGCCGGGTATGCAGATTTCCCCGATGGATTCGCAACCAAAGTTCGCTGCTTGTGCCCTGAACGTCATGATCAGAGGCAGGAAACTTTCCATCTCCGGGAATCCCGATGTTGAGACGAGGAAGAATTTTGAAGGCATGGTCCAACTGTAGGGGTGCCTCACACGGTTTGCAGTGTCAAGCCGCAAGAATGGATCCATACCGCAGATGCAGCGATCCATTACGGTTTTCATCTGAGCGCTCATATTGTCAGTATACACGGGCGTACCCATAACAAAGAGATCCGACTCCCGCAGGAGCGGATAGATCTGGTCCATATCATCCCGCTGAGCACACTGACCGGGTGTTTTATGCATACACGTAAGGCACGCCCGGCAGCATGAGATATTCATTTCCTTGAGTTGGATATCTCTTACGGTAGCACCTTCCTCCGAGAGCCCCTTCAAAAGCGAATCCAGCAATCTCCACGTTACCCCTTTCTTCCCCCTCGCACTTCCATTCAATGCAATAACGTTCATGGTTTCCCCTTTAAGCGAAATACTTATTCCTCCCCAATTTCGACTTTACCGTATCACAATCAATAGAGGGTTTCAAGCGTAAGAGTTTTGGGAAAAAAGAGATTAATTTTTACTCTTTGGGAGTCAATAAGGTCAATTCTTCATTATTGATAAGCCGTAGGAGAATATGCTGAGTGAGGGGTGACAGATCGGTGAGCCAGGAGAGAAGGAGATTGAGATCTTGAGGGTTCACCAGTGCCGGTTTCACTTTCGTTAGGGGCCCGAGGAGCAGCAGAGCGGCCAGTCCGCTCGACTCTGGGATATTCCTTCCCGGGTGCGATCCTGGGACTCGCGACGGACACCCGCTCCAGGTCTCTCTGCTCCAGCACCGCCACACAGAAGTAGCCTAGCGCCGTCCGCTCATGGACGCCGGGTGGCCAGGCAGCTGAAGGCGCTTGCCGGTATCCGTCACCTTCGTGCCGTCCACCCTCAGGATGGACACGTCGCTGTCCAGGAAATTGCCGACGTAGAGGTACTTTCCGTCCGGGCTGAAGACCGCCCCCTCGGGAAGGCCCCGCACCTCCACCTCGCCCACCTTTCTCAGCTTCTTGCCGTCGATCTTCAACACCACCACGCTGCCGTTGCGGTTGTAGAACCAAGCGGTCTTAGCCGAGTTGCTGCCCCGCAACAGGAGTGCCACGGCGATCTTGCCCGTGGGGCTGATGACGAAACCCTCTGGCCCATCCCCGACCACGACATGGTCAATGACGCGCGGGGGGTTTGCCTCCATGTCGATGACACTGACCGTGTCCACCTGTCCGTCCGCGGCACCCGAACAGCCGTTGTTGGCGACGATGGCCAGCTTGCCGTTCGGGGTGACGCCGATGTTGTAGGGCCAGAGGCCGACATTCATGTCATACTTCGTGTAGGTCACCTTCTGCCCGTCCACGTCCAGCAGCGCCACCTTGTGCCCGGGGAACTTGACCGCCAGAGCGCGCTTTCCGTCCGGCGTGAAGGCCACTGCCGCCACCTGTTCGCCCATAGGCACTGTATCCACCAGC
Source organism: Thermodesulfobacteriota bacterium (assembly GCA_049684675.1). Lineage (GTDB taxonomy): Bacteria > Desulfobacterota > BSN033 > BSN033 > UBA1163 > UBA1163. The sequence continues at coordinate 34,206 of JBAVGF010000333.1, read as the reverse complement.
TTCACGTCCTTCCCCTGGATGGATAGCACGCTGATGGAGTTGTCCGCCCGGTTGGTCACCAGCGCCAGGTTGCCGGCCCGGTTGATGTCGAGGCCTGAGGGCTGCTTGCCTACCTCGACGGTGGTGATGTGGCCGGGCGGGCTTGTCGTGAGATCGATGACGTAGAGCTTGTTGTCGGGTACGAACTTCCACCCCGCCCCATCCGGCACGTGGTTGACGGAGTTCGCCACGATAGCCAGTCGCCCATCCGGCGTGATGGCCAGGTTCACCGGCGGGCCGAAAACCGAGTTGGTCAGCGGAAGGTTGCTGACGATCCGCGGCGATTCCGGCGTGGAGATGTCCACGATGGAGACCGTGTCTTTGCCGGGGCCCATGAGCACGAGCTTTCCCGCGTCGTCCCACGTCACTTTCTCGTCGTTACCGATGATCATGAGCTGCGCGCTGGTAGCCAAGGGAAAGACCAGAACCAGTATTAGGAATGCAAGGGTTGATCGGACTCCGGTACGCTTCATGACTGTCTCCTTTCTTTTTTTGATAAGAACTCACTTTGGGATAAAATAAGCATACGAAAAACGGGGTTGAATGTCAAAGCAAAAAGATTACAAGTTATGGAGGGATGTTTTAGGCCAGTACTGAAGCTAACGATAACGATCATCAAGTGAAATCTTGCATTATGGTCGCAATCCGTCAGCCAACGGCTTCAGGAAGGAAGAGCTATGCCGTAGTTCTAAGAATGAAGAATAAAAAGCAATTGAACTCCCGTCCCTTTCACCTCCAATATAGGGTTTCTATAACCGCCACATTATCACCCAAAGTGTGACCTATTCTGTCACAGGTATCAGGCAAAATATCTCTCTGCAAGGAGGTCCACACGATGAATTACAACCTTTAAAGTTTGTTAACGGCCTTTTAGGGATTATTACTGGTCATAGCCTGATACTACGACGAATATTCGCGATTCCAGAGGGCTTCCAAGAATTCTCGAAGGGGCAGGATGGTTATATTCTCCAGATTTCGTCTGCGTGGGCCGAGGCTCACGCAGAGATAACGTTTCAACTTCTTTTCTTCAGCCAAGGCCCGGAGGGATTTCAAATCATGGGCGGAGACATTTTCTTTTGCCTTCACCTCTAGCGCCGTATGATCACCCAGAATGAAATCAACCTCGAATCCTGAAGTGGAGCGCCAGTAGCTCAGCGACTCTCCGGAAATGTAGTCACGGTAGCTTACCAGTTCATGCATGAGAACCGTCTCAAATGCCTCACCGAATTCTGGAGTGCCCGGCCGAAACTGCCGACCTTGAAGGGCGGCCACCACCCCCACATCAAAAAAATAATATTTGGAAGAAGTCAAAGGCTTTCTCTTTTTTGATTTGCGCCATGACGGGAGTTCGTAGAGGAGCAAAGTGTCCTTCAGGATTTCAAAATATTCGTAAACCGTGGTACGGGGCACTTGAGCATCATTCGAGACGTTTGTAAAATTCACGACCGTGCCGTTGCAGAGCGCAGCTACTTTCAGAAAACGGCTGAAAGCAGGTACATTACGGGTGACCCCTTCGGCAACAATCTCTTGCTGCAGATAGGAGCCCGTATAGGCTTCAAGGTCTGCATGGGGATCATCGGAGAGATAGATCGAAGGGAGAAGCCCTCGCTCGATGGTTTTGAACAGATTAAATTGGTTTCCAAGCTCCCGATAGGTGAGGGGGTGCATGTATTTTGTTCGTGTCCGTCCGCCTAAGAGGTTTACTTCACCTCGCCGAAGTTTCCGTGCGCTGGATCCGGTAAGAAGGAAACGAATGCCACGTTCTTCTATCAGCCGGTGGACTTCGTTGAGGAGGACGGGCAAACGCTGGATTTCATCTACGACAACGATTTTGTCTCGTGGGTTGATTTCCTGGGCAATGCGGCCTGGATTCTGGCTTAAAGATAGATATACGGAGTTGTCGAGGAGATCATATGACCTCACTCCTCTCAGGGAATGACGAATGAGAGAGGTTTTCCCCGTCTGCCGTGGGCCGAAAAGGAAATGAGATTTCTTCTGAAGAAGAAAAGGGAGATTCAGAACCCGCTCGATGTAGACCGGGCCCTTGGGTATGTTTTCGTTTGTCGCCATAGTCGTCATATATCATGACAAATGACGACTGATATGTCAAGATTTTTTCTGGCCCTTCGTAAACTCATTTCGAACCTTCATAGGTGTTTCTTCAAATGAAGTCCATACAACTGTAGAGGTTCTTAAACAACAGCGGGTCAGTTCTCCCAAAAAGCGATTTGAAAAATAGTCTGGATAGCCCTGTACTTAAAACTGTTGAAAATATTTACAAGGCGATGTTTATATTTTCAACAACAAAATTCGTTTAATTCTTAAACACTTAAGGAAACTCTGCCAACAAACAGTGCAGAAATATTCAGCAACCCTGAATGTCTCCCTTCTTAAACGACCAGTCTAAGGTTTTCTAAACCTATGTTTTAAGCTGTTGTAATTGCAAGAAATTATACTGCTAAAAAAATTTACTTGTGAAATTTTTAACTTTGGCCTGCTTCTTGATAATAGTAGACCGTGAAAAGAAAAAATAACGCGACTTAACTCGCAAAAGAAAAGGAGGCGGTAAAAATGGTAATTATCTTAGTTGCTCTGACAATTTTAGCTGTGTTTGTGATCCAGGCCATCCTACGCCGTTCGATTCGCAGGATAGAAGTTCCCTTGGCTGAGCTGGAGAGGGGCTTGAGGGTCGTCTCCCCGGTCCCGGCACCTGCGAGGGTGCCCCAGTTTCCTGCAGATGTCTATTATCACAACGGACATGCCTGGATGAAACTTGAGGGAGGGAACAGGATAAAAGTGGGTCTTGATGATTTCACCCAACAGGTGATGGGGGATATTGACGACATCAAGATTCCCCCCATAGGCGCCACACTGAATCAAGGAGAGGTTGCCTGGAAAGTCCGCCATGGCGAACGGAAATTGTGCCAGCTGGCTCCTTTGGGTGGAACGGTCGTAGACGTTAATGAAAACCTGATAAAAGATCCGACTCTCGCCAACCGTTCCCCTTATGAAGAAGGGTGGATTCTGAAGATTCAAGCGAAAGGCCTCAACAAGGAGATGCCCGAATTGATGGACTCTCTCCAATTTAAGGCGCACTTTGACCAATGTAAGGCCAAGTTGATGTCGAGCTTCAATAGCCAAACGCTCGGATTGGCCTATGGTGATGGGGGAGAAGTAATCAGAGGGGTTGCCTGTAAACTCGACGAGAAGGCATGGAAGACGCTGGTCGCACAATTATTCCATTCTTCTCCGGATTAACATCAAAAACAGAAAGGAGGGTGATTCGTATGGTACCTATCTTCGTCATACTGACTATCGTTGGCTGTATCGGAATAAAGTCACTTACCCAAAGAGTCAGACGAACTCATTCCGCTGAGGAAATGAGCATGAGGAGGGTCAAATGGGGATTGACAGAAGAGGCTTTCTTAAAATCTTAGGTGGAGGATTAGCAGGAGCAGCCCTCGGAGACGTCTTGATCCCAAGAACGGTCAGGGCAACCGCCGCGGCTCATCCTACGGAATTTATGGGCGTCCTGGTCGATACCACACGCTGTGTGGGGTGCCGAACATGCGAAGCGGCCTGTGCGGAGGCACACTATCTTTCCGTTCCGGATATCGCCGATTCCTCCGTATTCAGTAAAGAACGAACAACCTCGGTGCGCCAATGGACGGTTGTCAGCCGCTACGAAACGGAAAAGGGAGAGGTCTTTGTGAAGAGACAGTGCATGCACTGCAACCAGCCCGGTTGCGTCGCGGCCTGTCTGGTGAATGCTATGCAAAAAAGAAAGGAAGGGCCGGTGACCTGGGATACCAATTGCATGGGTTGTCGGTACTGCATGCCCTCCTGTCCGTTTGAGATTCCAAAGTTTGAATTCGGGAGTGCCACTCCCAAGATCCAGAAGTGCAATATGTGCTGGGACAGATTGGGAAAGGAAGAGAAGCCAACCTGTGTGGCGAACTGCCCGGAAAAAGCGCTTCTCTATGGCACGCGGAAGGAACTGATTGAGGAAGCCAACCGGAGGATTTACCAGAAACCCGGAGAGTACGTACCCCACATTTATGGAGAGCATGAAGTGGGAGGGACGGGCTACCTTTATCTCTCGAAGGTCCCCTTCGAACAGATCGGTTTCAGAACAGATCTCGGGACAACCCCTTACCCGGAATTTACCAAAGGCTTTCTCTATTCGGTTCCCCTTGTCCTTCTACTCTGGCCTGCATTCTTGATCGGAGTAAACACCTTAACCAAAAAAGGAGAAGAGGAAATAGGAGGAAAAGGAGGAAGATCATGAACGAAACAGCCGCCACCCCAGAAATAAAGAACTTCAAGGACTTTTGGACCTTTATCCGCGGCGAGCTCAAGCCGAAAGGAAAGATCTTCACCACCTTCAATGTCATCTCTTTTCCGATCATCGTCCTCGGAGCCGCTCTCATCCTCTTCCGTTTGGTAAAGGGGCTGGGTGCGGTGACCAACCTTTCTCAGGAATTTCCCTGGGGAATATGGATCGGATTTGACGTGATGGTAGGGGTTGCCTTTGCAGGAGGTGCCTACATCCTCACCTTTGTTGTCTACATCCTCCGTTCCGAAAAATATCATCCCATCGCAAGGGCAACCGTCCTCAATGGGTTCCTCGCCTATGTCTTTTATGCCGGCGCCATCTTCCTTGATCTGGGTCGATGGTGGAACATTACGAACCCCATTTTTGGGAATAAGTTTGGCGTCAATTCAGTGCTCTTTCTTGTCTCCTGGCACTTTATGCTCTACATGATCTCCCTGTTTATTGAATTTTCTCCTGCCGTAGCGGAATGGCTTGGATTCAGGAGAATCAGGAAGATCCTTGCTTCGCTCACCGTGGGAGCGGTCATCTTTGGCATCGCCCTTTCCACCCTCCATCAATCGGGTCTGGGCGCTCTCTTCTTGATGGCCAAAGACAAGATTCATCCGTTGTGGTATACGGAGTTCATTCCGGTACTCTTCTTTCTCTCCAGCATCTTTGCCGGACTCTCCATGGTCATCTTTGAAGGGACCATAAGCCACAAGGTCTTCGCGAATCAAATCGGCCACGACGGTCATGAGTCGTTTGATCGTATCCTGATAGGGTTAGGAAAGGGATGCGCAGGGGCGCTGTTCGTCTATTTCTTCATGAAGATACTGATTCTTATCCACGGGAAACAATGGCCGCTCTTAACGACTCCGATGGGTACATGGTATCTTATCGAACTCATCGGTTTTGTCCTGCTCCCTTGCTTCCTGTTCCTGCACGCGGTGCGGTATGAAAATGTAACCGTCATTCGGATGGCGGCCATCCTTTCAATGCTTGGAATCCTCATCAACCGACTCAATTACTCTGTCATTGCCTATAAGTGGTATGTGCCTTTGAGCCAGAGGTATATTCCCTCGTGGATGGAGATCGTGATTACCCTCGCCATTCTATTCACCGAGGTATGGGCATTCAGGTGGATCGTAAACCGGATGCCGGTATTGCGAGAATCTCCGGCATGGGCAACGGAAGAAAAGGCCGTCAAGAAGAGTGTAACGATCAGAAAGGGGGTCCCGCAATGGAAGGTTTCAGCTATGTAGACATCTTTGCCACAAAGGGTATTGAATACTTGCTTGTGATCGGTTTTCTCCTGCTCTTTATCGTTTTCTGGAGATTCTTGGGCAGGCCCGCAAAAGCGGTCTTTGAGGCTACTGAAAAGTTTATCCCTGTCGTAAACGAATGGTTTAGACTTCCGGAGGAGTTCTATTACCACTTGGGGCACAGCTGGGCAGCCCCAGAAGGGAAGAATTGGGTGAAGGTGGGCATGGATGATTTTGCCCAAAAACTTGTAGGGAAAATCAGTGCGATTGAGGTGCCGGGCATCGGTTCAACGATCCATCAGGGGGATAAGGGATGGACTTTAGAGGTAGATTCAAAAACGATCGATATGCTATCACCCGTGGACGGAAAAGTTGTGGCCATCAATGAAAAGATTGTTAACTCACCTGAAAACATCAATAAATACCCTTACGTGAGTTGGCTGATGAAGGTTGAATCACCGAGATTTTCAGCGAATAAGAAACAATTGCTCTCAGGAGCGCTGGCAAAAAAGTGGATGGAAGAAGTGAGAGAAAATCTCTTATCAAAAATGAGTTACAATGCTGGTTTGGTTTATCAGGATGGTGGATTGCTTGTTGAAGGGATGGCAAGAAGTCTTGATAGAGACAAATGGGATGAGATCGTAAAAGATTTCTTCTTGATTTCGCAAGAGTGAAGTCATTCTAAACCTCCGTGAGTGGGAGAATAACAAAATTAGCCTATGAGGGTTAAGGGTGGACAAAAAGAAAAACTACTACCAGCTCATTCCCAAGAAAGAGCTTAAGTGCGTCTGGATGACTGCAGGCTTGCTCTCTTATAAACTCTGTAAGTATGACTTGCAGTGTGAGAAATGTCCGCTGGATTGGGAACTCAGAAATCAATCTGCAACCCCCTCCTTTCATCCAACGACCTCGCAGGAAAGGGGAAACGTAGCCTCTGAGGAGGCAGGTTCACCTCCTTCTTGGAAAAAAGAAGGGCCAACGGAAGGGTTCTTGGGGGAAGATCTTTCCCTCTTGAACATCAAAAGGTCCTTGTTCTACCATCCGGGACATACGTGGATTGAGGTGGAAAAGGCTGATGAGGTCCGGGTAGGTTTAGACCATTTCTTGGGGAAAATCATCGGGAAAGTCAGGGTGGTCGTACTTCCTCTATCCGGGAAACGGTGTCTTCAGGGAGAAAATCTTTGCTCTATTATCCACGAAGAGGGTATTCTGCATATTGTTTTTCCGGTCAGCGGATTAATTCTTTCGGTCAACCAGAAATTGAAAGACCGACCCGACCTTATCAGCCGGGACCCCTTAGGAGATGGGTTTTTGCTGACCCTGAAACCCAAAAATCTTCAGCGAGACCAAAAATATCTCTTCTTTGGAGAGACAGCGCTTTCCTGGTGTCAGAAGGAATGGGAACGATTCAAAGCGGCTGTCGTTTCAGAGTTGTACGGACAGGAAAGGGTGGGCATGACCATGCAGGATGGAGGGATGAGACTGAGTGATATAAAAAAATTAGTTGACCCGGAGCGGTATATCCAGCTGGTAAGCACGTTTCTGCGAAAAGGAGAAGAAGAGTTTTCCCAACCTAAGTATAAAAAGGAGGGAAATTAGAGATTCCAGCCTGGAGGATAGCCCTTTAGTCATCGCCTCGTCTGATATTCATCCTGATGGCTCGCCGATTGGAACTGTTTCTCCATTGATCCCTAAGAAATAATATAGTAAGAATAAGTTCAGACCATCCGCTGTCTAAAATACTTTTGCCATCTTCTGGGACCGTTTCGGAGAATGAAGAGATGAAAGACGCGGCGTATCAAATCTTGTTTAAAAAAATCCTTCCAGTCACGAGGAGCTTGAGCTTTAGGCTTTACTCCCTTCTCGTCATCCTGTTAATGATCTCCTTCACCGGGATCATGTATTTTAATGTTACCTCTTACACCAGCCATATCAATGAGAGCGTGATCCGTAGCGCTATTACAGCCAGTGATCTGATAAAACGGTCTACGCGATACAGCATGTTGAAAAATGACAGGGAGAATCTCTCCAATATCATTACGACCGTTGGTCAGGAAAAGGGGATGGAAGGAATACGAATTTATAATAAACCAGGGAAAATTGCTTTTTCCAAAGACTTAGGTGAGGTGGATACCATTGTAGACAAAAAAACAGAACAGTGCTATGTCTGCCATGAAAAAGAACCAGCCACGGTTCATCTGACCACACAAAATAGAATCAGGATTTTGACCTCCGCTCAAGGATACCGGGTGTTGGGCCTGATCAACCCCATCGAGAATGAACCCGAATGCTATCGGGCCGATTGTCATGGCCATTCTCCCAATGACAAACTTCTCGGTCTTTTGGATGTGAAAATATCTTTAAAAGCTGTGGATGAGGAAATCTATAGAACCAGGAAGAAGATGGTCCTATTGTCGAGTATCATGATTTTTGTGACGGCCTTGCTCTTCGCGGGGTTCATCCTACGCTTGGTTCATATCCCTATCAGAAAGCTTGCTAGGGGGACGAGAGAAGTGGCTAATTTGAACCTTGACTATGTCATTAATTTCGTCTCTAAAGATGAGATGGGAGCACTGGCTCAATCGTTTAACCAGATGACCAAACAACTGAAGGCGGCCAATGAAGCGAATCAAGAGTGGTCTTCAACTCTGGAAAGAAAAGTCGGAGAGAAGAGCGAAGCGCTGAAGAAGGCTCAAGCCCATATTCTCTTAGTGGAAAAGATAGCCTCCCTGGGAAAACTTTCTGCCGTGGTCGCCCATGAGATCAATAATCCTTTGTCCGGGATCCTCACTTATGCAAAGCTATGTCTTAAGATCATTCAGAATCCTGCCTCTTTATCGCCAGAGCAAAGCACCTCGGTCACCCAGTTTTTGGCCGTGATCAGAGATGAAGCCGTCCGTTGTGGTGATATCGTCAAAAACTTGTTGATTTTTGCCAAGAAGGACTTTGGCAAATGGAGTGATGAAAGTCTCAACAAAATTATTCATAACAGCATTCAACTGGTCAAACATAAAATACAAATAAAAGAGCTGGAACTGTTTCAGGAATTAGCCGAGGGAAATGACATCATCTATTGTGATGCCAGTGGGATCCAACATATCTTAGTGGCTTTGTTTATTAATGCCATCGATGCGATGTCCAAGGGAGGGAAGTTAAAGGTCAAAACAGATTTTTTAGACGGTAGTCGTGAGGTGCGGATCGTTATTTCCGATACCGGCAGCGGAATCCCGGAGGAAATTCTTCCCCATATTTTCGAACCCTTTGTCTCCACCAAGGAGTCCACTGGGTTAGGTTTAGCCGTCGTTTATGGAATTATTCAACAACATAAGGGGCAGATCGAGGTTGAATCCAACCCTAACCAGGGAACGACCTTTATTATTACCCTACCCAGGAGACCCGTCGATGGGCGCGGGGGGATTGAACAGTAAAGTCATCGGCCTCAAAACCCAGCCTGAAGGAGAGAAAAGATGAACAACCAGGGTGTCAATATTTTAGTTGTTGATGACGAATTTTCGGTCCGAGATTCCTTATGCAACTGGTTCAAAATTGAGGGATACCGGGTGGATACTGCTGGAAATGGTATGGAGGCATTGAAAAAACTCCAGGAAGACGTATGGGACATTGTTTTGGTGGATATTAAGATGCCCGGGATGGACGGTATGGAACTCCAGAGACAGATTAAGAAGATCGATAACACGATGATCGTGATTATCATCACTGCCTATGCCACCGTAGACACGGCAGTGGAGGCTATGAAGGAAGGGGCTTATGATTATCTTTCTAAACCCATCGACCCGGATAAGCTATCTATTTTGGTTCGTAATGCGGTCAACCAGCGGAGGCTGGTTGCTGAGAACCTTCAGCTTAGAGAAAAGGTCGTGGAGCTTTCTTTGCAGGATGAGATTGTGGGGGAAAGTCCCCAGGTTAAAAAAATCCTGGAGATGATAGATACCGTGGCCCAAACCGATGCGACGGTCATGATCCGGGGAGAAAGCGGAACGGGTAAAGAGCTGGTTGCTCAAGCCATCCATGGTAAAAGCAACCGGCGCTATTTTCCTATTATTTCCATCAACTGCGGGGCCTTTCCCGAAGGCCTTTTGGAAAGCGAACTCTTCGGCCATGAAAAAGGTGCTTTTACGGGGGCCCAACATAAAAGAAAAGGAAAGTTAGAGATGGCCAATGGGGGAACCCTCTTCTTTGACGAAATTGGAAATGTTACCATGAAGATGCAGATGGATCTCCTCCGGGTGATTGAAACCAAACAGTTCACCCCTCTGGGAAGCAATAAAGTCGTCAATGTGGATTTCCGGGTCATTGCTGCCACGAATTCTGATCTGGAAAAGAAAGTGACGGAAAAGGATTTTCGGGAAGACCTCTATTATCGATTAAATGTCTTTTCTATTCAAATCCCACCCCTTCGGGAAAGGACCGGGGATATCCCGCCGATCGCCCGCTATTTTCTCGAGAAGTACGCCCGGTCGATGAACAAAAATGTTACTGACATCTCTCCGGAAGCGATGAAGATATTGGTCCAGTATGATTGGCCCGGCAATATAAGAGAATTAAGAAATACCATAGAGAGAGCATTGGTTGTCGTGGGGAAGAAAAATAGAATCGAGCCAGATGATTTAAATCTTCTCTTCCTTTCGAAGGGAACTCCTACCGGTGGAAATTCCCTGGAGGATATCGAAAAGGTTCATATCCGGCGGATCTTAGAGCAATCCGACTGGAATATCTCCAAGTCGGCTGAGACACTGAAAATTGACCGAGTGACCCTTTATAACAAGATCAAAAAATATGGCTTGCAGAGATAGCCTTCATGTCTTACATCGACATCATCCCTATTGGTGAGATAGAAGAACCACTCCTCTTATTTCTCAAGCAGAGCATCTTTCAGACCTTCAAAATCCAGACCAGGATCCGCAATCGCTGTTTTGACCTTTTTCCTGTCTATGACCCCGTGCGCGATCAGTACAACTCCACGGGTCTCCTGCTTCAACTAATCAATGATACTCCTCTTGAAACCTTGAAGATTTTAGGGGTAACGGAGCTGGACCTGTTCATACCCATATTTACATTTCTCTTTGGCGAGGCCCAATTGAAGGGGGTAGGGGCTTTAGTCTCTGCCCGCCGCCTTCACAATCAATTCTATGGAATTCCTGAGAATCAGGAGCTGTTTAAAAGCCGTCTTCTGAAAGAGGGCATCCACGAATTAGGACATACCTTTGGTCTCATTCATTGTTTCACCTTGAATTGTGTGATGAAGTCTTCCACTTACGTGGAAGAGATTGATCAGAAATCCCTTAATTTTTGCAGGTTCTGCGAACAGGAAATCCTTCATTGGCGAAATGAAAACAATATTTGATTGACAAGGGGATATATTGAGATGCGCTGGTTCTCAACAGGATACGCCTGAAATCTGTCCCTCCCACAAGATTTGGTTAAAACTATATAAATATCAATTGGTTAATCTCAACTTGACTTTTTTTAGTTTTTTCTTGACAAGTTTATCGTTCCCTTTTATAATTACATTGTAGCTATTTTATAAATAATAAATAATTACTTACTTTTTCTGGATTTTTTTCTTGACAACTTTTTGACGCTCTATTAGATTGCAGTTGTGAAATAGTTAACTTGCAATTATTAAACCTCTGAGGGATGTTATGATACAAAGAAAAGAACCTGACCCTGAACTCCTGCCTTCTTCGATTAATGTGTACAACAAGTCCAAGTTCGAGGTCTATGGTGAGGAGATGATCGAGAAGGAAGTCAAACAGAGTGGAAATAGTGGTCGGGTTTATCTTCCTCCGGAATGGGTAGGAAAACATGTCAAGATCATTCGGATTGAGTAAGAAGGAGATGGGGAGGGAGATCAAAATCCGGAAGATCAGAGCCGAAGATGTCTCTGAAATCGTTTCTATCCAGGAATCCATATTACAGAAAAAGGTATCGAAAAAGTGGGTTCGGACGGTAGAGGATCATCTTAAGAAACGGGGAGGAGTGGGTTTTGTTGCATCAAAGGACGGTCAAGTGGTGGGCTTCCTCATCGGAGAGATCAAAGGGGAAGGCTTTGGTCTGGAGCAAAGCGGTTGGATCGAGATGGTAGGGGTTGATCCACGGCAGATGGGAGTTGGAATTGGCCGAATCTTAGCTGATAAACTTTTTGCATTTTTTAAAAAAGAGGGAATCCGGGACATCCATACCTCTGTGCGCTGGGATGCCGGTGATATGCTTTCCTTCTTCAAGGCTATTGGTTTTGACCGTTCCCCATTTATCAATCTTAGGAGACATTTGGAGTGAAGCCTTCCGGCCAAAGGCGGAGCCCTGAACCGTGTGGTACAGGGGAGAGCTTGGGTGCGACAAACATGACCGGAATGTGCCTCTGAAGCCCCGCCTTGCAGGCGGGTTAAGGGGCACAATATGAAACGAAATTGCCTTACCGGGAAGCCCCGGCCTGTGGCCGGGGAGCTTCACAACCTGCGCAGCTGAAGGCCATGGCTGCGAAGATACCTAAAGGGGCTAAAAAATGAGGTACGCAGAGACAGGGTATAATTTAGAAATTGATCTGTCACGGGGAAACATTGAGAGGGTAGAAACTGACCCAAGATTAACCGAACTTCATCTTGGGGGTTTGGGTACTAACGCCAAGATATTATGGGATAGGGTTCCCCCTGAAACTGAACCCTTTTCTCCTGATAATCTGCTCATATTTGGCACTGGTCTTTTAGGCGCCACACCTGCTACCGGCGCTAATCGTACCATTGTTTCTACCTATTCTCCTCAGACTTTGTTAATGGCATATTCAATGATGGGGGGATTTTGGGCGCCAGAATTGAAGTATGCCGGTTATGACAAAGTCATCTTTCGAGGCAAGTCCCCAAATCTGGTTTATGTGTGGATAAACAATGACAAAGTAGAAATTCGTGATGCCTCTCATTTGCGGGGTAAAGGCGCAGGTGAAGCTGCAGAACTTATTAAACAGGAGTTGAAGGAGCCGAACGCCCAGGTGGCTGCTATCGGACTGGCCGGTGAAAACAGGGTCTATACGGCTTCCATCGAGCAGGGCCGCTCCAGTGCCAGCCGGCTCGGAGTAGGCGCCGTGATGGGAGACAAAGGGATAAAGGCTATAGTTGTTCGTGGAACAAAGGACGTCAATCTTGCCCGACCGGCTGAATATATGGGGCTTTGCAACGAAGTGCTGAAGTACATAAAAGTCCGGGAAGAACATCCGGTTCCGGGGGTCATGACCATTTTACAGGGGCTTGGGTCACCGCAAGAAATGAAACACGTTGATGAGGAGTGGCACACCCAGAATTTCATGTGGGGGAATGCCCGCACCCGGAGAAAGGATTTTTGGAACAAGGAAGTCGAAGAGAAGTGGAAGGAGACTCAAGAAACTGTGCGGACGAGGTTAATCAGTTGCTACAACTGTCCGATGAAATGCGGGGCAATCATTTCCGTCCCAGGAATTTCAACCTACATGATGAAATGTTTCTCGAAACTTACTTATACCATGGCGGCCTATTCAGACCTGGATTTTGGTTTTAGAATCGCTCAACGTGCTACGGAGTATGGAGTGGACGGGTTCTCAACCCCGCAAATTATGGCCTTCGCCTTTGAGCTTAAAGAAGCCGGCATTTTGACTGACGCGGACTTTGCAGGGTGCCCGTCCGATAACGAGGGGAAATTTTACTGGTTACTTGACAGAATTGTCCGGCGAGAAGGGATAGGAGACGTTTTGGCCAATGGCACTCATTGGGCGGCCCAACAGATCGGCAAGGGCGCAGAAGCATATGCCCATAATAACATTAAGAAACACGAGCAGCTGCCTCTCAAGCTTGGAATGCTGAATCCCGTTTATTTCCTAATGTACGCTACCGGCGAGAAGGTAAACATTACCCAGATTGAAGGGCAGTTCCCCCAGTCGCCTTTTCCTACGATGGAGGAGAGAGAAGACTTTTGCAAGGATTGGATCCAGGTTCCTGATGAAAAGTTTAAGAAGTATCTTCTGGACTGGGAGCTACGCGGAGAACGCTCAAATCCATATTACCCGACTGTTGACATGTCCGTTGACATTGTTGACTGGCAAGAGAAGATGCACTACATTGATGACGCCCTCGGGGTGTGCGCCGGTTTGTCGTCATTTCCGTTGAAGCCTCCCTATCATATACACAATTACCCGGCTTTTATCTCATCAGCGACCGGGATCGATATGGATGAGGCCGGACTCACGCAAGTATATAAGAGGAACCGAACTTTAGTTAGAGCCATTAATGTAAGAAGAGGCCTGAGGAGGGCCGATGAGAAGCCGCCAGAGGACCATTGGAAGAAAAGATTTCCCGAGCTTGAAGAAAAGCTCTTAGATGCGTATTACAAATTTAAAGGGTGGAATAAGGATGGTATTCCTACGAAAGAGACCCTGCACGAATTAGGTATGGATTACGTTGCCGAAGACTTAGGACAGAGAGGGATAATAAAAAATGGCCAAGATTAAGAAGAAAGTGAAGGTAATCAAGATCGATCTTGATAAATGCAACGGTTGCCGGGCATGTGAGGTAGCCTGCTCAGCATTTCACGCCAAACCGAAATATAGCAGCAATAATCCGGCGAGGTCTCGTATTCGGCTGATTCGTGACCCAATAAGAGACGTATATCTTCCCGTTTACGCGGGTGAGTATGCGAAAGCCGAATGTGCTGGCAGAGACAAATATGTGATTGACGGAAAGGAATATGACGAGTGCGACTTCTGCAGGGCTTCCTGCCCATCCAGGGACGTTTTCAAAGAACCCGATTCCGGTCTCCCTCTCAAATGCGATTTGTGTGAAGACGATCCGCCACAAGAAAAGCCCCTGTGTGTTCAGTGGTGCTTAAATGATGCCCTGACTTACGAAGAAAGGGAAGAGGAAGTAGAAGAAGAGGTGAAGCTGGAGGACGTGGAGATAGGGTTGGAATCCATGGTAGACAAATATGGATTGCAGAAGGTAATGGATACCGTTGCCCGAATGGCAAAGAAGGAATAAAACATTAAGGCGAAAGAAGAGGATTGAAAAAGAGTATGGAGACTGTACCCCTAACCCCCTTCAAAGTGGTCATCGATGGCATCAAAGAGGCAGGTGGAGACGCCTTCAAATTCTGCTATCAATGCGGAAAATGCGATACGGTGTGCCCTTGGAATCGCGTAAGAAAATTTTTTGTTCGCAGAATGATCAATCAGGCAAAATTCGGCGTGGTTCCTTTCGAATCCGAAGACATATGGCTATGTGCCACCTGTGGTAGATGCCCTCAGCGGTGCCCCAGAGGCGTAGAAATAATCGACGTTATGAGAGCGATGCGCAGGCTGTTGGTGCCGGACGGTGTCGTTCCTGCCAGTATCCCCAGTCTTCGGAGTGTCATGACAAGCTTTGCCAGTGTAGGTAATCCTTGGGGACAAGAACCGAAGGACCGGGCAAATTGGGCTAAAGATCTGGGGGTAAAGGAGTTCGGCGAGGACACGGAGCTACTCTATTTCCCCTGCTGCTATCCCAGCTATGACCCTAGATTAAAGAAGGTAGCTGCTGCCACAGCCAATATCCTTAACAGGGCAGGGGTAGATTTTGGGATACTGGGTCCCAAGGAGAATTGCTGTGGTGAGAGTATACGCAAGGCGGGCAACGAGACATTGTTCAAACGCTTGGCGAGGGAAAACATCAAGACTTTTGTCGAAAACGGGGTCAAGAAGATCCTTGTTTCTTCCCCTCATTGCTACCACACCTTCAAGAACGAGTATCCCGAATTTAAGGTGAACTTCGAGGTGGTCCATATCTCCCAATATCTATTCCAGCTTGTTAACGAGGGAAGACTTAAACTGACGAAGGAGTATAGGAAGAAAGTGACTTATCATGACCCATGTTACCTGGGCCGGCATAATGGCATCTATGATGAACCCCGGGAGGTCTTGAAGAGGATACCCGGTTTGGAACTGAATGAGATGGCTGATGCGCGGGAAGATAGTCTCTGTTGCGGAATGGGGGGAGGCAGGATTTGGATGGAAACTGCAAAGGGTGAAAGATTCTCCGACCTCAGACTGGAACAAGCGATCGGGGTTGGGGCTGAGGTGCTGGCAACTTCCTGCCCGTATTGCATCACCCAATTCGAGGATAGCAGGTTAACCCTGAAGGATAGTGAGGTCTTACAGATTAAGGACATCACGGAGATCCTCCAGGAAGTGATTTAACAGGCTGCTGAAAAACGCCTATCTGCGGCGTTCCCCTCATCCTTCCCCGTGTCAAGCACGGGGCAGGCTATTGCGGCGTACATCATTGTAGGGAACGCATATATGCGTTTCCTACGAGGGATTTCGGGCGCCTTGCATCTGGGCATTTTTGAGCAGCCTGCGAAAAGTGATTTTTTCAGCAAGCTGTTAGGTATTGAGCAACCTGATGAGGTGATTGAAAGTGCAAAAAGAACTAGAAAAAATTGAAGACCAGATTCGCAAAAGTCTCGCAGACAGTATTCGCAAAAGTTTCGAAGGCAGCAATTTTGGTGATGTGATGATTGTCGGTGGAGGGGTCAGCGGTGTTCAAGCCTCTCTTGATCTTGCCACTGCGGGTTTTAAGGTTTACCTGGTCGACAAGGCACCTGCCATTGGCGGCCACATGGCCCAGCTTGACAAGACCTTTCCGACCAATGACTGCTCCATCTGAATACTCGCGCCCAAACTGGTCGAGGTCGGCCGGAATCCCAATATAGAGGTCCTGACGTATACTGAAGTTGACCGTGTCGAAGGGGAAGCAGGAGACTTCAAGGTCACCCTGATTAAAAAGCCCCGATATATTGTAGAGAGCAAATGCACGGGTTGTACGACCTGCGTGGAATACTGCCCGGTGAAATACCCTGATCAATTCAATCAGGAAATTTCGAAGAATAAAGCCGTCCATATCTACTTCGCTCAAGCCATTCCCCTGGTCACCTATATTGATGAAAGCTGTCTTTACCTGAAAGAGAAGAAATGTCGTATTTGCGAAGGAGTCTGTAAGAATCAGGCCATCGATTTGAATCAAACGGCGGAGAAGGTGGAAGTCAACGTAGGGGCGATCATTCTGTCTCCTGGCCTTGAGCCATTCGATCCTAAGGTGAGGGATGAATATCGCTACGGAAAGTTTGAGAACGTGGTCACCAGTATGGACTATGAACGGCTGATGTGCGCCACCGGGCCGTACGAAGGTGAGATCCTGCGTGCTTCCGACAAGAGACATCCCCACAAAATAGCCTGGATTCAATGCGTCGGTTCCAGGCAGGTGATTCCCGGCGGTAACAGCTATTGTTCATCCGTGTGCTGCACGTATACACAGAAACAGGTCATTTTGACGAAAGAGCATGACGCAGAGGCAGAGTGTACGATCTTCCATAATGATATTCGTTCTTATGGGAAGGATTTTGAGCGATTCTTCCAAAGAACAGAGAGACTTCCCGGGATTCGGTTTATCAGAAGCTACACATCCATTGTCAAAGAGGACCCCAAAAGCAAGAATGTCACCATACGGTATTCTATTCCCGAGGATGGAGTCAAAGAAGAAGAATTCGATATGGTGGTATTATCCGTTGGATTGAATCCTCCTGCGGATGTGAAGGACCTGGCAAAAAGGTTCGGCATAGAACTCAATCATCACGATTACTGTAAAGTCAATCCTGTCAATCCTATGGAGACCACCCGGCCCGGGATCTTTGTCAGCGGAGCCTTCCAGGGTCCGATCGATATTCCCGAGTCGGTTTTTACCGCCAGCGGAGCGGGTTCCCAATGTGCTCAACTCCTGGACTACCGGCGAGGGAAGCTGGTCAAAGAAAGGATCTATCCGCCGGAGAGGGATGTCTCCGAAGAGGAGCCCAGGATAGGAGTCTTTGTGTGTCATTGTGGGGCGAATATCGGAAGGGTAGTCAATGTTCCTGACACAGTCGAGTATTGCAAAACCTTACCCAATGTTGTCTACGCTCAGGAACAGCTCTTTTCATGTGCTACGAATTGTGCCAAAGAAATAACAGACATGACAAAGGAAAAAGGGCTCAATCGGGTCATTGTCGCTGCCTGCTCCCCCAGGACCCTTGAACCGTTATTCCGGGACACGGTTCGGGAGGCGGGACTGAATCAATATTACTACGACATGGCCAATATTAGAGAACAGTGCTCCTGGGTCCACTCTAAAGAAAAGGAAGAGGCCACCGGAAAGGCAAAGGATATCATCCGGATGTCGGTGGCACGAGCTTGCCTTTTGGAGCCATTACAGGAAATTAATCTGCCTGTCAACAAGGCGGCGCTCGTGGTGGGTGGAGGGATCGCCGGCATGACTTGTGCTCTCTCCATCGCGAACCAGGGACATGAGGTTTACCTGGTGGAAAAGGAAAAAGATTTGGGGGGAACGGCAAGAAGAATCCACACCACCCTCGAAGGGCTGGATGTTCAGGCCTATTTGCGTGATCTTGTGCGCAAGGTGAATCAGAACCCCTCAATCCATGTCTATACGGATGCGGCCATCACGGGGGCTGCAGGTTATGTGGGGAATTTCGTAACCACGGTGAAGTCAGACAGAGGGGTCACAGAGATAAAACATGGCGCAGCCGTCATCGCTGTGGGTGCGGATGTCTATAAACCTGCCGAATACCTTTACGGAGAAGATGACAGGGTCATGACCCACCTGGAGTTGGAGGAGCAGATCAACAAAGGAGACGAAAAAGTAGTTCACGCAGAAAGTCTTGTGATGATCCAATGCGTAGGCTGCAGAAATGAAGACAGAAATTACTGCAGCAGGATATGTTGTTACGAGTCGATCAAGAACGCATTGAAACTAAAAGAGATAAACCCCAAGATGGATATCTACATTCTCTTCCGGGATATGAGAACGTACGGGTTTAGCGAGGATTATTACAGGAAAGCGGCAGATAAAGAGGTGAAGTTTATCCGCTATGAACCGCAGGACAAACCAGAGGTGAAAACGGGTGAGTCGGATGAGGGTCGGCCCGTTCTAAAGGTTACCGCGACAGATTATATTTTAGGGAACAGGCTCGAAATCGATGCGGATATCATTTGTTTGGCTGCTGCCGTTATTCCCTCCGCAGGAAGCAAGGAGGTATCCCAATTATTCAAGGTAACTTTGGGCCCGGATGGTTTCTTCCAGGAAGCCCATGTCAAATTAAGACCGGTTGAGTTTGGTGCAGACGGCGTTTATCTTTGTGGAACGGCTCACTATCCCAAGCTGATATCGGAAGCGATTGAGCAGGCCTATGGAGCCGCAGGCCGGGTCTTGACGCTTCTCTCACACGATACCGTCATCGCCTCCGGCTCTGTTTGCGAGGTGGATGAGAAAAAGTGTATAGGGTGTGGGCAATGTGTCGCAGTCTGTACGTACAGTGCCATCGAGTTTCGTGAGACAAAACAGGGCAAAAAGGCTGTCGTTATTCCTGTTCTCTGTAAAGGAGATGGTCTCTGCAACGCGAAGTGTCCCACAGGGGCGATTCGACTAAAGCACTTTACCGACGAAGAGCTGCTCGCCCAAATTGATGCGGCAGCGGAGGACGAGTAGAAGTCTACGAATGAACAAAGTAAGGATTCAAGGGGTCAAGGATTCAAGTGAAAGTCATGAAGGTAAAACCCTCGAATCCTGGAATCCTTGAACCCTGTTTTCATATTTAAGAGGTGAGAAAGCATGAGTACAGGACTTAAATTTAAACCAAGAATATTAGGCTTCGTATGCCATTGGTGAGCATACGGCGCTGGTGACATGGCTGGAGTTTCCAGACTACAATATACAACTGAAACGAGGCTGATACGCGTCATGTGTTCCGGCAGAGTCGACCTGGAATTCGTACTCCGGGCTTTCTCAAATGGAATGGATGGGGTGTTAATTGGTGGTTGCCGCCTTAATGAATGTAATTATATTACCCATGGAAATTACCATGCGCTCACCATGGTGCTTCTCTGTAGGAAAATAATGGAACACATCGGGCTGAACCCGGAAAGGTTGCGGATCGAATTTATGTCTTCCGCTGAAGGAAACCGGTTTGCTGAAGTGATGGGTGAGTTTGGCAACGAGGTGAAGGAGTTAGGACCCCTTGGCAAAGGCAAAGGTGAAGGAATTGACCAAAATGAATTAAAGTCCAAACTTGCAGAAATCACAAAGCTGGTCCCTTACATCAAGCTGGTGAAAAATGAGAAGCTGGCATCGCGTCTTAAGAACCCGGAAGAATATGACAAACTTTTCACCGAAGACGAAATAGACAACTTATTCAGCGAAGTCATCTCGTACTATATCGACCCGGAAAAGTGCCAGGCCTGTATGACTTGCGCTAAGAGATGCCCCGCAGAGGCGATTATCAGCGCCAAGAACCAGATCCACGTCATTGACCAAGAGAAATGCATAAAATGCGGAACATGTTTTGAAGTTTGTCCGCCTAAATTTCGTGCAGTTACGGAGATTGTTGGTGCGCCTGTTCCGCCTCCTATTCCTGTAGAAAAAAGAACGATCGTCAGAAAAGGTAAAGAAAAATAAAGAAGAGATTTCTGAAAAAAGTCCAGAAATCTCTGATTACACGGATTATGAAACGATTACACCGATTAGAAATGCGTTGAAAATAAAAAAGGGGAGGATCACTTTTGCCATCCCGGGAAGTATTCTGGAATATACCGTATGGTTACGTGATTTACATATTGGCAGCTATCGCTTTAGCTTTCTGGGTGTTCGGTTTCTACCGGCGCTATCAGCTATGGCACGTGGGCAAGCCAGATGACTGCTCCAAAAACATAGGCAAAAGAATAGGGGTTTTCATCCGCACCACCATTGTGGATTTTTTGGCCCACCGGCGCTTTCTTCGCGATCCCTTTCCCGGGATGATGCACCTGATTATCTTCTGGGGTTTTGTCATTCTCCTTCTGGCTTCGGCTGTTGATGCTGTCACCCATTACATCACGGGTCATATCATTGGTACTCCCTACCTGTGGTTCAAGCTCATCGTTAATATTGGCGGCATCCTGATTCTTATCGGGATCATCATGGCTGCCTACCGCCGTTACGTCTCGAAACCCGAGAGACTGAATACCCTGCTGGACGATGGCGTCGGCATGGCGTTGATTGCAGCGATGCTGATTACCGGTTTCATGGTTGAAGGGCTGCGGCAGGCAGCTACCGAATTAACCCTTCACCCTGACTGGGCAGTATGGTCCGTGGGCGGATTTGTCGTCGCCAAAGCCTTTGCCGGCATGAGCCAGAGCTCGCTCTTGTTCTGGCACTGGTCTTTATGGTGGTTCCATTCGGTGCTCGTCCTTGCTGCCATCATTTATTCCGGTCTGGCCTTTTCCAAATTACAGCATATCGTCGTATCCCCGTTGAATATCTTTTTTCGCTCCCTGGGACCCGTAGGAACTCCTGCCCCTATCGATATTGAAAATGCCGAGACTCTTGGGGCGGCGGCCGTCAAGGATTTCACCTGGAAGCAGCTCCTTGATCTGGACGCTTGTACCAACTGCGGTCGCTGCCAGGATGCCTGCCCGGCGTGGGCGACAGGCAAACCCCTTTCGCCCAGAAAAGTCGTGCAGGACCTCAAAGTCCATATGCTCAAAGCAGCGAACAACCAGGCGAATCAATCCGAAAGCGCTCCGACCTTAGTTGGGGAAGCGCCAAGCGAGGCCGAAATCTGGGCATGCACCACCTGCGCTGCCTGCCAGGAGACATGCCCCGTCTATGTGGAACACATTGTTAAGATCATTGACCTCAGACGCAACCTGGTGCTGGCCCAAAGTAAGATGCCGGAAACTGCCCAGCTGATGCTCAGAAATATGCAGTCCAGAGGACATCCATGGGCTGGAGTCCAGTCGCTGAGGTTGAGGGGCGACTGGACAAATGGTCTGGATCTCAAAATATTGGCTGAAGGGGATCACGCGAATACCCTATTCTGGGTAGGTTGCACCGGAGCTCTGGTTGAGCGTAATGTCGAAGCGACTCTTTCCATGACGAGGGTGCTGAAAGCAGCGGGAGTCGATTTCGCGGTATTGGGCGAAGTCGAGACCTGTTGCGGCGACCCGGCACGAAGAGCAGGCTATGAGTTCCAGTTCCAGGTCATGGCGGAGCAAAATATTGAAATTTTCAAAAGCCACAACATTAAAGAGATTATCACCTCCTGTCCCCACTGCTATCATACCATTAACAATGAGTACCCTCGATACGGCGGCGATTTCAAAGTCGTTCACTATACCCAGCTCATTGCTGATTTAATCAGGCAGGGCAAATTGAAACTTACCAAGGAAGTGAATTCTATACTCACCTATCATGACCCTTGCTATTTAGGCCGTTATAATGGAGTATATCTGGAGCCGCGCCGGATATTGCAGGCTATCCCCAAGACAAAGCTTGAGGAAATGGGACGCTCGCGAAACACGAGCTTTTGCTGCGGCGGCGGGGGCGGACACATGTGGATAGAAGAACAGCCCGGTACAACAAAGATTAATCAAATGCGTATGGAAGACGTTCTCAAGACCGGGGCTGAGACCGTAGTGACCGCCTGCCCTTATTGTTTACAGATGTTCGAGGAGAGCATCGAACATAAACAGATGAAGGACTCGTTGAAAGCAAGAGATCTTATTGAAGTGGTTGAAGCAGCAATGAAGTAGGCCCTTATGCACCAAACATCAAAGTTGCTGTGTCATTAGGTCAATAAGTCATTAGTCATTGAATGACTTAATTACCCAGTGACTTAATGACTAAGAAGCATTTGGTATTTGGAATTTGAACCCTGTTTGGTTCCGGCTACGCCGGGATAGGAGAGTCGCATGAATACCATCGTCTGTGTTAAACAAGTACCCGACCCCGAGATACCACCTGCCAAATTCAAGATTGACCCCGAAACGAAAAAGGTGATTCCTCCCCCCGGAGTGCCGCCTGTGATCAGCGTCTATGATGAACGAGCCGTTGAGGCTGCATGCCGGCTCAAAGATAAGCACAAAGGGAAGATAACCGTGATCAGCATGGGGTCGGGGAAAGCTTCTGACGTGATAAAGCACACCATCTCGATGGGGGCCGACGAAGGATTTGTTCTCGAGGACGCAGCCTTCGAGAACCTGGATAGCTTCGGTACTGCTTATGTTTTGGGGAAAGCGATCCAGAAAATAGGCGGGTATGACCTGGTTCTGTGTGGCCGACAGGCCGCTGACTGGGGCGCTGGTCAGGTGGGCTCCATTCTGGCCGAAATACTCGGCATCCCTGTCGTGACCCTCGCCTGTGATATCCAGGCAGTGGACAAGAAGCTCAGGGTAAAGAGGATAGTGAAGGATGGCTATGAAGTACTGGAAGCTCCTATGCCAAGCCTGGTTACGGTCAGCAGTGAGATCGGTCTCCCTCGTCTTCCGGGTGGAATGGGCCTCATGCTTGCTCGCAAAAAGCAGATTCCGATCTGGAAGGCGCAGGATATTGGGGCGGAGTCCTCGCAGCTGGACAAGGCGAACGCCCATATTGAGATCACCGGTCTCTCTGTGCCGACCCGAAAGACCGAGTGCGAGATAGTTGCAGGGGGTACTCCTGGCGAAGCTGGCGTCAATCTCGCCTTAAAGCTGGCTAAGCTGATATGATTACACATATAGCGACATTAGTCACAACAACGGGCGTCATTCCTGCGAAAGCAGGAATCCAGGAAAGACTGGATTCCGGGTCAAGCCCGGAATGACAAACCACACAGGATTTACGGAGGATATTCCATGGATACTCATAAAGGTGTTTTGGTTTGCGGTGAGATCATTGAAGGGAAATTAGCGCCAATCACTATAGAACTCCTTGGAGCCGGAAGAAAGCTTGCCAATGAACTGGGCGAGGACTTAAGTACCCTATTGATGGGTAGCAAAACAGGTGGCCTGGGTCAGGAGGCAATCGCCTATGGGGCTGACAAGGTCTATGTTGCTGAAGACAGTCTCCTGGATGATTATAACTCCGATGCCTACACTCAGGTAGCGGGTGACCTTTGCCGGAAAGCGCTTCCTTCTGTCATGCTTCTCGGCCATACAGATCTCGGTTGCGATTTAGCTCCGCGGCTCAATGGTCGCTTAGGGGGTGGGCTCGCTATGGATTGCCTCGCGTTGTCCGTTGACCCGGCGACCAAGCTCCTGGTCTCGACCAGGCCTGTCTTTGGTGGTAACGCCCACGCCACGATGGTATCAAAGTCTGCCCGGCCTCAGATGGCTACTCTAAGGCCGAAAATAGTGCCGCCGGCAGAGCGCAATGACTCCCGGCAAGGTCAGGTTATTCCCGTAGAAGGCAAGATCGACCCTTCGGCGCTTAAAGTCAAGGTTGTCGATCGCATAAAAGAGGAAGTGGAAGGGGTGAAGCTCGAAGACGCTGAGGTCGTCGTCAGCGGTGGCCGTGGCATAGGTGGTGCTCAGAATTTCGGGATGCTCCGGGAGCTCGCTAACGTTCTGGGTGGCGCTGTGGGTGCTACCAGGCCTGCCTGTGACGAGGGTTGGGCGCCGGTGAGGCTCCAGGTGGGCCAGAGCGGTAAGGTGGTCAGCCCTAAGCTATACGTAGCCGTTGCTCTCTCTGGCGCCATGTCGCATATCGCCGGTTGTTTGGGATCAAAATACATTGTGGCTATCAATAAGGATAAGGAGGCGAATATCTTCAACGTGGCCCACTTCGGTATCGTCGGGGATTATAAAGAAGTCCTGCCTGCTCTAACCGCGAAACTGAAGGAGCTAAAATCAAAATAAGCAGAACATAAATAACTAAACAAAAAAGGGAGCCTGCAGGCTCCCTTTTTTGTTTGATGTCTCAGTATCGGTCTCGCGTCTGCACTCTTCACAAGCCAGCAGCACGGGTCACCCCCTCCTTAACCCTCCCCCCTTGAGGGGGAGGGGAGGGTGGGGGGGGATTCCCTGTGTAAGTCTTGCACGGTTTGTCATTCCGGACTCGATAAGCCTGCCCCGTACTTGATACGGGGGAATCCAGTCTTTTCGGCCCGGATGTATTACGAACACGCGTCACGCCTGCCTGCCGGCAGGCGAAGCGCTACAGGGCACACTTAGTAGATTGGCGTAGGCGGGAACCTTGAGCTTTGGCCTTAATTACCTAATGACCTAATTACCCAATGACCAATGACTTAATGATTCAAGCCCCGCGAGACGGCTGGAGCATGCTCACTCTGTTGCCTTCCGTATCAAAAAAAGACACGTACAATCCGACGCCGGGTATATCCGACGGCTCTCCGAGCACCTTGCCGCCCGCTTCTTCCACACTCTTCATATGCTCCTTAATATCTTCGACTGCAATCACCACGGAAGGATATTGCGCGGGTTTATCCTCCGACTTTGAGAAGAATCCGCCATTGATGGCGCCCGGGTTCTTCGGACGACCCGTTTCGTCAGGCTCCGTCGTGGTGGCGAGAACATAGTCGCCCATTTCTGAGCCTAACATCTGTGTCTTCCAACCAAACACGCTTGTATAGAAATTTGCCATGCGTTTTTTGTCTTCCGCTGGCATCTCGAAGTGAACAACTGGATCCATATTCGTATGTTTTTTTGCCATGGTGCACCCCCTTTAATCCTCACGGGCTAAAACCCCTGAAGTTGTCTTAATAAAAACGTAATCCCTCTTTTCCCATTGTCAAGGAATGGAAACCCCCCCTTGTCACCTAATTTGGCCGGCAAGTGCCCCGCAAGCCCCGCCTTGTAGGCGGGGTCAAGGGGCACAATTAAAACAGTATTTCTTTTCCGGGAAGCCCCGCCCTGTGGGCGGAGAGCTTCAATTGTAAATACCAATGAATCCTTCCTGCAACATTCTTGTCCAAAATAGGATTTTCAACGCAGAGACGCAAAGGACGCAGAGAAACCGTTTCTTATTTGGCGGTGAGCCTTTCGACAGGCTCAAGGCCCTGAGCAAAGTCGAAGGGAGGCCGTCAAATAAAAAGGCTTCTGTTACTCTAGGATAGGGCTCTTAACAGCTTGTATAGCCTTCAAAGAGTCCCGGTTTTATGGTCGAAGGGGAGCAGTTTCTGATCCAATCGCCGTCTCCCGATTGGGTCAGAAAAAGGATCTTTCTCAGCGACCTCCGCGACTCTGCGGTAAACCTGATTTCACCACATTCAACCGTTCGTGGACAGCAGTGTTCCTGCAATCAGTTTGCAATCAGTTTTTGACAGTTTTTGCTAAAAGGTGTAGATTCCAATTGCTGCCCATTACTAATCGATAAGAAGAGGGGAGGTAAGTAAGATGACAGAGCCGATAAGACTTAAGAGAGATGGTGGAATAGTCGAGGTATTGTTAAACCGGCCTGAGGCATTCAATGCGTTCAATCTCGATATGATTGGACTTCTTGAAAAATGCCTTATCAGTCTTGCGATGGATGACTCGGTATCGGTATTAGTCATCTCTGGGGAGGGGAAGGCATTCTGCGCTGGAGGGGATCTGAAATGGGCGCTTGACTTTCGTGGTGGGCCTGCGGCAGCTTTCCACGAATTGGCCGCTCGCTACCATCAAGCCATATTAGAAATTCTTCGAATGAGGAAGCCGGTTGTAGCGGCTGTTAATGGCATAGCGGCTGGGGGTGGTTTTTCCTTGGCGCTCGCCTGCGACTTTCGAGTCATGGCTCAATCTGCCAAACTACGGCAAGGCTATACTTCAAATGGTCTATGTATTGATGGGGGAGGTACATTCACGCTTCCCAGGCTTGTAGGTTTGGCTCGTGCCATGGAAATCGTTGCGTTTGACAGACCGATTTCTTCTGAGCAAGCACTCGCTTGGGGGTTGGTGACGAAGGTCACCGAGGATGGACGGGTGACGGAGGAAGCGTGGAAGATGGCCCGTGAATTGGCAGAAGGTTCACTTCACTCATTTGGGTGGTGCAAACAGCTTCTCATAGACTCTTTCCATACCCCCTTCGAGTCCCACATCGAGCGAGAGCGTCAGGGACTTTCCTTCTGTGCAGCTCACCCTGATGGGCAGGAAGGATTGAAGGCATTTTCAGAGAAGCGAAAACCAAAATTCAACCTCAAATGAATCTTGTTGAAGGAATGGGGGGATGCGGGCAAACGGTGGTATCCAGCGGACCGTATCGTTATGTGCGCCATCCGATGTATGCCGCTGTCATCCCCTTCGTGGTCGGCACAACCTTCTTGCTGGGGTCATGGTACGGGTTACTGGGGCTGATCCTCGTCGTCGGGATAGCATTTCGAGCGGTGCGGGAGGAACGCGTGCTGCGGCTAGAACTGCCCGGATATGAGGCCTACATGGCACGGGTGAAATATCGCCTCATCCCGTATGTCTGGTAGAATGTGCGGTAGAAGCCAGGACGTACGCCCCCCTTGCCGTCCTGGCTGGTGAAACATGGTCCCGTTCCACTCGATTGATTCACTCCTGATCTGTTAACCGAAATATGTTATTCTAAACAATACTCTTTTTCTCCTTTGCAGTTCTGAAGGGGGAAGGATTGGAGATCGATTTGTGAACTTTCTTACCCACCTGTTTCTCTCCGGCGGTGCTCCGGAACTCCTTGTCGGAAATCTCATGGGTGATTTTGTCAAAGGGAGGCTGGACGGGCGTTTCCCGCCCGGTATTGAACGGGGAATTTTACTTCACCGGGAGATCGATTCCTTCGCAGGACAGAACCGGAATTTCCTTCGCAGCAAGCGGCGGCTCGATCAATCCTTCGGTCATTACCGGGGAGTGTTGGTCGATCTTTTCTATGACCACTTTCTTGCCGCACACTGGGAGGATTACGCGGACGTGCCATTATCTTTTTTTATATCGGACGCCTGGCGGGTCCTTTGCGAGCACAAGGAATTTCTCCCGGATAAGCTGCAGCGCATCATGCCATTCATGTTCAGGGACTGGCTGCCGTCGTATAGCGACATTGGGGGTATTGCCGTGGTCCTGCACAGGATATCTCGTTTCAGGCTTAAAAGAGCAAACCGTCTTTGGGAAGGAGCTGAAGCATTGAGCAGGCATTATGGGGGACTTTACGGGGACTTCCGGAAGTTTCTCCCTGAACTGATTGCCTTCTCAGGATCAGCTGATCTTTCCTTGATCAGGTCCGCTTAGTATCTTCATCCCCTCGACGATGAAGAAAAAACTCGGCCGTCAGGTTCCACGTTTTTCGTTCATCTTTGGATTCGCGGCTGATCCAATGAAACGAGTCCGGACGGATATCCGTGAAACCCCATTGACAGATATTTCCGCCCTCATCACGATATTCTTGTATTATCTCATTTCCCACAGGGCGGCCAAGCATTCTGTTGAAGTTTCTTCGGACTGGATCGATCCAGGTGATCTCCCATTGATCGGTCTTGGGATCGTAAACTCTCAAGGTAGTCCCATACATTCCGTCCTCCACTCCGGCAGCCCTCGTTTTGCGGGATGGCGCGATCCAAACGTCTTGGACCGCACGCCCCGCCAAAGCCCACCCAAAATGGACTTCGCAAGAGTTCTCAAAGCGTTGACCGTCCCGCCGGTGTACGATGACTGTTCCATCCCAAGATCCGATGAACTGCCCGTACAGCATCATCTTCTCGGCACGATCAGGAGCGGGTTCGGAGGCCATCAGGGCCTGCCTGAACCCCAAGGATTCAGAGGCGATCGGTTTCCGAAAGGAATCCACATTATCGCTATTCTCACTGGAGGCTCGAAGAGAATCCCCCTCCAGGGTACCCTTTATCGCTTCGATGGCCAGATCCGTCATTTCCGATAGAAACTTTTCCATTTCATTCGGTAGGATATCAGCAGACCAGACAATTCGTGTCTGCCCGTTTGCTTCGGGATATACTTGAAATGCGGCGCTGTGATGTTTCAATCTATCACTGAGAATGGTGTAGGCCATTCTTCGGTTTTGAGAGTCGATGCCCAGAATGCGCTCTTTGGCGACAAGGCCATTTTTAAAGGTCACTGTTCGAACGTCGTCCTCAAGTTGCGTATCGATAACAAAACCCTTTGCCAATCGTTGGTGAACGGCTCCTACATCTCGGATTGCTGACCATACGATATTTGGATCTGCTTCTACGGTGAACTCTCTATAAATCGATGCCATAAAATTTTCCCTTTCATGGTTGGACAGTGAGTTCTCGACTTGAGGGCGTCCGTCTGACCATTCGAGTCCTTTTAATAGCCGTCCGCCCGGCTTTGAATGCTGCCCCGTCGTTCCGGAAAATCATCCCGGGCTCAAGTCAAAAAAATAAGAATACGTTCTATTTTATATTGACAGCTCTCTCTTTATTTCATCCAGTACCACCTTCCCCTGGGGGAACATCCGGAAAAATTCACTCAATTTTGTGCAGATATATTCATCGCAGTAAGCGCAGTTCTTCAGATTTCTTCCCATCCCGCATTTTCTTATTTCACAGACTAGGCAATGGCTGAAAAGCCGTTCTTTCCCGGAGGTGCAGCCGTCACAATTGATATCTTCCGGTTTGAATGCGGCCTGAAATTCCTTGGACCACATTTCGGCGACCTCCTTCCTCTTGAGGTCATCGTTTTCTTGGGTGGCCAAAAAGGCCGGGCATTCGTGGCATTTGATTCCGCAGACCGCAATCATCTTTTCCATGTCATGCTCCTTTCAGTTTTTCTTCAGAGCAATTCATATTTATTGGAATGGACCAAACTCCGGATATTTTCGATCAACGCAGATGGGGCCTGAAAATCAGGATACTGCTTATACAGGGTTGCAATCCGGGTCAGTTCATCCATCTCCTTAATACGATGGACGGTCCTCCCTTCCTGCTTGACCCGACAAGGGTGTTCGGCAAAAACCAGATCCTTTTCTCTAACCTTTTCCATATAACGCTGTGAAATCACATAGCGTTCGCAAGTGCAGGGATTATCCGGATTTATCAGGGCGCAATTTCGCTTCAGAAAATCCTGGATTCGTTCCCGGGCTCTGGATAGACGTTTACGAAAGGCCATCGGGGTGATCTCTAGGATGGCCGCCCCCTGTTCGCTGCTGACATCGAAAACCTCCACCAGGAGATAGGCCAGACGGTGTTCCCTGTCCAGACAGAGCAGCAGCCCTTGGAGGCAGCTGATCATGATCTCTTCCACATAGATTTGCTGCAAGGCACTGGAGCTCGACTCCTGCCAATCTACAGGCGAATCCAATTCAAGGCTTTTTTCGTATTCTTCAAAAGAGACCGCCTCCAGTTCGGGTTGACGTCGGCGCAAGGTCAATAAGTGGTTGACGGCCACCCGATACGTCCAGGTGGTAAAGGCGCTTTCTCCTCGGAAGGTGCTCAGACGGGTGATGATTTTAAGCAGGATTTCCTGGGCTGCATCTTCGGCATCGGAGGGATTATAGAGCATCCGCAAGGCCAACCCATAGATCTTATCCTGAATCTTCAAAACAAGGTCTTCTAGGGCCTTCTTATCCCCTTCTTTAGCCGCCTCCACCAGCCATTCCAGGTCGGAACCCATCCATTTTCTCCTTTTCGGCTTTTCTATTAGATTTAGACGCTGAGAATCCCCCAGGTGTGACTGAGAAAATGAAATGTCCTCATGGGGTCATTTTTGGTCATTTTGGGGGTTAAACTTAATTCCGAGGGATCATTTAGTCAATGACTCCGCGTCCGTCGCTGCAAGTCTTTTTGAAATCTCCTTTATCATGCCTTTTCTGTCCTTCCGGATTTCTCCTGCAAACCGATGAACACGTCCCGGAATTTCGAAGTATTTGTCACCCCATAAGATGATCTCAAACAGGATCGGCATGAGATCGATCCCCTTGGGAGTTAATTGGTAAAGGTTTTTTACCTTATTTCCGGGAAAGGCCCTTTTTTCGACGATCCCGTTCTTTTCCAGAATGAGTAGACGATCGGCAAGGATATTAGTCGCGATCTTTTCATCGGATTGCAAAAACTCGCCGTACGTCCTTTTTCCTTTGAACATCAAGTCCCGTATGATCAGCAGTGTCCACTTATCGCCCAAAATGTCGAGAGTGGTACTGATAGGACACATCGATCTCCTGGTGATTTTTTTCATATTTAAAGAATATACGAATTACTTGCAAAAAACAAGTAAATGTTTTACACTAATTGCAATTCGCAAGTAAGTTGCCGGAAGAACTTATGGTGATAAAGCTGGATATTCCGCGAAAAGTGCGTGTGCTTCAGAAAATTGATTATCAGAAGGAGGAGTTGTGATTATGGAAAACAAAATACGGGAAAAGGCTCTGAGACTTGGATACGAGGACTGCGGTATTATTAGAGTCGGCGCCTTGGCCGGTTATCGCGAAAAGCTGGAGGAGCGCATCTCGCGGATACCCATGGGAGAGCAAATATATGGGCGCTTTAGGAGTTATGCGGACCCCTCGGCGGGCAATCCCGAGATAAAATCCATCATAGTCGCTGTCGTCCCTACCTACAGGTACAACGTGCCCGGCGAATTCGATGGCGTCTACGGCAAAGCCTACATGTTCGACAGCAGAACGGACGAACAGGCGCCCTTTTTCCGCATCCGCAGGGAATTCTCCACGTTTCTCGAAAGCCTCGGTCTTACATGCACGTTGGGCGGCAGTCATGGAATCACAGCGCCGGCCCGCTGGGCAGCGTATCAGGCAGGGCTCGGCATCATCCGCCAGAATAATTTCTTCTACACCCAAAACGGGTCATATAATCACATAGGGATGTTCGGAGTAGATCGGGAGCTCGAACTCATTCGCGACGTAAAACTCAAGGAGTGTTCGAAAGACTGCAACAAATGCATCGGAGCCTGCCCTACCCATACGCTGAGCGCACCCTATACCATGTCGATGATCGGGTGCGCTAGCTTTCAGACTTCCCTCTCGGCGAATATGGGAATGGGCGTACCATCTCCTGAGATGGCGGAGCAAATTGGTTGCAGGCTGTACGGCTGCGACGTGTGCCAGGACGTGTGCCCCTTTAATAAGGGCAAATGGACAGGCGGCGAGGACTTCCCGGGGCTTGAGGCGCTGGCGCCGTCAATGCGTCCGGAAAGTATCATGGAGATGAGCTATGATGAGATCGGCCGCACGTTGGCTCCCAAGTATTGGTACATAAAGCCGGAAAACCTCTGGAAATGGAAACTGAACGCGCTGACTGTCATGATGAATGGCTACAGCGAGAAATATGAAGCGCCAATAAAGCTCGGGCTTAAAGACCCCAACGAAACCGTGCGCGACTTCACGCGCGGCATCTGCTCGAAGCTGGGAATATCGTTTTAAGGCGTGCACCGTAGACGCTGGCGCGGCTGAAGCATTGAGCAGGCATTATGGGGGACTTTACGGGGACTTCCGGGAGTTTTTCCCTGAATTGCTTGCCTTCTCAGAGATTCGGGGCGCGCCTCGACAATAACGCGAGGGATTAACATTCCGAATTTTCCGAGGCATCTCCACATTGCCGCTTCTTTAAGAATAAGCAACCGATGCCAAGTTTTAGAATCAATTCCCTCCACGGTAGATCCTATATGAGAGTAGAAATTTATAATCTTATGGACGTTCCCCTCGTCGACAGGTAATTCTGTTAAATTAAGAGATAATTTTCACAAGCCTATTTTTCTATTGACTAATAGCACATTTTGTGGTAGGGAAACTAACGGATACCATATTTTGTGTTATTAGAAACGCCCATTTTACAGATATGGTCATCTGTCGACAATACAGAATTAAAGATCGTCACTTGTAACCAGTTGTCTTTATTCAATTGACACTGGGACGGTCGTAAGTGGTTCTGACAAAAGGCAGTGGCGCCAGTCGCTAAATGGGCAAGACAAACGTCACACCAAAAAGAATGCACCAAGGAAGGATAACCCTGTTAGCCCTTCCGGCGTGCATCCCTCACCTTGGAACACCGCTTATTGAGACACACTACACTACAGACAAAAAACGGACCATACAGCGGCGCGAGTTGCCAAGAGTTGCGCTGATTCAAATTGGAAATGGCTATTCTGGAGAGGGGGACGAGGATATTCGCTCGTCCTGGGATGTAAGAGTATATGTCTATCGTCACTTCGAATGAAAAGGAGGTGTGAGGTATGAAGACGATTGCCATAGCAAATCAGAAAGGTGGATGCGCTAAGACGACAACCGCCATAAATGTAAGCGCCGCATTAGCCGCCACCGGAAGAAGGGTTCTCC
Organism: Thermodesulfobacteriota bacterium; assembly: GCA_049684675.1. Classification (GTDB taxonomy): domain Bacteria; phylum Desulfobacterota; class BSN033; order BSN033; family UBA1163; genus UBA1163. The sequence continues at coordinate 1,519 of JBAVGF010000333.1, read as the reverse complement.
TTATCGATTTGGACCCTCAGGCTCATGCATCCTTTGGTTTGAGGGCAAGTAACCTGCCAACAGACAAATCCATTTACTACGTTTTGACGGACAGTCCCGAGAAGAGGCGGTCATTGGACAGTTGCATAGCAAATGTCTCCCGGAACTTTGACATCGTGCCGTCAAATATCCAGCTGAGCACTCTGGAGCAGGAGTTCAAAGGTAAAGAGGACGCGGTCTCAGAACTTTACAGAGTATTGTCCTCCTCCCCGTCAACGTACGAATACATCATTATTGATTGTCCGCCCAGCCTCGGCTTCCTCACCTTCAATGCCCTGAGAGCCGCTGACCAGGTTATCGTCCCCATCGATATGAGTGCCTTTACTCTTATGGGCGTCGGCAAGCTCCTGGGAATGCTCGAGCTCATCAAGATGAAGATCGGACATGTTCCTCGGCTGAATGCACTCGCCACCCTTTTCGACAACCGTACCACGTATTCGCAGTCGGTGCTCGAAGAAGTAAAGGCCTTCTTTGGAGATCAGATGTTCCGGACCGTCATACGACTCAATGTTGCGCTCAAACGAGCGGTATCCGAAGGTGTCTCCATCATTGATTTCGATAAGACATCGAACGGTGCCAAGGACTATACCGCACTTTGCTATGAGACACTGAGGCTTGACGGTGTAAGGGATCCTAAAAAACCAATTGCGTCATCAAGGTCCGTTCAGGTCCCCGAAAAACGGGAAAGTGTCTCGTCCCCACGAGAGGAGATCGAGAAATCATTCGAGCCGGATATAAAGGAAGTGACATTCGCTCTGGAATCGTCCGCAGCGAAAGACATCTACGTCGCCGGTGACTTTAACGATTGGAAGATAAACGATGAGAGCAGGCTTGCCCTTGGCGAAAACGGGTGCTGGGAGAAGCGAGTGCCGTTACCTCACGGCAGATACCGATACAAATTTGTTGTTGACGGTGAGTGGACAATAGACTCGAAGAATCAAGCACGTGAGATCAATACATTCGGAAGCTTCGACTCCGTGATGGAAATCTAACCGAGCAAGGCAGAAATGGGGTGGAATAAGCTAGAAAGGAGAACCCATGCCATTCATCCGTAAAAGACGCATTTGGTGGGAACCTGTTCCCGAAGCGACGAGCTATGTGGTGTATGTCAGCAAAGATGACAGAATTCGTGATCCTGCTAAGGTCTTGTGGGAGAATACACCTGACGTCGTCTCTAAGCCAGTCATTGGGAAGACGGAGTTGATCGTCCCGGATGAATGGCCTGAATTCCCAAAGGAACCAGGAACATACCACATCGGGATTACATCCAGAGACGATGTGGAGAATCAAAGTGACCCCTTCTTGTTGTCGGGGTTATTCAAATTTCTTGCCCCTTCTTCTCCTTCGAAAGGTGGGATCGAGAGTCTCCCGTTGGTTCGCTCCATATTGTGCCAGGGACGAACGATCATTCAGGGAGGCCTTGAAGAGGTGAGGGACAACGAAGAGGTGCTGGATGCATATCTCGGAGGCTCGTGACAGC
>JBAVGF010000332.1:0-2095 GCA_049684675.1 Thermodesulfobacteriota bacterium | reverse complement strand
CCCCCGACGGTAGTCTTTAAACAGAACTCTTGGGAAAACATCCTTCAATAAAATATCGTTGCCGTCACCTTCATAAACATGGACATCCGGCCGCCCTTCCACGATCTCCTTGAGCAAAGCAATCTTTTTTTGATCGAGGTCAATAAGGTGGTACTCACAAAAGGGGGGTTTTACAAAGATCGCATTTACTGGGCTGCCCTGGACAAACTCCCCTGTACTCTTTGAGATATGCACCCCTGCACCGGCGAAGGCATCAATGTATATGTGGTAAAGCATCGGCTTTTTCTGGGCTGCAAGAATCTTTGAGTATACCGAAGCATAGTCCTTGATGATGTCAAGCTTAATTTCTGACCAGTAGCCTATCTCATCAAACTTTAGCTTTGATTTTCGGCTCATTCAAGTATTTTCCTATCGGCTTGGAAAACGAGAAATCGAGTCTTGTATTTTGACATTCTCCAATTCTTGTCATTGATCACTCTATGGGGAAGATCCTTCGACACGTATCAGGTTTTGAAATGTCAATCAGCCTCATCGACCATTCTGACTAATTTTTTCTCGAAACTATCTTCTCATTCAACCTGACAGATATATTCTACAGTATTTTGAAAGCTGTGAATGTCCCGTTAGAAATAATGCCCCGCTCGGTTTCAAGTCGCAACGACTGGAATTTCTAACGGGATTAACCGAATCTTATCAGAACGGGATAAAAATACAACCAAAATTTTAGAGGATGTAAGGAAGAGCGTAGGTTCTAAAGCAACTTGACAATTGAGAAGGAAGGGATAGGACGTCTATTCTGTGGCGGATCGCTTGGTTTCCCCGGAGAAGCATCTACGGCTTTCTACCAGATGAGCGCCTGATTAACACCAAAATGCCAACAATAATAAGAATGAGTGGCCACCACTGGGCCATGAGTAAGCGAATAGGCGGTAGCCAGCCAAGATTAGACAGGAGGAAGATGATACCCAACCCAATCAGGATGTACGCTGACATTGCGGACTTAGATTTCATGATGTTTTCTCCGGAGGATGAATTTTATACGAGACACTTCCGCTCAACCTTCACCCCGTTAGAAACAATGCGCCGCTCGCTTCCGATCCGTTCGATCCCGCGCTTCGCTGCACTCACGACCCCGAGTATGTCGAAGGGTCGCAACGACCGGAATTTCTAACGGGGTAAATCTTATCAAAATAAGATAAAAATACAAACAGAATTTTTTGGGTACAGAAAAAACCATAAACTGACAAACCGCTAATTGAAGAGGTCCATTTGTTTTAAGGTGACAGCATTACAAGAGCCGGGGGCGAGAAACAATCTTATTGACAAGTGTCACGTTACAGTTTACCATTAAATGGTGATAAAAACGTTTACCGACAGGCACACGAAAGAACTGTATGAAACAGGGAAGTCGAAGCGGTTGTCTCCGGCGATCTGGAAAAGGGCGGTGCGAAGGCTGGAATATCTTGACCTAGCAACGGGTTTGGAGGACTTGAAGGTTCCTCTCAGCAACCGACTTCATGAGTTGGAGCGGGAACGGAAAGGGCAATTCTCCATTTCTGTGAATGACCAATGGAGGATTTGTTTTCGGTTTATTGATGGCGACGCATATGATGTTGAAATAGCGGATTATCATTGAGGAGAGGTGTCTTATGAGCATTGCCAACACAAGAGATAGAAAAGTTCGCCCCACGCATCCTGGGGAGATGCTACGCGAGGACTTCATGCCGGATTACGGACTGTCCGTATCGAGTCTTGCGAAAGCCCTTGGGGTGTCGCGTCAGACGGTGAACGAAATTTTGCGAGAACGACGCGCGGTCAGCCCTGAAATGGCGTTGCGACTTTCGCAGTTGTTTGGAAACACTGCGGAGTTTTGGCTAAACGCTCAGCGTGCTGTTGATTTATGGGAGGCAGCAAGGGCGATAAGGGGGAAGATTATGAGGATTTCTCCTTTACGTGCTGCATAACTACAGCCTTCATCAAGTCATTTTTCTGAAAAATCGTCCCACACAAGAGAGAACAGGACCTCTCAGCAATCTTTCTTTCTGCGCACCCGTCCGTAGTGAACAAGGGCATGCATCGCGCGAGCACACTGTTC
>JBAVGF010000331.1:0-2339 GCA_049684675.1 Thermodesulfobacteriota bacterium | reverse complement strand
GCCCTGGTCCTTCGATAGGCGACCGTTACCTTGGAACCGAGACGCAACGCCGACCGCGCCACATCCATGGCAGTATTGCCCCCCCCGATCACGATGGTCTCCTTCCCCAAAATAGGCTTCTCCCTTGAATTGATTCGCTCCAAAAAATCTCCACCCTTCCAGACCCTTTTCAAATCTTCACCTTCAATGGAAAGGGGTGCATTCAATCTGGCCCCGGGGGAGAGAAAGACGGCATCAAACCGGCTCAGTTGGTTAAAAGAAAGGTCTTTCCCCGCGTTGATACTTGTTTTCATCTCGATGGGCAGATTGAATATCCTTCGAATCTCTCTTTTTAACACAGATTTGGGTAGGCGATATTCGGGAATCCCCCACCGCATTATGCCTCCCGGTTCCTTTTGGGCCTCGAAAATCGTCACCCGATGACCCAGAAGAGAGAGAAAATAAGCACAGGAAAGTCCTGCCGGACCTGCGCCCACAACGGCGACCTTTCTTGAATCCCTATTCTGTATCGGTTTGATATCCGGAAGCCGATTCGGGGCTGTATCAGAAACATATCTTTCCATCGCGCGGATGGATACAGCCTCATCATACTGAGCCCTGTTACAATCAACCTCGCAGGGATGAAAACAAACTCTGCCACAAACCCCGGGAAAAGGGTTCTCTTTGAGAAGGGTTTGAAGGGCCTCGTCATAGCGGCCCTCACCTGCCAGGTAAAGGAATTTGGGAATGGGATTTCCTGCAGGACAGGCCTCCTGGCAAGGGGCTGTCATGAAGGACGTTTGCGGCTTCTGGAAACCCCATTTACCCGTTTCTATAACTTCCGTACTTCCATAGGAAATGGGAATCACTAACTCATCAGATGAATGATCGGACTTCGTTTTCAATTGCCCTATCCTTCTGCCTCGGTAACAACCTGGTATAGTATCTCTAAGGCTTCTTTACGATGCTCACAGGACTGTCATTCCCGCGAAAGGGGGAATCCAGGTGGAAAAGACTGGATTCCGGATCAAGTCCGGAATGACAACATTACGAAAGTCATTCCTGGGACGGTCCACTATTCCTTTGGAAACAACCGATAAGGTTTTGAACCATTTTCGCTCGGTGCGCCTCGGCTCAAACCGCTAAATTGTCTTCTGCCTCGTATATTTTTACCTGATTATAAGCCTCTCTCACTGCCTGAACATTTTCTTCCTTTTTTCCCGGTGCCATGGCCTTGACCGTTTCGGTCAATGTCTTCATTGTGATCAAATCTGTTAAACGCACATAGGCACCCAACATAGCGGTATTAAACGTGGCTCCCAGGCCAAGGCTTCTGGCAATCGGACCCGCATCAATCAGACCGATTCTAAATCTGCGCAATTTCCCAAAAAAATCGATTCCCTGACGACTATTAATCAAAATCGATCCATTCGGTTTGAGTTCCTGCAATATTTCCTTTTCATCGATTAAGGAAAAATCGAAAATAATCATCTGGTCAGGATGATAGATCTGGCACTTCAAGAGGATGGGTTGTTCATCGACACGCAGGAATCCAACCACAGGAGCTCCCCGGCGTTCTCCCCCAAAGAGAGAAAAGCATTGGGGATATTTTCCTTCTAAGAAAAAGGCCCTTCCCAAAATTTCTGAAGCGACTACCGCTCCTTGTCCACCACGACCCTTGAATTTTATTTCAATCATCCCCTGTCCCTACTCTTGAATGAATCAAGAAATTATATCTCTGATTCTGCTGCCTCTTTAAAGGCATACCTCAATATATCTTTTTTCGATTGTTCGATGTGGCACCTCATTGCCTTATTCACCTCTTCTACATCACCCTTTTCAATAGCGTCGAGGATGCCCTTATGGCCCTCAATGGCCCTCACGACGTTCTCCGTCAGGTAGATGCTTTGAATTCGGTACCTCAGCATATGGCGCCTTAAAGTTTGGGCTAACTCCTGAAGGCGTTTGCTTCCGCTCAGCCTTGCAATAATCTCATGAAATTGGGCATCCATGTCAACAAAAGCCCTCGGATCGCCATGAACGGCCTTTTCTTCCGACACTGAAATGTTCTCTCTCAATTCCTCAATCAGTTTTTGAGGAGCCTTTTCCATGGCCCACCGGGCAGCTACCCCTTCAATCGCTGTCCTGATCTCGCATATCTCCTCAACCTCGGCCCTTTTTATTGGCTTAACTACATATCCCACCCTCGGTATGGATTCGATGAGGCCCTCCAGCTCAAGACTGTGAAGAGCTTCCCTGATGGGTGTTCTCGAGGTGCCGATTTCTTTTGCAATTTTTGTCTCTATAAGGTGCTGGTGAGGCGGGATCTCTCCATTCAGGAGCTGCTCACGAAGGTGATC
>JBAVGF010000330.1:0-2117 GCA_049684675.1 Thermodesulfobacteriota bacterium | reverse complement strand
AATGATAACGTAATGAATTCGATCCGAGGAAAATGGAAGTTTAATAACAACTGTTTTATCAGTTTCAAAAACTTTGAAAGGCATTAGACCAGAAAATTTCTGAATTTGGACAGAGGCAAGCAGGCCCAGTAAATCTTCATGAGTCAAACAATTCTGGCAACGATTTATTGCCAAAAAAGACCTGGGTTGTGACTGAGAAAACAAATAGCCACCAATCAAAATCCCCACACATATAGAAATTAGAACTAAAAAGATAATTTTGATTTTTTTCATCGTTCATCTTCACCTGAAAAGTTGTGTGATACAAACATTATACTCCTTATATTAACATCATTTCCGATATACCAAAAATTTGGAAATTAGTTAAAGTCTTTGAGACTTTAATAAGAATTCCTTGCTAATTCCAAAGAAATAAAAAGGCAGAGCCATTTCTGACCCTGCCTCGTTCTTTGACAATCAAATATCGATTTTCTTTTTTTTGCGCTTTCACCTGCTATGTAGATTGTTGATCTGATGAGCATGATCAACACTCCCTCTTTACGCTGGCTCTTGCAATGTTCAGTCCGGCGGAGTGTGTTGACCCTGCGCCGCTTAATCGGAACGATACACGCGGCCGGCGTTGCGCGGAACGGCAATCTTTAGGCAACCGTTCTCGGCCTTCAGCGTTTTCCCCGTGAAGACGTCGACGAATGCAGCGTCCTTCGTGTTCAGTGGGATCTCCACCGTTTGCGCCTCGGGGTCCGGGTTCACCGCCACGACGCCCTTCTCGTATATCCTGTAGTGGATTCCGTTGCCCGATCGGATGTCATCGATGGGCCTGCCGATCCGCACCTGGTTCAAGTCGTCGTACCGCGCCCAGAGAAAACCCGACAGCTTGGCGCAGGCATACGCATAGAAGGCATTTTCCTTGCGTTGCTCTTCATTCTCGCCCCCAACATAGCCCGGAGCAAGAACCGCCTTGCCGCTATCCACGTATTGCCGCCAGTCGTCCGCCGCTTTCCTCACCCGCAGCCAATCCTGTCTGCCCTCGGCGCGCCCCGAGATGTAGGACTCCCACATCAATCCGTCCGAGTATTCGGCATATTCCTGGCGTAAATCCCCGGAATTCAGCACACATACTTTGTCGTCGCCGTAGCTCTTCACCAAGCGGCGCACTTCGGCGAGAAGCATCTTGTAGGTCTCCGGGTTGTTCTTATCACCATGAACGTGTTTGTGCTTGCCGTGTTCCGGCCCAAAACAGACCTCAGGATGGACATTGTCGATGAACAACCCATCAAAGCCCAGGTCCATAATTCCCCGTAAGCCTCGCAGAACAGCCTCGGAATAACCTTCAACATTTGTACAAACCTGACTCCAGCCGGGCGGATACTTCGGGTTGTTAAAGGGACGTTTGACCTCGCCGTTCTCGCCGATCAGCCTCCAATCGCGATGGTTCGATAAATCTACCGCTCGCCAGAACGGGTTCCGCTTGCATTCCTCGACGCCGGGTGAACCGCCTTCCCAGCGGCGCCGGTCCTCCACGTCGGGGATTGCTGGCGCCTTGTAGAAGGAAACGTAGGCAATCGAGCGGATGCCGGAATTATGGAACTCCTTGACCCATTTCTGATTGGAGCACGGCTGCCCCCAGTTAATGAACGAGAACGCCTGGTAAGCGCGGATTTCCTCCTCGGAAGCCAGATCCGAGTACCACGCGCCCCACGTCTCGGCCTCGTAGAGCCACGTCGGGGCTTTGTCCGGTCGGGCGGGGTCCGCCGCGCTGGCAATGGCCATCCAAAGCATCACCGACACTGGAATCAGCAACACGATAGGTAGCAGGCAGTGTCGAGCGGGCAGTCGAGACATTTGTGGCGCTCCTTGGTGAGGACAGCGAGAATGCCATTGGGGCAGCTTAAGGATAAGAAAACGATAAGAACTTGCTTTGGAATGGGTTAAATGTACAATAAAGGAAATAGTCTGTCAAGAATAACCGACCACAAGACATGGGAATGTCTCCCTTATCCATTCGAGCGTCAGCCCGGCAAGAAGAAGGACACTAATGATTACTAATTGACCTTCCCCCGAATTGATAGACACACCTAAAAATTTGTATCATAGAGAGTAGGAGGTGCCTATGGGGG
>JBAVGF010000329.1:0-5039 GCA_049684675.1 Thermodesulfobacteriota bacterium | reverse complement strand
CGAGGCTTTTCGCCCGGTTTGGCCGGGTACTTGCGCCGCATCTCTTCAACCTTGCGGCGCGTAGCGATAAAGGCTTTCAACAGCGACCCGTAATTTTGCTCCATCTCGAGGAGGCGCGGAAAGGTCGCGGCAAGCGACATCAGTTTTGGATCGGACGCGTGAACACCGCCGACAAGCGGCTCGGCGAGGCGATCGAGGCATTCGCGACCCATGCGGCGGACCACAAAGCTCTCAAGCGTCTCGTCGTTGAATTCGCCTGGCGCGACTTTCTTCGGCGGAATGAAGAGGTCCATGGCCATCCGAATCTTACCGGGCCATGAAAAGAGGCCGGTCGTGGCAAAGGGCACGAACTTCGTGGGCGCGAACATCATAACGCCATCGGGCATTTGATGAAGTTTGCCACGGGACAGAATCCACGTACGCCTCCGTGAGTCGTCGGTGGGCAACTCATCATCGAAGATCCCTGCAAGCTTTGCAATGCGGTGGCACGCTGGTTTCTCGGTCAGGAAACAGTCTGGACCGCCGTCCACGACGAACCTGCCCTGCTCCGAGGGATCCGGCACCATCTCTGTTTGGATCTTCCCCCCGAGACGTCGGTCCTTCTCGACCAGAACGAATTCGACGCCGTGGCCCTCCGACGCGGCTCGGGTCACTTTGTAGGCCGCCCCGAGCCCGGCAACGCCGCCGCCAATAATGATGATCCGTTTCATTCGTCTCCTATACGACAGGGGTCAAGGATTCAAGGGGCCAAGGGTTCAAGTGTTTAAAGACTTGTGAAAGATTTCAACTAGACCCCTCGAGCCCTAGAATCCTTGAACCCTTGAATGTGTTCTTCGACAATCGCAGCAAGGGCCTCTATGAATCGCTGAGAAAAATTGAGGGAGGGAGTCCTTTTCAACATCATCCCCATCGATTCAGCCTTCCCTCGATAGAGAATATCAATATCGTAAAGTACTTCAATATGATCGGCAACAAATCCGATCGGGACAACGAGAACTTCTCGGACCTTTTGCCGTGAAAGCTCGGTCAGTAGAGATTCTACGTCCGGACCTAACCACTCCTCAGCTCCCATCCCTCTGCTCTGAAAAGCAATATGCCAGGGAAGAGGCTCAACCTTTTTAAGAACCTCCCTAACGCTCTCCTCCATATCCCCAACGTAGGGCTCGTTTTCCACAAGAGATTTTGGAAGACTGTGCGCAGAGAAAATGAGATGAACCTTCTTTCTCTCTTCTGGGGTGAATTCCATCAACCCCTCTCCGATCTTCTCCCGGATCGCACGGAGGAAGAGAGGATGCAGATGCCACCCCTCGACAAAAGAAATTTCTGTCTTCTCTCCAATACTCTTTCTTAGTCGATTCACTTCTTCGATATAGGCTCCTGTGCTCCCACGGGACCGAAAAGGGGTCATGGGAAGAGCGATGACCTCACGGATTCCGTCGTCGAGAATCTTTTTCAGCGTCTCTTCAATCAGAGGGTGTCCATAACGCATCCCTACGTAGGATTTGAACGAGTAGCCCTTCGCCTCAAGACTGTTCTCCAGAGCTTCTGCTTGTTTGAGGGTGATCTCTGGCAGAGGCGAACAGCCTCCGATCAGGCGATAACGCTCCTTGACCCTTTCCAATTGCTCTGTAGAAGGCCTTCTGCCCCTGAAGAGGCGGGTCAAAAATGGCTCCACCTCATCAAGAGATCGGGGTCCTCCAAAGGCTAACAGCAGAATGGCTCTCATCAATGACCTAAAAAATAACAAAAATCTCCCCCTTGGGGGGAGGGATTGTTATCGGGATTTTCCCCCTTCGAAAGTAACAAAGTTGTTTAAGAGAAACTACCTCGCACTATATTCATGAACGATATCTACTAACGCGGCCACATGATCGGGTGGAGTATTTGGAAGGATTCCATGGCCAAGGTTGAAGATGTGACCGGGTCGACCCTCCACCCTATCAAGGATCTTCTTAACATTCTTCTCGATTAAATCCACTGGACCCAGTAGAATAATAGGATCGAGGTTTCCTTGAATGGCGACATCATACCCAAGACGTGCCCAGGCCTCCCCGATATCCACCCGCCAATCCAATCCGATGACATCTCCCCCTGCACGTTTCATGAGTTCCAAAAGTGTTGAATTGGAGGTAGCAAAATGGATAAGAGGAACGCTCTTGCTAACACCTTCAATGACTTTTCTGGAATAAGGAAGGACATATTCTTCATAATCGCCCGGGCTCAAGCAGCCCACCCAGGAGTCAAAAATCTGAAGAGCTTGGACCCCCGATTGAGTCTGGGCGTTGAGATAGCGAATCAGCACTTCCGAAATCTTCTCCATCAAAGCATCCCATGTGGGGCGGTCTTGGTACATCAGGCTTTTGGTGAGAACGTAATTCTTCGAGTGTCCCCCCTCGATGATGTAACTCGCAAGAGTAAAAGGAGCACCGGAGAACCCGATCAAAGGGATCCTTCCTTCCAATTCCTTTCGGACAATTCGAATCGCCTCCATCAGAAAGGAGATTTCTTTTTCAGGATCGAACACCCTCAGTCTCTCCACATCCTTTTTCTCCCGGAGGGGATGATGGAAGACAGGGCCTTCTCCCTTGGCAAACTCAAATTCCACCCCCATCGGCTCCAGGGGAATGAGGATATCCGAGAAAATAATGGCCGCATCGAACTTAAACTTTTCAATAGGCTGAAGCGTGACCTGTGCCGCGAGTTCAGGATTCTTGCACATAGTCAAGAAGGAATATTTCTTCCGGAGCGCCCGATACCCCTTCAGGTACCGACCGGCTTGGCGCATCAGCCAGATGGGCGTATAGAAGGTGTCCTGCCTTCCGCAAGCCCTCAAAAAAGGATATTGCTTTTCCGCTCCATACGTCATGTGATTCCTAACCTGAAATTTCCGCAACCAAGAATTCGAACTTGAACTCCTAAAGTTCAAATGTCAAAACCCAAATGTCAAATCAATGCCAAATGAATCAATAGCAAAACTCTTCCTGTTTGGTTCATTTGAACTTTGGATTTAATTTGAACTTGATTCACCTTTGGTTCATCACTCCGTGAGAGCTTTGAAATTTGACATTTAATCTTTTTTCCAATCCCTCAGCAGCTGAATAAGCAACCTTACCCCAGCACCCGTCCCCCCTCTCGGGATATACGGTCTCTCCTTTTCAATCGATGCGGGTCCGGCAATGTCGAGATGAACCCACGGAATGTTTCCCACGAATTTGCTCAAGAAGATCGCGCCGATGATGGCACCCGCCGCCCGCGTTCCAACATTTCTGAAATCAGCCGCATCACTTTTCAGATATTCAAAGTAGTCATCCCAGAGAGGTAATCTCCAGGCTTTCTCCCCTGTTTTAGAGGAAGCCTCTTCGATCCGCCTCAAAAGAGATTCATCATTCCCGAAAAGGCCGATCACATAGTCTCCCAATGCAATTACGCAGGCTCCTGTCAAGGTGGCCAAATCTATAATCGCCTTCGGTTGATACCGTAAGCTATAGGTGAGGGCATCTGAGAGAATAAGTCTTCCTTCTGCGTCGGTGCTGATCACTTCTACTGTCTGCCCGGAGAGGGTCCTCAAAATATCACCCGGCTTATAGGCTTTCCCGCTCGGAAGATTTTCTGTCGCTGGCATGAGTCCAACCAGATGAAAGGGAAGTTGGAGCCTGGAGGCAGCTTGCATGGTAGCCATGACTGCCGCAGCCCCAGACATATCATCCTTCATCCGCTCCATATTCTCCGAGGGTTTGATCGAAATTCCCCCACTATCAAAAGTTATCCCCTTCCCTACTAATGCGATCGTATCCAATCCTTTTCCTTTATTATATTCCAAGACGATAAACTTCCCCGGCTCCTGGCTTCCCTGGGCCACAGCAACGAAGGCCCCCATACCCATCGCCCCTGCCTGACTCGCTTCCAATACCTGAATCTCCATTCCATCATCTTTCGCTATCTCTTTAGCTCTTGCAGCCAAAACAGTTGGAGTCACCTGATTGCTGGGTCCATTGACCAGATCCCTGGCCAGGTAGACTGCTCGAGAAATAATTTCTCCAGTCCTAAGACCCTCACCGATCAGATTAATTTCTTTCTCTTTCTCTCCCAGAAGGATGACTTCTTCAATCTCTTTAATCTTATCACGTTCGAGTGTCTTAAATTCATTGAATTGATATACACCGAGGAGGAGCCCGGTCACAAAAGATTCAGTCAGCTCGGCCTCTGAATGGCCGTTGAATTTCTTTATCGGAAAAGCGAACTGTTTAATCCCTGCATTCCGGATGAACTGGCCGGCTTTTGACGCGGCCCCTCGCCATTTTTCTAAATCGAACTCCCCTTTTTTGCCAAGGCCGGTCAGGAGCACCCTTCTGGCAGGAAGCGCACCCTGGGTGTAAGAGAGGCAACACTCGAATAACTCCCCTTTGAAATCTCCCTGTTTGATCAGAGACGAAATAAACCCTTTCCACTCCAGGTCCACACTCTGGATAGGGCCCTCCATCTGTTCAGGAGACTCAAAAGCAAAAAGGAGAAGAAGTTCGCAGGAATATTTTTCTGGCTTGCCTTTTTCTATTCTAATGTCCATAAGTCCCCGTCCATTAAGCTCAAAGCTGAAGGCTCAACGCCGAAAGTTAGATTCACAAAATCCCTTTGAGCTTTGAGCTTTCAGCTTATAACCATTCAGTTATTTCTATTCTCTTTCCTTCAATTTAGAAACCGTAATCGATCGGCTCTCCTCCACGGTTGAAAACTCCTTCACCTTATTCACTAAAGAAGAAGGCCAACTCCCTCGACCGATGATCCTTGCCAGCATCCATGGATTTAAGTCAGAGACCTCCATCCACTTTCCCGCTTTCTTGAGCGTTTCATCCAATGCTTTTCGACTGGGATCTCCCTTTAAGGGAAATATCTCCTTCCTCTCAATCTTAATCTTGGCAACGTGATCGCTTCCGAAGATTGCTTCGATTTCCTCTCTGTGAGCGTACGCATAAAGGGCTTCTTCCATCTTCACCAATTCACCATCGATCTCCTCATTTAAAAGCCTTTTCCTTTCTTTCAGC
>JBAVGF010000328.1:0-1759 GCA_049684675.1 Thermodesulfobacteriota bacterium | reverse complement strand
GACGCAACCCGCCTTGATCCAACGGACCCATTCCCACTTTCCCCTCTGCCTTTCAACCCCATCCCGAAGAAATCTTGCCGTCCCTATCTCACACGGGGGACTGCAATGACTTTCGTCTGGAGGTAAGCAGTCGGGATTGACCTTTGGTTATTGTATCGTTCATTTTTATACCTTCCTGACTTAATTTTTAAGTCAGCAGGTACGGGCATGTCTGCCCCATTTTTTAGAAGCACTGAGCTTTTATTTAGGTACAAGCCGCCCGGCCGAGCCCCTCGGACAGGTCTCACAGGCCGCACCGCTTACCGGTTCGGCACATGGATCTCAATGCTATAAGGAAGCCCCTATCTTCCTCGGTCAGGGTTACAAATTACTCTGTAAGAAATCGGCCTTATGGAGCCAGGGGGCTAGCCAAGGGGCTTGTACCATGCATTCCACTCGGCCTGGAGAGGACATGAAAAAAATGGGGTAGGCAATTCTTTTTGACTTCTTGACTTAATTATTAAGTCAGATTATCCTGTGCGAAGCAAAATGAAAAATCAATCAGATCCGGAAGGGGTTTTGATAAGGCTATTTGGGTCGATCTCTAGGGCAAGAATTCTGGCCCTCCTCATCAGCCGGGCCGGCCAGCAGCTTTACCAAAGAGAGATCATGTACGAGATCGGTTTCCCTCTTCAACCCGTGCAGCGGGAATTGCAGAATCTTATGGATCTCGGCATTGTTAAGAAAGTAAGCACCCTCAATAGGGTCTATTATGAAATCAATACGAGTTCTCCTTTTTTCAAACCTCTCAGAGAGATATGCGGATTCACCCCGTTAGAAGGCCCCAACCGCTAGCCCCGTGCGAAGCTCAGCTTCTATCGGGGCGAGCAGCGGGGATGAAGACTACCCCTTTTTCAGCGAACACGGGGTTTAATGGCCCGTGTGAGCCTTCCCGTTAACAGGAAGTGGAAGACTTTCTAACGGGGTGAACCATTGGACAGAAATTCTAAATCGAACAATTTTATGCATGGTGGCAAGCGTCATTTCTTAATTTCGATCCTGGCCCGTCTAAGGTTGAGGAAAAAACAGAGAAGGACCACCTGTCCGAAATGCCTTGGAGATAATGTTGAACGGGTGGATCAGATAAGTGATGGAGAGGGATATTGGAAAAAAGAAGAATACCTCTGTTATGATTGCGACTGTGAGTGGGAGTGGACATACCAGCGTCCTTTTTTCCATTGGCGCAGGAAGATCAGGGCGCCAAGATGGGTGAGGTTAGACTAACAGCACCACGATAACTTCCATGGCGGAATTACTCAATAACTTAAAGAACTTAAATCCGGGCGGCTAATTTTGCCTAATTTTGCCTTGACCAAAACTCAAAGAAGTCGTATATTTAGCAATTAAGCGCCTGTAGCTCAGATGGATAGAGCTACGGACTTCTAATCCGTAGGTCGTGGGTTCGAATCCCTCCAGGCGCGCCATGCACCACGTGGGGTGCAGGGCAACCCATGGACTCAACGTAGTGCATGGCTGTTCTGAACCGATCGCTGTTCAGGGCACCAGGGGATCGTAAGGATTTATCGATTACGTTCTAAAGTAAAACGTAATCATTTGTGATGGTTGGTAATTTGAGATTTTTCTCAAATTCATGGTGAGTGTAGCTCAGTTGGATAGAGCACTGGGTTGTGGCCCCAGTGGTCGAGGGTTCGAGTCCCTTCACTCACCCCAAAGCGCCCGTAGCTCAGTTGGATAGAGCGTCGGACTTCGAATCCGCAGG
>JBAVGF010000327.1:0-27009 GCA_049684675.1 Thermodesulfobacteriota bacterium | reverse complement strand
AATTTCCGCAGGTTGGAACAACCAAAAAGGATTGAAACCATTCGAAAAAGAAAGGGGGAGTAAAAAACATGCCATTTAATATTTCAAAAAAGTATATCGAGGCAGACCCAAGAAAGCTGGCAGATTGGCAGGTTGCGGATATAGCCGAAGAAACTATGCCCACTGTTGCCGAGTGGCAGGATAAATTGGATCTCAAGAAGGACGAAATCATCCCGATGGGAAGGCTATGCAAACTCGATTTCATGAAGATTATTGATCGTCTGAAAAGTAAACCAGACGGGAAATACATCGAAGTTACAGCCATTACTCCTACTCCGTTGGGAGAAGGAAAGACAACAACAAGCATGGGTTTGATGGAGGGGCTTGGAAAGAGGGGCAAAAACGTTGGTGGTTGTATCCGCCAGCCTTCAGGCGGACCGACGATGAATATCAAGGGAACGGCTGCAGGAGGAGGAAAATCTCTTCTCATCCCGATGACTGAGTTTTCTCTCGGTCTAACCGGTGATATCAATGACATCACCAATGCCCACAACCTGGCAATGGTCGCTCTGAATGCCAGGATGCAACACGAACGAAACTATGACGATGCTGAACTCGCCAAGAGGAAACTCAAACGGCTCGATATTGATCCCTCCAACATCGAGATGGGCTGGGTCATGGATTTTTGCGCCCAGGGTTTGCGAAACATTATCATGGGTCTTGGGGGCAAGATGGATGGTTTTCTCATGCAATCCAAATTTGGCATTACGGTTAGTTCAGAGCTCATGGCTACCCTCTCCATCGTCCGGGATTTAAAAGACCTCAGGGAGAGGCTGGGTAAAATTATCGTAGCCTATGATAAGAAGGGCAAACCCGTTACCACTACAGACCTCGAAGTGGCAGGGGCCATGTGTGCATGGATGCGGAATACCATCAATCCTACATTGATGATGACCACAGAATACCAGCCCTGTCTGGTTCATGCCGGGCCTTTTGCCAACATCGCTGTGGGCCAGTCTTCCATTATTGGCGACAGAATTGGTCTAAAGATGTTTGACTACCACATCACAGAGAGTGGTTTTGCCGCGGATATTGGCTTTGAGAAGTTCTGGAATGTGAAATGTCGGTTGAGCGGTTTAGTCCCCAATGTTTCAATACTGACGGCTACGATCAGGGCTCTAAAGATGCATGGCGGTGGGCCTAAGGTCGTGGCAGGACTGCCCATTCCTCAAGAATACACGAAGGAGAACTTGGCCCTTTTGGAGAAAGGGATCGTCAATATGACTCACCTTATCGGGGTGATCAAGAAATCAGGAATCAGTCCGGTCGTCTGTATCAATGCCTTCCACACCGATACGAAAGACGAAATTGCAATGGTCCGAAAATATGCCGAGCAAGCAGGAGCGCGAGTTGCCCTTTCTGAACACTGGCTCAAAGGAGGCGATGGAGCCCTCGAGCTGGCCGATGTCGTCATGGAGGCTTGTAAAGATAAACCCAATCTCAAATTTCTCTACCCGCTGGAGATGCCACTCAGACAACGGGTTGAGACAGTTGCCAAGGAAGTCTATGGAGCTGCTGGTGTTTCATGGACTCCAGAAGCTGAAGCCAAGGCAAAACGGTTTGAAGCCGATCCTAATTTGAGGGATTTTAATACCATGATGGTCAAGACCCATTTGAGCCTGACTCATGATCCAGCTATCAAAGGAGTACCCAAGGGTTGGATACTCCCGGTTCGTGATGTTTTAATCTTTGCCGGTGCAAAGTTCCTCTGTCCGATGACCGGAGCCATCAGCCTAATGCCAGGAACCAGCTCTGATCCCGCGTTTAGAAGGGTGGATGTTGATGTGAATACCGGCAAAGTAACGGGGCTCTTCTAATTAAGAGACCTCTTGCCCGATAGATCCCCTACCTCCCACGCTTCTATAAGCGTGGGAGGTAGGGGATCTAAATTTTTCAATCCTTCCTCTATCGAAATTGAGGCAGGATTGGGTTACAATTACTTTGTTAATGCCAAAGCATAATGTAGTCTTCCTACCCAGCGAAAGAAAAATTTCAGTAGATGAGGAAGAGAACCTGCTTCAAGCCGCTATGGAGGCAGGAATTCATATCAATGCCTCTTGCGGCGGAAGTGCAACGTGTGGAAAGTGTAAGGTGAAAATTGTGAAGGGGGCCGTTGATTCCCCCAGGCATCCAAAACTCACCCAGTGGGAATATGACCAAGGATTTCGTCTTGCCTGCCTGACCCCGATTCGTGACGATATCGACGTCGAGATCCCCATCGAATCACAGGTTGACAGATCTGTCCTTGCCCTCAAAGGCGATCGAGGGGCTCATAAATACCTCCTCTCTCCGCAGGATATTTACCAACTGGTTAAAGGGTGGGATGTCGATCCGGCAGTATTCAAAAGGTATGTCCAGCTCGATCCTCCCACTCTTAAGGATAATGTGAGCGACCTCACCCGTCTGATCAATGGGCTGGATCGGCAGCATGGCATTGAGGGGATTTCTGCTGACTTCCGTGTAATCATGAAATTGAGTCGCATCCTTCGAGAATCGGACTGGAAGGTAACGGCCACACTCGTTCTCACGAAAAAGGGGTAT
Organism: Thermodesulfobacteriota bacterium; assembly: GCA_049684675.1. Taxonomy (GTDB): domain Bacteria; phylum Desulfobacterota; class BSN033; order BSN033; family UBA1163; genus UBA1163. The sequence goes on along the minus strand of JBAVGF010000327.1, from coordinate 24,429 downwards.
AAACTGATCAACGTGGAATCTGGAGATACCACCCGTCAGAACTATTCGATCGTTATAGACATCGGAACCACGACCATCTTCGGTCAACTCCTCGACCTCAATGGATGCGTGGTCTACGCCTGTCCGGATGGCCTATGCGATGGGTCTACCCTCTTCGCCTTAGCCGAAGCCTCGGATTACAATGCCCAGATCAGTTATGGCGAGGATGTCATCACACGGATTGTCTATTCCCAGAGGCCCGGAGGACTGAGAAAATTACAGGAGGTCGTTGTCTCCACCATCAACAAAATCATCCAGGAATTGCTCCACATGAGCAAAATTGATCAATCCCTGGTCTCCCATCTGGTCGTTGCCGGCAATACAACGATGACCCAGCTCCTCTTGGCACTTGACCCAAAATATATTCGAGAAGCCCCTTATGTCCCGACCGCCAACTTCATCCCGCCGGTGAGGGCTGTCCACCTCGGAATCGATATCGGCGATCATGTCCACATCTATACTTTTCCGATGGTAGCGAGCTACGTGGGCGGAGATATTGTGGCGGGAATCTTGGGCTCCGGGGTTTTTCAAAGGGAGACCCTGACCCTTTATATGGACATCGGTACGAATGGAGAGATCGTTCTCGGAAACAAAGACTGGCTGGCCAGTGTCTCTTGCTCTGCGGGCCCTGCCTTTGAGGGCGCGGGGATTAAATTCGGGGTGAGGGCTACCCGAGGGGCCATTGAAGAGGTCAGCATCAACCCTCGAACCTTTGAACCGATGATCCTCACCATCGGCAGGTCGAAACCCATCGGCATCTGCGGATCGGGCCTGATTGACTCCGTAGCAGAGTTTTTGGAAACGGGGATGATCGACCAGAATGGGAAATTCAGAGAGGACCTTCCCACAGATCGCGTTCGAACGGGACCGGACGGATATGAATACGTCCTGGCACGAAAAGAAGAGACTCTCATCCATGAGGACATTGTTCTGACCGAGATCGACATCGAAAATCTAATCCGTACCAAAGCGGCCATCTATGCCGGTTGTAAAGTCTTGTTGAGTAGTGTTGGGTTGGATTTTAAGGATCTTGAGCAGGTGATCATTGCAGGCGGATTTGGTCGCCATCTCGATTTAGAAAAGGCGGTTTTCATTGGTCTCCTCCCGGAGATCGATATCGAAAAATTTATCTTCGTCGGCAACGGCTCCTTGCTGGGGGCAAGGCTTCTCTCCTTCTCCAAGAACCTCCTGAAAGAGGCGGAGCGAATTGCCATGATGATGACGAACCTCGAATTGAGCAACCACGCCACTTTTATGAGCGAATTCATCGCGGCGACGTTTCTCCCCCACACGGATGTCTCTGCCTTCCCAAGAGTCATGGAGAGGCTCTATCGGACGAAAAGGGAAATTCGATCGGAGAGGATGGTTGAAGGACAGCTTTGAGCTTTACGATTGCGGTTTCAGGAAAAGGAGGAACGGGCAAAACCACCCTGGCAGGAATGATCATTCGCTTTCTCTTGGATAAAGGAAAAGGCCCGATCCTGGGGGTGGACGCGGATTCCAATTCGAACCTCAACGAGGTCTTGGGCGTGAAGATAAGGTCCACCATTGGCGAAGCCCGTGAGACGATGAAGAAAGATGTCCCGGTGGGGATGACCAAGGACATCTGGTTTGAATATAAGGTCCAGGAAGCCCTGACCGAGGCCAAAGGATTTGACCTTATCGCGATGGGACGGCCAGAGGGACCCGGCTGTTATTGTGCGGCGAATACCCTGGCGAGGAAGTGTTTGGATCTCCTGACGGGTAATTATCAATATATCGTGATCGATAACGAAGCGGGGATGGAGCATTTCAGCCGGCTGACGACTCGGGATGTGGATCTTCTCTTTATCGTCTCGGATTCCAGCCAGCGGGGTATCTTGACCGCATCGCGGATTCGAGACCTCATCCGTGAACTGGACCTCCGCATCGTCCGGGAGGTGCTGGTCATCAACCGGGTACAGGGTGAACCGGGTCCTGAAACCTATGAGGAAGTAAAAAAGCAACATCTCGAATTGGGAGGGGTCCTTCCTGTGGATGAAGAGGTTTACCGCTACGATTCTGAGGGCAAACCGACTTTTCAACTGCCGTTGGAGTCAAAGGCGGTTCAAGCGGCCCGACGCCTCTTTGAAAAATATATCCAGTGAAAGTGATGGTGGTGAGTGATAGCGGAAAAACTAACACCATCACTAACACCAACACGGAATCTTACGAAGGGGGGAGGTAAAAAGATGACGGCAAAATTAATTAACGGCAATGAAATCGCTCAACAGATTCGAGAGGAGTTGAAACAGGAAACGGCACGATTAAAGGAGAAGTACAAGGTCGTCCCGGGTTTGGTCACCATCCTCGTAGGCGAAAACCCTGCCTCGGTGAGCTACGTGACGGCGAAACAGAAGACATCCAAGGAGTTGGGGTTTTACTCGATTCAGGATAGCCAGCCTGCCACCATTCAAGAAGAAGAGTTGCTTAAATTGATCGACAAATATAATAAGGATCCTAAGATTCACGGCATCCTGGTTCAGCTTCCTCTGCCCAAGCACATCAATGAGACAAAAATCCTTTATGCCATTGATCCGAAAAAAGATGTGGATGGGTTCCATCCGGTCAATGTCGGGAAATTAATGATCGGCGAAGCGGATTATCTCCCCTGCACGCCGGCGGGAATCCAACAGCTCCTCATTCGAGCCGGCGCAAAGATTGATGGCGCAGAGGTTGTCGTCGTGGGAAGATCGAACATCGTGGGGAAGCCTATTGCCAACATCCTCCTACAAAAGCAAAAGGGCGCCAACGCAACGGTGACGATCTGCCATACGGGTACAAAGGATATGGCATTTCATACGAAGAGGGCGGACATCCTCATCGTAGCCGCCGGAAAGCCTAAGGCGGTCACTGCCGATATGGTGAAGCAAGGGGCAGTGGTCATTGACGTGGGCGTCAATCGGATCGGAATGACCCCCGAGGGAAAGGCGAAACTCTGTGGGGATGTCGACTTTGACGGGGTAAAAGAGAAAGCAAGCGCTATCACTCCTGTCCCCGGCGGAGTGGGGCCGATGACCATTACGATGCTGATGATGAATACCGTGAAGGCTGCCAAATTGGCGGCTGGGATCAGTTAAGAGTTATGAGTCATGAATTATGAATTATGAGTTAATGAAATTCCCTAGAGAAAGGAGGAGTTCAGCGTGTCTGACCAAATGGAAGAGAAGGTAACTTTTGACGGAAAGAAGGTAAAAGTATTGGGCCCCACTTTTGAGGAGGGGAAACCCGAAACCCCAATCAACTGGAGGCAGAAGATGAGGAATCGGGATGAGATGCTCGCCTATCTCAAAACCGGCGAACGTTACTGGTTCAGTGAGGAATGGTTCGGTAGCGAAAAACGAAAGACAAAAGCCTAATAAGAATAGACAGAGGGAGGTGAGTATCGTGGGATTTGAGATACCTAAAGTTACTTATACAGGAAAGATAAAAGAAGTCACACTGGGAAAAGGACCAAAGGCTCTATCCGTAGGTGGTGAGACATCTTACCCTTTTCATCTTTTTGAGGGAGCAATGCCGAACCCTCCTCGGATTGCCATGGAGGTCTATGATACGCCCCCGGAAGAATGGCCCGAAGCGGCCCTGGCCCCCTTCAAGGATGTGGTCAATGATCCCGTAGCCTGGGCCAAGAAATGTGTTCAGAGTTATGGGGCGGAGTTGATCGCTCTGCAACTCGTCAGCACAGATCCAAATGGACTCAATCGTTCAAGCGATGAAGCCGCTCAAACAGCCAAAAAAGTAGCCAGTGCGGTGGATGTGCCGGTGATCGTCTGGGGAAGTGCGAATGCTGAGAAAGATGCTGACGTCCTTCGAAAGGTCGCTGAAGTCTGTGATGGGATGAACCTTGTCATCGGGCCGGTGGCAGAGGGAAACTATAAACAGGTGGGCGCTGGGGCAATTGCTTACAAACACACAGCGATCGCTTCCAGTCCCATCGATATCAACCTGGCCAAGCAGCTCAATATCCTTTTGGGAAACCTGGGCGTCCCGGACGGACAGATCGTTGTCGATCCGACCACAGGAGGACTGGGGTACGGCATTGAATATACTTATTCGGTCATGGAACGAGACCGGATGGCTGCCCTCACCCAACAGGACGAGAGGCTCCAATTTCCCATCCTCTGTAATATGGCCAAGGAGGTCTGGAAAACGAAGGAAGCCAAGACAAAGACTGAGGATGCCCCCGCTTTGGGCGATGCCAAAAAGAGGGGGATCCTCATGGAGGCTGTCACCGCGGTTATCCTTCTGTTGGCAGGGGCTGATGTTTTAGTGATGAGGCATCCCGAGGCCATCAAACTGGTCCGGGAGATGATTGCTGATTTTATGGCAAAATAAAAACTTAAGGAGGGGGACAACTTTAAAGGAGGATAAAATGGCAGAATTAGAAAAGAAGAGTATTGATCCAGCAACGATACAAATGTTGAAGAAGGCGAAGGCCGACGGATGCGAGACGATTTTCGACCGGGCCGAAACCATGAAGCCCTGCCCCATCGGAGCAGAGGGAAGTTGTTGTAAGAATTGTGCGATGGGACCGTGCCGCGTTCCCGCTCCCAAGAAAAAAGGCGAAACGGCTGCAGAGAAAACAAAACGGACGGGCCTCTGCGGCGCTACCGCCGAGACCATTTCAGCACGAAATTTCGCCCGAATGGTGGCAGCCGGAACGGCGGCCCACTCAGACCATGCCCGCGGTATATCCGAAGTCTTTCTGGCTACCGCAAAGGGAGATATCCCCGGATTTCAGCTTAAAGACGAACAGAAACTCTACCAGGTTGCCATGGATTTCGGTGTTGAGATCGGTGACCGGTCGGTAAAAGAGATTGCCGTCGACGTAGGTAATAAGGCCGTTGCCGAGTTCGGACGCCAAGAAGGGGAGCCCCTCTTCATCAAAAGGGCCCCTCTAAAAAGGCAGGAGATCTGGAGAAAGTTGGGAATCACCCCCCGGGGAATCGATCGAGAGGTCGTCGAACTCATGCACAGGACGCACATGGGGGTCGATCAAGATTATAGAAGCCTCTTGATGGCTGCCGCTCGCTGCGCCTTGGCCGACGGGTGGGCAGGATCGATGATCTCCACGGAGCTTCAGGACATCCTTTTTGGAAACCCGGTCCCCGTCTTTGGTCAGGTTAATCTCGGGGTGTTGAAAAAGGATGAGGTGAACGTCGTCGTTCACGGTCACGAACCTCTGCTTCCAGAGATCATTGCCGACGTGGTGAACGAGCCTGAAATTCAGGAGGCGGCCAAGGCCGTCGGGGCGAAGGGAGTCAATCTGGCCGGCATGTGCTGCTCCGCCAATGAGATCTTGATGCGTCACGGCATCCCTGTGGCCGGTAACTTTCTCCAGCAGGAGCTGGCCATCGTGACGGGCGCTGTCGATGCCATGGTAGTCGATGTCCAGTGCGAGATGCAGTCTCTGGCCCAGGTGGCCAAGTGTTACCATACCAAGCTGATCACCACCTCCGCCAAGGCCAAGATCGACGGGGCCACCCACATCGAGTTTGTGGAACATGATGCTTTGAATGTGGCCCGTAAGATTTTGATGGAGGGCATCCGGAACTTTAAGAACAGAAAACCCAATGTGGAGATCCCTTCCGACACCATGGATCAGGTCGTGGGGTTCAGCCACGAGACGATCAACTACCTGCTGGGAGGGGTCTTCCGTGCATCCTACCGGCCTCTCAACGACAATATTATTAACGGTCGCATCCGAGGAATCGCTGGCGTGGTCGGTTGCAACAATGCACGCGTGACCCACGACGATCCCAACCTCACCTTGATCAAGGAATTGATCAAGAATGACGTGATCGTTCTGGTCACCGGATGCAGCGCCATAACCTGTGGCAAAGCAGGGCTCCTCACCCCAGAGGCAGCCCGGCAATATGCAGGCGCCGGTCTCGCCTCGGTCTGTGAGGCCGTCGGCATTCCGCCCGTTCTTCACATGGGCGCCTGTGTGGACAACAGCCGAATCTTGATGGCCGCTACTGCCGTCGTCAAGGACGGCGGTTTAGGCGATGATATCAGTGACCTTCCGGCAGCCGGTGCAGCTCTGGAGTGGATGAGTGAAAAGGCCGTTGCCATCGGTCATTACTTTGTCGCGTCAGGAGTCTTCACCGTATTCGGAACGACGTGGCCGACCGCAGGCAGTGAAGAGGTAACCAAGCTTCTCTTCGAAGAGTTCGAGAATACAGTGAAGGGCAAATGGGGTTTCGAACCCGATCCTATCAAGGCCGCTAAGTTGATGATCGAACACATCGACAAAAAGAGGAAGGCCCTGGGTATCGACAAGACCCGAGACCGTGTCCTCTTCGATATGGCCAAACGCAGGGAATTGGATGCTGCCTAATCTCTCTCATAATCCCCTCCCCCTTGACGGGGGAGGGTGAGGGTGGGGGTGAAAAAGACCTGTCCCCCCTCCCCAGCATCCTCTCCCCTGGGGGGAGGGGAATTTTTTGAAAAAGGAGGAATCGAACGTGTCAAAAATCATTGCATCAGCTGCCATCAGAGGCGCTCATAAGATTGTGGAAAGGGCTCAAAAGAAATATCAGGAGGCCCTTGAGAAATGGGGACCGAATCAGGAAGTGGGTTTTCCAAACACGGCTTACTATCTGCCCGTGATCTACGCGATGCTCGGAATCCCCGTTCAGAAGATATCGGATATGAAGCCGGTGTTAGATCGCTGCCGGATCTTGCTGCCGCCCCTCGTGAAAGAGAAGGTCTCTCTCCCTTACCTGGCACCCGCTCTCGATGCGGGAATGGCCACCTTCTTTGCCGAGGAGATCATCGAGTCCATCCGGTACCTGGAAACCCCAAATTTTTACACGAAGCAGGAAGACCCGCTGCCAGACAATATCTGGCTGGGTGCTGCCGACGACGTGATCTTCCGCAAACGCGGCGTTGAATTTGTGGATGGAACAGCCCCTGGATTTGCTGCGATCGCAGGTGCCGCGCCCTCGCCGGAGGTTGCAAAAAAAATTGCCATCGAACTTCAGGAGAAGAACCTCTATATCTTCATGTGCGCGGAGAACGGGGGCAAGCGTTTCTCCGAACAGTTGGTGGAGGCAGGCGTTCAGATCGGATGGCCTACCCGTCTCGTCTCCTTTGGACCGGATATCAGTGCTGCCGTCTTTGCCATGGGGTTTGCCTGCCGTGTCGCCATGGCCTTTGGCGGTATCAAACCCGGAGATTTTCGAAAGAATTTGATTTACAACAAGGACCGAACCTTCGCCTTTGTCATGCCCTTGGGATATGTCAACGATGAGTGGTATGCCAATGCCGCCGGCGCCATCAACTGGGGGTTCCCGACGATCGCAGATACCCCGATTCCGGAGGTTCTACCTTCCGGCATCTGTACTTACGAGCACGTGGTCTCCAACATCCCCCACGATCAAATCGTTCAAAAGGCCGTTGAGGTCAGAGGGTTGAAGGTGACCGTAGCCTCTGTTCCCATCCCGGTCTCTTACGGTCCTGCCTTCGAGGGCGAGAGGGTGCGTGGTGAGGACATCTATTTGGAGTGCGGTGGAGGACGAACCCATGCTGTGGAATGGGTGACCTCAAGGAACATGGATGAGGTCGAGGACGGAAAGGTAGAAGTCATCGGTCCTGACCTGGATAACATAAAGCCACCCGGTCAACTTCCCCTTGCCATTGTCGCGGAAGTAGCAGGCCGACAGATGCAAGAGGATTTCGAGCCGATCTTGGAGCGCCAGATTCACCATCTGATCAACTATGCCCAGGGGATCATGCATATCGGTCAAAGGGATATTGCCTGGTTAAGAGTCGGTAAAGGTGCCGTGGACAAGGGATTTCGTCTCCCCCATCTCGGCAAGATCCTCCATGCAAAGTTCCATCAGGACTTTGGAGCCATCTTCGATAAAGTCCAGGTCAAAGTCTATACGGAAAAAGAAAAAGTTGATCAGATGCTTGACCAGGCAAGAGCGGTCTACCGTAAAAGGGATGCCCGTATCGAAGGAATGACCGATGAGACCACGGACCTCTTCTATTCCTGTACCCTCTGCCAATCCTTTGCGCCCAACCATGTCTGTGTCATCAGTCCGGAAAGGACCGGGCTCTGCGGTGCTTACAACTGGATGGATTGCAAAGCCTCTTTTGAAATCAATCCTACCGGACCTAACCAGCCCGTGCAGAAGGGTGAGATGATCGATACAAAACTGGGCCAATGGAAGGGTGTGAATGAATTTGTGTTCAAGGCCTCACGTCAGAAGATCGATCACTACAACTTTTATAGTCTCGTTTACGATCCGATGACCACTTGCGGTTGTTGTGAATGCATCGCTGCTGTTCTCCCGATGTGCAACGGGGTGATGACCGTCAATCGAGATTTTATGGGAATGACCCCCTGCGGAATGAAGTTCACCACTCTGGCAGGTTCTGTGGGTGGCGGAGCCGTCACTCCGGGTTTCGTAGGTCACAGCAAATACAATGTCACCCAGAGGAAGTGGCTGGTCGGAGATGGCGGTATCAAAAGACTGGTCTGGATGCCCAAGATGCTCAAGGAAGAGATTGGCGAACGGTTAAAGAAACGAGCTGAAGAGTTTGGCATTCCAAACTTAATCGAAATGATTGCAGATGAAACCATTGGGGTGACGGAAGAGGAAATTCTTCCCTTCCTGACAGAGAAGAATCATCCGGCCCTCTCAATGGACCCGATTCTCGGATAACCTAACACATCCCCTCCCCCTTTGACGGAGGAGGGTCAGCCCTGCATCACGTAGGGTGCAGGACAATGCCCTTCACTTTACATGGTTCAGGGGGTGGGGGTTGATAAGAAAAGAACCCCCTCCCCTTTTTCCCCTCCCACCAAGGGAGGGGAGATTTTTGAGATTGGAAAGGAGAAGATATCATGGGACTGACAGGGATCCAAATCTTCAAGCTATTACCCAAAACCAACTGTAAGGAGTGCGGCGTCCCGACTTGCCTCGCTTTCGCCATGAACTTAGCGGCCGGAAAAGCCGAATTGGCCTCCTGCCCCTATGTGTCTGAGGAGGCAAAGGCCATGCTCTCTGAGGCGGCGGCCCCGCCTATTCGACCTCTCGCCATCGGCTCGGGTGAGAACGTGGTCAAGGTGGGCGGTGAAACGGTCCTGTTCCGCCATGAAAAGACCTTCGTCAATAAACCCGGTATCGCTATTCTGATCAGCGATACGATGCCGGAAGCTGAGGTGAATGCCCGTTTGAAAAGATTCAAGGAATTGAAATATGAAAGGGTCGGTCTCACCTTGCGGCCGGAATTGATCGCGGTCAAGAACGAATCAGGCGATCCCGGAAAATTCGAGGCCTTGATCAAGAAGGTGAAGGGTGAAACGGATGCTGCCATCATCCTGATGAGCGCCAAGGTGGATGCCCTGACCGCAGGGGTGAAGGCGTGTGCTGACCGCGTTCCATTGATATACGCGGCAACCGATGGCAACAGCGATGCCTTAGCCAATCTGGCAAAGGAGAACAAATGCCCGCTGGCAGTCAAAGCCGAAAATTTTGATGCATTGATCGCACTTTCAGAAAAGCTGACCAAAGCAGGGTTAAAAGATCTTGTGATTGATTCTGGGTCGAGGACCCTTCGCAAAGCCTTTGAAGATCAAATCTACATCCGGAGGGCAGCCCTCATCCAAAAAAGCCGCTCCCTCGGATTCCCAACAATTACCTTCCCTTGTGAAATGACGAAAGATCCGCTGAAAGAGGCCTTGATTGCAGCAACCTTTGTATCTAAGTACGCGGGCATCATCGTCCTTTCTGACTTCCAGGGCGAAAGCATCTTCCCCCTCCTCGTGGAACGGCTGAATATTTATACAGACCCCCAGCGGCCCATGATGATGCAACAAGGAATCTACCCCATTGGTACCCCAACAGAAGAATCTCCGGTCTTAATCACCACTAACTTCTCCTTGACTTATTTTATTGTCTCCGGCGAGGTTGAATCGAGTCGAGTGGCGAGTTGGCTTTTGGTGATGGATACCGAGGGACTCTCGGTTCTCACGGCCTGGGCGGCGGGGAAATTCGTAGGCGATGCAATTGGTGCTTTCATCAAGAAAAGTGGCGTCACCGAGAAAGTCAAGCATCGTCGGGTGGTCATCCCCGGAGCCGTTGCAGCCGTAAGCGGAGATCTCGAAGAAGAATTGGGCAAGGGTTGGGAGGTTAAGATTGGGCCGAGGGAGGCCGCTCACATACCCGCCTTTCTCAAGATGGGAACCTAATACCCCAAAAAGAGGGCTCAAGGGGGCCAGGGTTCAAGAGGTCAAGCGAAAAAATTTGAACCCTTGAATCCTCGAATCCTTGACCCCTGATAGAATTTAGAAGGAGGATCGTATGTTACGTGTTGGAGAAAATCTTAATGTGATGGTCAAGAAGATTGGAGCCGCCATGAAGGATAGAGACCCCAAGCCTATCCAGGAGTTGGCCATTGCTGAAGCCAAAGCGGGCGTTGATTTTATTGATATCAATCTTGGACCCGCCCGAAAGGGTGGAGGAGAGTTGATGGAGTGGATCGTCAAGGTCGTCCAAGAGGCGGTGGATACACCTCTGTATCTGGATACCATCAACACGGAAGCCATCGAAGCTGGGCTCAAGGTATACAAAAACAAGAAGGGAAAGGCTGTGATCAATTCGATCATGGCCCGTCCTGAAAGCATGGATACCAAGTTCCCCATCGCACAAAAACATAATGCAGGAGTCGTCGCTCTTCTCTGGGGTCCCTCGGGTCTTCCCCGGGATGCAGACGAAAGAGGGGTCCTCGCAGCAGAATTAATGCAAAAATGCTTAGAATTCGGGATTCCGGGTGAGGATGTCTGGATGGATCCTATCGTCACCCCTGTCACCAGCCCCCAGAGCCAGGTTCAGGTTCCGAGTTGTATCGAGTTTATGAAGATGTTTAAGGACCTCCAAGAAGTGCTCCCGGGGATGAGATCAACCTGCGGTCTTTCGAATGTCTCCAATGGAGCTCCTGAGCATCTGAGACCCATCCTCAATCAAACCTATATGATGATGCTCGGACGGTATGGGATGGCGTCGGCCATTGTCGATGCCTTCGACGAAGATCTCAAGAAATTTGCTTCGGGGGCACGAGAAGATCTCCGAAAACTCGTGTACCGTGTCATGGACGGAGAGGAAATTGATGTCAAGAAGCTGAGTAAAGAAGAGGCCAATTATGTGAAGACCACCAGAGTCTTGATTGCCAAAACCCTTTACTCTGATTCATGGCTGGAACTGTAATAACCGAATTGAACCATCCGGCATTTGGGAATTGAGAAATTTAGGGATGGCCAAATAGGTTGCCTTGACGAATTCTTAAATTCTCAAATTCCTGAATTTCAAAATTCTGTATCTTTTGAATAAGGAAGTGCCTATGAAATCAGGAAGCCGTCTCGAGAGGGTCCTTGATGCTGGACATTTTGCTTTTACCGGTGAACTCGGTCCACCCCAGGGAGCCAATGTGGAGGCCATCAGGAAAAAAGCAGGTCACCTTAAGGGGATTGTCGACGCAGTCAACATCACCGATAATCAGACCGCTGTTGTACGAATGGCAAGTTGGGCGGCTGGCTTGGTTGCCATCCAGGAAGGTTTGGAGCCCAACTATCAAATGGTCTGTCGAGATCGTAACCGCATCGCCATGCAGAGCGATATCCTGGGAGCCTACGCTCATGGTATCCGGAATATGCTCTGTTTGTCGGGCGACCACCAGCAATTCGGGAATCACCCTTTCACCAAAGGGGTCTTCGATATCGACTCCATCCAACTGATCAGCATGGTCAAAGGGATGCGAGACAACAAGAAATTCCTGAATGGGGACGACATTGATGAGGCACCTCAGTTATTCATCGGCGCTGCGGCCAACCCATTTGCCGAACCTTTTGAATTCCGGGTACATCGATTGGCGAAAAAGATTGAGGCGGGTGCCGATTTTATCCAGACCCAATGCATCTATGACATGAAACGGTTCCGTGAGTGGATGAAACAGGCCCACGATATGGGCCTGACTGAAAAGGTCTCCATTCTGGCGGGGGTCACTCCTCTTAAATCAGGTGGTATGGCTCGATATATGGCCAAGAATGTCTCCGGCATCATCATCCCCGATGAGATCATTGATCGAATTGTAAATGCCAAAAAGGCTGCGGAAGAAGGGATTAAGATTTGCGTTGAGCAAATTGAGGAATTGAAGGAAATCAAAGGGGTTCGTGGAGTTCATCTGATGGCCATTGAATGGGAGCATAAGGTTCCAGAAATTGCTGAAAGGGCGAAATTGATCCCGAGACCCCAGGTATAACCCCAGGCAGAACCAATGATGGGGAGATGAGATGATCTGAAGCAAGAAGGAGAGGCTCATGAACACTTTCATCCAGGGACAGCTCATCTGGATCGTTTTCCTCGTTTTTATTCTAGGGCTGGCATTTCAGTTTACTCAATTTTTCAAACTGACCAGGAAAAAAGAATGGACTTACCCTCCCCTGGAAATAAAGTCTCAAAAGAAGACGCCGGGACAATGGGTGACCTCTTGTCTCGCATCCCTCAACGGAACCCTGTGGAAGACAGACCCCTTCATGACGATTGTGACATCCGTTTTCCACGTCTTCCTGATCGTGGTACCTATTTTTCTACTTGGTCATAATATCCTCTTCGACCAATCCTGGGGTTTTAGCCTTTTGAGCTTGCCTGAATCGATCGCCGATGTCTTAACCGTGGTCGTTTTGGTCTGTGCGGCTTTTTTCCTTTCACGGCGTTTATTCCTCTCGCGGGTCCGGGCGATTTCAACATTCTACGATTATCTCGTTTTGCTCATTGCAGTCGCCCCTTTCCTTACAGGATACTTCGCCTACCACCAGTGGTTTGATTATGATACGGTGATGACACTCCACATTCTGGCAGGAGAAATCATGCTCATCACCATTCCCTTTACAAAATTAGGGCATATGCTCTTTTTCTTCCTCTATCGTTTCCTCATCGGAAGCGAATACAGTTTCGCAAGGGGAGCCAGAGCCTGGTAACGGAAAGGATCTTGCGTCATGGAGAACAGTATGTCCCATCAGGAATTGAAACCAGTTGATACAAAACAGATCAGAGAGATGCTCGATCGGAAAAAGGGCAAAATGAAACGATTTTTGTCCTATTGCGCTCATTGCAGCCTTTGCGCCGAAAGCTGTTTTTTATATATGGAGCATCATAAGGATCCCCAATACATGCCATCGTATAAGGCGATCAATTCTTTGGGCAAATTATATAGAAAAAAGGGTAAGGTCGACCGGAAGCTTTTGACAGAGATCAAGGGCATCGTGTGGAGAAACTGTGTACTTTGTGGCCGTTGTTATTGTCCGATTGGAATTCATATTCCCAGCATGATCGCCTTTGCCCGAAGCGTCCTTAGGTCTCAGGATGTCTATCCTCAGCTGGATGAGGCCTCGTCGGAGAGTTGGTTGTAATGCGGAAAGAGGGTCACTCAAGGAGAAGGGGTTCGAAGACGATAGGCTGCAAGGCTTTGTTGATTACGGTTGCCGCTGTTCTGATTTTCATCTGGACTTCACCCCTCCCCGCACAACCGGACAAGATCGTACTGGGTCGTTCAAACATCCCGGGAGGAGAAACACGACCTGCGGTGACTTTTCCTCATAATCGTCATGCGGAAGCCGGACTCTCTTGCAAAGACTGCCATCATGTTTATAAAGACGGGAAAAATGTCCTGGACGAGGGGACACTGGAAGCAGGAAAAGAAGGCATCCGCTGCTCTGCTTGCCATCGCCAGAAGTCTGGACTCAATCTGGAGCAGGCGTTTCACAACCAGTGCATCAGTTGCCATAGGAAGTATTGGAAGGAAAAGAAGAAGACGGGTCCCCATTTTTGCGGGGGATGTCATGTAAAAAAATAGAAACTATAAGAGAGTCAAACACCTGAGGCCTAAATTGTAGACCTTTTCAACGTTCGAAATCCGGAGGAAGAAAATGATTGTAGGGGAAAGAAAACCTTTTGACGAGATCAAGGAAATGATGAAGAAGTTCAGGAAGGTTCTGAATGTGGGTTGCGGGGGATGTACATCCATCTGCATGGCCGGCGGTCAAAGGGAAGTCGGACTCTTAAATGAAGAACTCCAAAACGCCCTGAAACGGGATGGGGCCTCATTCTACGCGGATGGGTTCACTATCGAGCGACAGTGCAATGCCGATTTCTATTCGGAGCTGGATGAGATCGTAAAAGGTTATGATGCCTTGTTGTCCATGGCTTGTGGAGCCGGGGTCCAATTCCTTGCCGACCGACACCCTCAAAAACCGGTGTTTCCCGCTCTGAATACCGTTTTCGTCGGCGTGGACCGGGATACTGGGTGGTTCGAGGAAAATTGCCGGACGTGTCATGAGTGTGTTTTGGGAGAAACAGGAGGAATATGTCCTGTGACAAGATGTGCCAAGAGTCTCTTCAACGGCCCCTGTGGCGGAACCTCTCGAGAAGGTAAATGCGAAGTGAGTAAAGATACTCCTTGTGCCTGGTTTGAGATCCATAAACGCCTGAAGGAGCAAAACAGGCTGGAAAACATTCTGAAGCTGAAACCCGCAAGGGAATGGCGGAATCAAACTCAGGGAACCCTGGTTCAGGAAGCCTATAAGAAAAGATATGCAAAATGAGATATGTCATTGAAAAGAGAAGTCCTTTCCCATTTGAAAGAATTCCTCTGCTGAGTCGGGTTGATTTATTTTTCCTCCCAATAAACCTTTTCAACGAAGTGGATTTTTTCAAAGGCCTCCTCTCGGGTCGCAGGATAAGTCTCCCTGTTTCAGGAACTCGTGTCAGGTCTTCACGGAGCTTGACAGATTTTCCTGTAAGATTTTATAATTATAGCGTTTTCATCGCCTATGCCCTTAAAATATCCGTTCTCTTGGGCAATCGATTCATAAAATTAGAGTATCGTCGGTAGAGAGGATGAGCCTTCATCTCGAGAAGATCCTCAGCTCTGCCTTATCCGATTTTTCGCACGAGGCATCGGTCAGAATTTGATGACCGCATGCCCCTCGAGAGGATTGGATAACCACCTCCTTCAAGGTGGAAGAGAGGAGCAAGCCCATGACATTCAAAGAACGATTGGACTCGGGAAAATTTGCAGTCGCCGTTGAACTCCAGCCCCCCAAAGGAAACGAACTCTCCGAGCTATACGAATATGCGGAACTCCTCAAGGGGCGTGTGGATGCGATCAATGTGCCAGACCTTCAGAATGCCATCATGAGGCTGGGATCTCTTTCGGTATGCAGTCTGCTGAAGGCGAGGGGAATGGAGGTAATCTACAATCTATCCTGCAGCGACCGAAACCGATTGGCACTCCAATCCGAACTCTTAAACGCTTCGGCTTTGGGTCTGAAGAACATTTTACTCGTCCAGGGCGACCCTCCCTCCATGGGGGATCATTTCGAAGCCAAAGCGGTTTTCGATCTCGATGTCACGGGTTTGCTCGGCGCCGCCAAGCGCCTCCAAGAAGGCTACGACCTCTCAGGAAACGACCTCCAAGGAAAACCACAATTTTGTGTAGGCACCCAAATCAATGCAGCCGCCAAAGGTCATGTCCTCGATTTAGAGCTCATGGACATGGAAAAGAAGATACGGACGGGGGTCGATTTCTTCTTCACCCATTCGATCTACGATGTAAGCCTTTTTGAGCCCTTCGCCAAGAAAGTGGCACAATTCAAGGTTCCCATCATCGCAGGCATCACCCTGCTCAAATCAGTGGGTATGGCTCGATATGTGAACAAGCATGTAGAAGGGGCTTCCATTCCGGATTCAATCATCGACCAATTGATGAAGGCTTCAGACAAACAGAGAGGAAGCATTGAGATCGCAGGGGGTCTGATTAAGTCATTGAAATCACTTTGCCAAGGAGTCCAGATCATTCCCATCGGATGGGAAAAGCAGGTTCCTGCTCTTCTGGATTATGTAGGACTGTAAAAAGCACATTGCAGAATGAAAATTGCACAATTAGCGATGGAAAACATCTTGCAATTTGCACTTTCCATGTTGCATTTTTCATTGGATCAAGATGATGCCAGGTTTTCTTGTCAACCCTGGGGAGATAGGGTACCTCGGGATGGAAATGGCTGCCAAAAAACAAACTCCGACAACTAAGAGAAAAAAAACCGCTGAACCACTTATCCTTCTCAAAAAGGAGGAGGTGGGGTCAGAGATGTTTCAATCCATTGCCGAATTGGGTAATGATGGGATCTTGGTATTTGATGAACGTCATCAGATCGAATTTGCAAATCGGATGGCTTCCGAGATCACGGGATATTCGAACAAAGAGTTGCTGAAAATGTCGGCCCTTTCCGTTTTAGGCAAACCCCTTCCATTCTTTATCGAAGACCTTTTCCTTCACTCGGAGCGTTATGACGAGAAAACGTGTGCCGAGGTCCAGCTACCCACCTCTAACGGGGAGATCAAAGAGGCTGAAATTTGTGTCGCCTTGGCGAAAACGCCTCTTGGAGCCCGAAAGGGTTATGCCTATCTCCGAGATATTACAGAACCGAAAAGAATGGAACGAAGGATCCAAGAAGCCACCCAACAGTTTGATAAGATCGCGGAGATGGGTGACGATGGGATCCTGGTCTTCGATCAGGCCTTTAAGATCATTTTTGCCAATCAGATGGCCTCCGAAATCACCGGGTTTCCCAAGGAAGATTTGATCGGAAGAAATTTCTTCTCCGTCATTGGTAAGGAGGACAAACAATTTCTTGAAGGGACGGTCACCCGCGGGGTGGGAATAGGCGAGAAGCTTTGCACCGAAATGAATATCCTGACCTCTCAGGGCCATGTCAAGGATGCAGAGGTTTGTATTGCTTTGGCCGAGTCGGATACGGGAGAGGTCAAGACCTATGCTTACATCCGGGACATCACAGAACGGAAAAAATTCGAAAGGGATATCAAGGACTCTGAGGAAAAGCTCAGAAACCTCTTCGAAAGCGTGAGACACGGCCTCTTCATCAGCTCGAAAGAGGGCAAGTTCTTAGACTGTAACCAAGCCCTTCTCGATATGCTGGAATACCCTACCAAAGAGGAATTTCTCAAAATAGATATCGCCAAGGATCTCTATATGAACCCCGATGATCGGAAAGCTTTCCAGGAGAGAATCCAAAGAGAGGGTCATATCAAAGACATGGAGGTGGAATTCAAGAAGAAGAACGGGGATAAGATCACCGTCTTGCAGACCTCTCATCCTATTAAGAATGAGAAGGGAGAGGTCGTTGGCTACCAGGGCATTAACTTAGATATCTCCGAGAGGAAACGGATCGAGAATCAACTTCGCGAGGCCAACGAATTCTTCCTGAACCTGATTGAAAGCTCTGTGGATGGGATCATTGCGGCGGACATGAAAGGCAATATCTTCATCTTCAACAAAGGGGCGGAGACGCTGACGGGATACACGGCAGAGGAGATGATTGGCAAATTCCACATCACCAAGATCTATCGAGAGGGCGTGGCGAAAGAGATCATGAAAAAACTCCGAAGTCAGGAATATGGCGGTGTCGGAAAATTTATTCCTACCCCGATGAATGCAGTCAATAAGTTTGGGCAAGAAATCCCCATCCAACTCTCCGCCGCCCTCATCTATAACGGGAGCGGCCAGGAAATCGCCAGTGTGGGTATCTTTACGGATTTGAGACCCCGTCTGAACATGGAGAAGAAACTCCAAGAGACTCACCTTCAACTGGTCAGCTCAGAAAAGATGGCCTCTCTCGGAAAACTGGCAGCGGGAATTGCCCATGAGATCAACAATCCGTTGGGTGGGATTCTTATTTACTCCAGTCTGATGATTGAAGATCTTCCCGAGGAGGATCCGCGTCGGGGAGATTTGGTCCGAATCGTTCAGGAGGCAGGTCGGTGTAAGGAGATTGTCAAGAGCCTTCTTGAATTCGCCCGGCAGACCGAACCGAAGATGGAGCCCACCGATATCAATCGAGCCATCAGTGACGGTCTCTTCTTCCTGGTCAATCAGGCTTTATTTCATAATATCCAAATCGTGAAGAAACTCGATTCCTTCCTCCCCTTCGTCCGGGCAAATGCCAGCCAGCTGAAACAGGTTTTCATGAACATCATTGTGAATGCCGCGGAAGCGATGCACGGCAATGGGACACTGACCATTGCCACCTTCCGTGCCCCGGAGCGGAAGACGGTCTTTGTGGAATTTGCAGATACCGGTGAGGGCATCCCCCAAGAGAACCTCACCCGAATTTTTGATCCCTTCTTCACCACCAAGGAGGTGGGAAAGGGGACAGGGTTGGGCCTCGCCACTTCTTACGGAATCATTGAGGATCACGGTGGGAAAATCAGCGTAAAGAGTCAGGTGGGAAAAGGCACAACCTTTACGATTGAACTTCCCATTCACCAAGGAACTCAGGCTATCCTGGAAAGTCCTTCTATCCAGGATCAAGGGGTAAATGATGGAGCTAAACATACAGGCAACCCAAAAGGAGAATCCTTTCCTGTCTGAAGTCGTTCAGGCCAGCGGTGAAAAAATCCAGGCCTGCTTTCAATGCCAGAAATGTTCGGCAGGATGTCCTGTCGTTTATGCGATGGATATCTATCCCAATCAAATGCTCCGTCATATCCAGTACGGCCACCGAGATAGGGTTCTCACTTCAAAAACGATCTGGATCTGCGCCTCCTGCTATACGTGCAGTGTTCGATGTCCAAACGATATCGATATCGCCAAGATCATGGATGTCCTGAGAAGTTTGGCGCTTCGTTCCGGCGCCAAACCAGGAGAAAAAGATATTCCTGTTTTTCATTCTGTCTTCTTAGAGTCAATCAAATCGAAAGGTCGGATCCATGAACTGAGCCTGATCCTCCAGTTCAAGTCGAAGACCAAGGATTTTCTGAAAGATGCCGGATTGGGATGGAAGATGTTCCGCAAAGGGAAGATCAAACTGCTTCCCTCGAGGCTTGGAGGAGGAAAAGAAATTCAGGAGATCTTCAATGGATTTGGAAAAGAGGAGGGACGGTGAAAGAGATTTCTTATTACCCTGGATGCTCCCTTCATGGAACGGCCCGAGAGTACGACGATTCGATCCGGGGCGTATCCAAACTCCTCGATATTCAACTTCACGAGTTGGAGGATTGGACCTGTTGCGGTGCGAGCTCGGCTCATTGCACGGATGAAGAGCTGGCCATCGAGCTGGCCGCCCGAAATCTTGCCATCGCCGAAAAGACCGATCGTGAGTTGCTGGTCCCTTGCGTGGCCTGCTACAGCCGATTCAAGGCAGTGGAAAAGGAGGTGAAGGAGCACTCCAAAAAAGTCCATTTCCCTTACCAAGGAAATGTCCCCATTCGATATGCGCTGGACTTTTTCTGCGACGAACCGATCTTAGAAGAGATGAAGAAAAAGCGCACAAAGCCTCTCTCGGGGCTTAAGGTGGCTTGCTACTACGGGTGTCTTACCGTTCGACCCCCAAAAGTGACAGGCGTACGGGAATATGAAAATCCTCAACATATGGACCGACTGATGAAAGGTCTGGGCGCTGATCCCATTTTTTGGTCCTACAAGACCGATTGTTGTGGAGCCAGTCTCGTGATGACGCGGACAGACATCGTTAAGAAATTGAACGACCGACTCCTTTCCAAGGCCATGGAGGCAGAGGCTGACTGTTTGGTCACGGGTTGCCCGATGTGTCAGGCCAATCTCGATACCCGTCAGGAAGAACTGGAGAAGGAAACGGGGAAGAAATACAATCTCCCCGTTCTTTACTTTACGGAATTGATGGGATTGGCTTTAGGGCATCGCGATGCCAAGAAATGGTTTCACCGGCACATCACCGACCCGATCAAACTGCTGAAAACCAAAGGATTGATGTAAATTGTAGATTGGAAATTGTAGATTGGAAAATCTGAAATCTAAAATTAGAAGGGGAGCCAATGACTGATAAAATTGGAGCAGTGATGGTAGTCGGAGGTGGGATTGCCGGGATCCAGGCATCCCTTGACCTTGCCGAGTCGGGCTACTACGTCTACCTCGTAGAGTCATCGCCTGCGATTGGTGGGGTAATGGCCCAGTTGGATAAGACCTTCCCCACCAACGATTGCTCGATGTGTATTATCTCTCCCAAACTGGTCGAGGCAGGCCGTCATCTCAATATCGCCATTCTGACGGCCACCGATGTCGAAGGCATCTCAGGCGAACCAGGGAATTTTACTGTCCGCCTTCACCGGCATGCCCGCTTCGTGGACACAGCCAAGTGTACGGGTTGCGGTGATTGTGCAACAGCCTGTCCCATCATCCGCCCCGATGAGTTCAATGCCTTGCTCTCCACGCGCAAGGCGATCTACAAAAGATATCCGCAAGCCATCCCGAATGCCTTCGCCATTGAAAAACGCGGGGAAGCACCCTGTCGTAACGCCTGTCCGATTGAACAGCGCGCCATGGGCTACGTCGCACTCATCCGTGAGAAACGCTTTGCTGATGCTTACCGCACCATCAAAGAAGATAACCCCTTCCCTTCCGTATGCGGCCGCGTATGCAACCACCGGTGCGAGGAGGCTTGTACCCGAACCGAGATCGGGAGTGAACCGGTCAATATTATGCATTTCAAACGTTTTGTGAGCGACTGGGCGTTCTCACATCCTGAAGAGATCCTGAAGGTCTATGCGTCGGGTGTCCAAAAAGCCCCGGATACCCGTGGAGCAGGAAAGAAGGTCGCCATTGTCGGCGCCGGTCCAGCTGGGTTGACTTCGGCCAATGACTTGATCCTTAAAGGTTACTCCGTTACCGTCTTCGAAGCATTGGCTGCACCAGGCGGAATGATGCGGGTGGGCATTCCAGAGTATCGCATGCCCTACGATTTACTCCAGCGCGAGATAGATGAAATCATTTCAAGAGGGGTGGAGTTGAAGCTCAACAACCGCGTGGATGATGTCGTAGGATTGCTCAAAGATTTCGACGCTGTCTTTGTTGCGGCAGGCGCTCATATTGGCATTAAGCTCCCTATCCCGGGGAATGACTTGCCTGATGTTCACATCACAACAGACTTCTTGCGCGAGGTCAGCCTAGCAGGAACATCAAACATCCGATCAAAGATTGTAAACAAGCGCGTTTTGGTCCTGGGTGGTGGAAACGTGGCCATTGATGCAGCCATGTCTTCAGTGCGCCTGGGTGCAAGCTGGGTGGGCATGTCTTGTCTTGAGAGTCGAGAAAAAATGCCTGCCCATGATTGGGAAGTCCGTGACGCCAAAGATGAAGGTATTGATGTCTATCCCAGCCGGACGTTCAAGGAAGTAACAAACAAAGACGGTCATATCACAGGCGTACGAACTGTGGATGTGAATTTCAGAGGCTTTATCGAAGGCCGGCCTGATTTTGACGAGATCCCCGGGACGGAGACGGTGATTCCTTGCGATGTGGTCATCTTTGCCATTGGTCAGCGACCTGACCTTACCTTGTTGAGCAATAAGGTGGACACGGTGCGTGGCCGAACGGTAGCCGTAGATAAAGACACGCTCGCCACCAATGTACCAGGGATTTTTGCTGGCGGCGATGTGGTCACGGGCACGACTTTTGTCGTGGATGCCATTTCTGCGGGACATAAGGCCGCGCGCTCGATTGAAGCTTATCTGAAACAGGAAGAGAAAGAAGCAAGGGTATGGCCGCCGGTTCTAGAATCAATCGAAAAGCTCCCCGAAGCTAAGCTCGATAAGACTCAGGCGAAGCAACTCATGGAGGTCAAATCCCAAGCTCCTCGTCCAGTGCCTAAAAAGCGCAAAGCAGGCGAGCGCAAGGGCGATTTTTCAGAAGTAGAGTCAAGGCTTACTGAAGAGGAAGTGATCGAGGCAGCCAAACGGTGCCTGGAATGCGGCATCTGTTCCGAGTGTTTGCAGTGCGTCTTCGCCTGCCGTGCAGGGGCGATCAATCATGATGACCGCGAGAAAATCGTTGACCTCCAGGTTGGAGCGGTCATTCTGACGCCAGGCTTTAAAACCGTGGAAGGAAATATTCGGCCCGAATTCGGCTACGGTGTCTACCCGAATGTCGTCACAAGCATCGAGTTTGAGCGAATGCTCAGTGCCAGTGGCCCCTATGCCGGTGTGGTGCAGCGTCCCTCCGATGCAGGGCATCCTCGTAAGATTGCTTTCATCCAGTGCGTGGGCAGCCGTGATATCTCTTGTGGACAGGATTACTGTTCATCCGTGTGCTGCATGTACGCGACGAAAGAGGCCATCATTGCCAAAGAACATGCTAACTTTGTCGAGCCTACCATTTTTTATATGGATGTCCGGGCTCATGGGAAAGGGTTCGATGCGTATTATGAGAGAGCCAAATCCGAATACGGTGTCCGCTTCATCAGGTGTATGGTCTCCAGAATAAGGGAACATTCTAAGACGAAGAATCTCCTGGTGACTTACTTGGATGAAGAGGCAAAGATTGTGGAAGAGGAATTCGATTTGGTCGTTCTTTCGGTAGGAATGGTCCCCTCGAAAGAAACCATTGAGATGGCGAAACGGATGGGTATTGAAACGGAGTCTCACGGATTCTGCAAGACAAAACCTTTCGAACCCACTTCGACATCCAAACCAGGCGTTTACGTCTGCGGTGTGTTTCAGGGACCGAAAGACATTCCAGAGACTGTTTCCCAGGCAAGCGGTGCCGTGGCCGATGCCACAGGACTGATCGCTTCAGCACGGGGAACAATGGTCACCAAGAAAGAATATCCTCCCGAGACGGATGTGACAGCGGAAGAACCCCGCATCGGCGTCTTCGTCTGCAACTGTGGGATCAACATCGGGGGCGTGGTGAATGTGCCTGAAGTCAGGGAGTATGCGGGGACACTGAAAAACGTCGTCCATGTTGAGGATAATCTTTACACCTGTTCTCAGGACACCCAGGGAAAAATCAAGAAGGCGATCGAAGAAAATAATCTGAATCGGGTCATTGTGGCCTCCTGTTCTCCAAGAACGCATGAACCGATGTTTAGAGAAACCTGCCGGGAGGCAGGACTGAATAAATACCTCTTTGAGATGGCAAATATCCGCGATCAATGTTCGTGGGTCCATATGCGGCAGAAGGAAGAAGCCACCCTGAAGGCTAAGGACCTTGTCCGCATGGCCGTGGCCAACGCCCGCCTGATCCGACCTCTCAGCGAGATCGGATTGCCGGTGGTCCAAAAGGGATTGGTCATCGGAGGAGGCGCGGCCGGGATGACCGCTGCCCTCAAGCTCGCTGAACAGGGGTACGAAATCTTCCTTCTTGAGAAAGAGGCGCAGTTAGGAGGAAATCTGAGAAACCTTCACTATACCCTCGAAGGTCAAGATGTCCAGGTCTTTTTAGAGGATTTGATCCATCGGGTCACGAACCATCCTTTGATCCATGTCATCACCAACGCCTTGGTGGTTGATTTCAGCGGCTCCAAAGGAAACTTCTCCACCGGGGTGATGGTGGCACCTACCATGTATTACCGGAAGATCGAACATGGCATAACGATCTTGGCCACTGGCGCTCAAGAATGGAAACCAAACGAATATCTCTATGGCGAAGACCCTCGCATTGTCACTCAGCTTGAATTAGAAAGTCGAATCACTCATCAACCCGAAGAGGTGGCTCGAGCCAATCACATTGTGATGATTCAATGTGTGGGATCTCGGAACAAGGAGCGACCCAACTGCAGCCGGACTTGCTGCGCAACAGCCGTGAAGAATGCTCTCAAGATCAAGGAGCTGAACCCTAACACCCAGATCGCTATCCTCTATCGGGATATGCGGACCTATGGTCTTGCAGAAGCTTACTACGCCAAAGCCAGGGAGCAAGGGATCCTATTCATCCGATACGAACCCGAAGAAAAACCCGAAGTAAAGAAGGATGGGCAAAGTCTCACCGTCTCCTATCTGGATAGAATCTTGAAGGAGCGGATGGAGATAACACCTGACCTCGTGGTCCTTTCCGCAGCCACCATTCCGAGAGAGAATGAAGAATTGGCAACGATGCTGAAGCTCCCCCGAACGATGGAAGGTTTCTTTTTGGAAGCCCATATGAAGTTAAGACCTGTTGATTTTGCAACGGACGGCATGTATCTCGCCGGCGGGGCCCACGGACCGAAATTGATCAGCGAAACGATCACTCAGGCAAGTGCAGCAGCTTCCCGAGCCTGCACCATCTTATCCAAAGAGAAGATGTTAGTGGGAGGTGTGGTGGCCATGGTGGAGGGCGAGCGATGTGCGGCCTGTTTGACGTGTGTGAGAGTGTGTCCCTATGAAGTGCCGGTGATCAATGCGAAGGGCGAGGCAGAGATTGACCTGGCAAAGTGCAAGGGCTGTGGCAGTTGCGCTGCCGAGTGCCCGGCGAGAGCCATTGAGCTGATGCACTTCAGGGATCCCCAACTGTGGGCCAAGTGCGAAGCCTTGGTGATCGATGTAGCAGCATAAA
>JBAVGF010000326.1:0-4156 GCA_049684675.1 Thermodesulfobacteriota bacterium | reverse complement strand
ACATGGCGGGGAAGTGCGTCAAGCAGCGGGGGAAGTTCCGTTAGGGGTAGATCCTGACGTTCCACAAGATAAGTGTCAAGGTTTGACACCTGAAACTCTAAAAGTTCCGATATTTATTGGTGACCGGTAATCTCCGGTCCTTTCCTAAGGCCCGATGGGTGATCTTCACACCGGGTGGGCTTTGTCTCCGTTTATATTCATTCCGGTCAACCATATTGATCACGTCTTTAATCAAACTCTCTTTAAATCCCATCCTTGCAATTTCTTCGACCCCTTTATCCTCTTCGACATAAGCTTGAAGAATGGGATCCAGGACAGAGTAGGGGGGAAGGGAGTCCTCGTCCTTTTGATTCGGCCTCAATTCCGCTGAAGGCGGTTTAATGAATACACGTTTGGGGATGATGTCCTTCCCTCCTTTTTTGTTTCTGAATTTTGTCAATTCGTAAACCAGCGTCTTCGGGACATCTTTCAAGACCGCGTACCCGCCTGCCATATCTCCGTAAAGCGTGCAATACCCCACACTCATCTCACTCTTGTTCCCAGTGGTTAAGACGAGCCAACCCAATTTATTGGAGAGGGCCATGAGGATGTTTCCTCGAATACGTGCCTGAATATTTTCTTCTGTCACATCAGGTTTTAGTCCTTCAAGAGGGGGAGAGAGAGTTTTCAAATAGGCCTGAAATATCTCTGTGATCGGAATCTTGATGAGACGGATGCCGAGGTTTTTTGCCAGAAGTTCGGAGTCCTCTATGGATCCCTTGGAAGAATATTGAGAGGGCATGGTGACCCCAACTACTCCATTCTTCCCCAATGCATCCACAGCAATGGCTGCGGTCAAAGCAGAATCAATCCCTCCGCTCAGACCGATCAAGACTCTTTGGAATCCATTTTTTCGAATGTAGTCTCCTGTCCCAAGAACCAAAGCGGCATAAATCTCAGCGAGACGGTCCAATGGTTTCGACTCCCTCTTGGAAAGGATGGGCCTTTTTCTATTGGAATGGGTTTGATTCGAAAGCTCTATTTTCCTAAACCCCCTCTCTTCTTCAGACGACCTCTCTCTCCTGATTCGGGGATCGTGAAGCCGCATTCGGAAAACAGCCTCCGTATTGAGGTCCGCCAGAACCAGATCCTCCTCAAATTGTTTCCCCCGGACGATCAAATCCCCTGTCTGATCGAAGATCATGCTTCCGCCATCAAAGACCAATTCATCCTGACCGCCAACAAGATTACAGTAAGCGACGATCGCCAAATTGTCGGATGCTCGTGTCGAGATCATTTTTTCCCGAAAGGCAACCTTTCCCATATGATAAGGGGAAGAAGAGATGTTTACGATCAGCTCCGCCCCACCGTAAAGGGCTTGTGTCCGGATGGGGTCACCGGGATGCCACAAATCTTCGCAGATGCTCACCCCGATAGGAGTTGATTTAAGGGTGAAGATAAAATTTTCCTTTCCAACCTGGAAATACCGATCTTCGTCAAAGACGCCATAGTTTGGAAGATACATTTTGGAATAGGCATCCTTGAGCTTTCCATCATGAAGGAGGGCAGCGGAATTGAAGATATCTCCATCCTTGTTCACAAAACCGACAATGGCGGTCACCGATGAAGTGGATTTGGCGATCGTCTTGATGGCCTTTAGATTGGCGTCAATGAACTTAGGCATGAGCAGAAGGTCTTCAGGAGGATAGCCGGTGACTGCCATCTCAGGAAAAACCAGAAGATCGGCACCCATCTTCTTTCCTCTTGCAATGTAATCGAGAATCTTCTTCGTATTTCCTTCGATGTCACCCACTGTTGTGTTGATCTGACAGAGCCCAATTCTAAGTGTTCGCATCCTTCACCCCCAATGAAGCTCAAGACTCAAAGCTCAAAGCTTTGTCACCTTACTCCGTATCTTAAATTTAAAAATCTAAATCAACAATAAAAACCTTTCAGCTTTCAACCTTCAGCTTTGAGCTTTACGCTTCTTCCGAGATCAGTACCTCTTTCTTAATGTTATATCTCTCCATTTTACCCCGGAGGGTGCTTCGATTGATTCCCAGCAGCGCAGCAGCCTTCAGCTGATTCCCCCTGGTCTTTTGCAGGGCTCGGAGGATCAAGCCTCTTTCCAAGCTGGAGATCATATCCAGATCTTGTGGGGTCACGGAGGCCGTTGAGAAGTCTTCGAATAGGGCGTCAAGGAGATCCTCCACATTCTTCTTGCTCGATTCCTCTTGAGCCTCTCGCCTCTCCCATCCTTTTTCGAAAAGAAGTTGATCCTCAAGAATCCATTCGCCCTGGCACAGCACCATAGCCCTTTTCAGGACGTTCTCTAATTGACGCACATTTCCGGGCCACCCGTAGGAAGCAATTTTTGCCATGGCTGAAGGAGTGATCCCAACAATCGCCTTCTTCAATTCCCGGTTAAACTTTTTTAAGAAGTAGGAAACCAGCCCGGGGATGTCCTCTTTCCTTTCTTTCAAGGGAGGAATCATGATGGAGACTACATTGAGCCGGTAGTAAAGGTCTTCCCTGAACTTTCCATTTCCGATCGCCTCCTCCAAGTCTTTATTCGTTGCGACGATCAACCGGATATCCACCTTGATCGTCTCGGTTCCCCCCAATCTCTCGAAATTCTTCTCTTGAAGGACCCGCAATAGTTTGGCCTGAGTCGAGAGGGACATATCCCCGATCTCGTCCAAAAAGATAGTTCCTCCCTGACACTGTTCCAGTTTTCCGATGCGGCGAGAAGTCGCCCCTGTAAAGGAGCCCTTCTCATGACCGAAGAGTTCGCTCTCCAAAAGAGTATCGGGGATGGCCGCACAATTGACGGGGAGAAAGGGTAGGTTCGAGCGGGAACTATGCTGGTAAATCGCCCGCGCAAAGAGTTCCTTCCCGGTCCCACTTTCACCCCTCAGCAGCACGGTGACATCGCTTGGAGCGATCTGCCCCACGATTTTGTAGATCTCCTGCATCTTGGGAGAGGACCCGATGATCCTTTCTCCTTCGTCTGTCTCTTCTCCTTCCGGCGGGGCGTAAATCACCTCCTGTTTCATCATCGTTCGCAATGAGAGGGCCTTTTCAACCAGCCCTTTCATCTGCGGGATGGGAAAGGGTTTTAAGATATAGTCGAAAGCCCCATACTTCATGGCCTCGATCGCCGTCTCGGTGGTCCCATAGGCCGTCATGATGATGACCGGGGATTTGGGATCGATCAATTTAATCTCCCTCAGGACGTCAATTCCGCTTCGACCCGGCATCTTAATATCCATGAGGATCAGGTCGGGGAAGCTTTCCTTCACCCGCTCCAATGCCTCTTCCCCGTTCTGGGCAGTGAGGATGGAATATTTTCCCTCCATCATCCGTTTCAGGGAATATCGGATCGATTTATCATCATCGACGATCAGGATGGTTTGCATCTTCTTCCTCTCATGAAATAGGGAGCCAAACCGTCAAGAGGGTCCCTTTTCCGGGGGCACTTTCCACCTCGATTTTTCCATGGTGCTGATCGATGATTCGATGGGCGATGGAGAGGCCGAGGCCAACCCCGCCTTCCTTGGTAGAGAAAAACGGGTCGAAGAGTTTATTCAAATCTTCATCGGGAATACCAATCCCAGAGTCCTGAATGGAAAGCCTGATCCAGCGATCAGACTCCGAAGCCTGTCCCCGCAACGTCAGGTGGCCGCCCTTTGGCATCGCCTGAACGGCGTTTAATAATAGGTTGAGAATGACCTGTTTTACCTGCTCCTTATCAACGGTTATGAGAGGCAAGGGTTCGAACTCCTTTTTAACCTTGATCTTGCCTCTCTCGATTTGAGGTCTCAACAATTGCAGGATCTCTTCAAAAATGGGGATGAGATTTGTTTTTTCAAAAAGCGGGGACGCCGGTTTGGCAAATCGAAGGAATTGATCCACGATCTCGTTGATCCGGCGGATTTCCTCCTCAATGACTTCGAGATCCTCACGATGGGCGTTTTCCGGAGGAAAAT
The DNA here is from genome assembly GCA_049684675.1 of Thermodesulfobacteriota bacterium. Classification (GTDB taxonomy): domain Bacteria; phylum Desulfobacterota; class BSN033; order BSN033; family UBA1163; genus UBA1163. Next base: position 188 of record JBAVGF010000326.1, on the reverse strand, counting down.
TTTCTGTCAAGGAATGAATGAGGATATTGATGCTGGTCAAGGGATTTCGAATCTCGTGAGCGATGCCCGCTGCCAGCTGCCCTAAGGCAGCCAATTTTTCGGATCGAATCAATTGGGCCTCTGTCTTTCTGAGATCGGCGGTCGTCTTTTGAATCTTTTCTTCCATCTGCTGACTGAAAGCTTTCAGC
>JBAVGF010000325.1:0-32511 GCA_049684675.1 Thermodesulfobacteriota bacterium | reverse complement strand
GACGACTTTCTAATTACAAGGGTTGGGTAGGATGTTACAGAACGACGGGGAACCCGCCTGCCAGGGTTAAACCTATAACGCCTTAAAAGATAAAAAACACTTGACTGGAATAAACAAGGAAGAAGTCAACGCACTGCTCGATGAGGTTTCGGTAGATGATCGTAAATTCCGAGGGGACACTATCCAAGTACTATCCCGAAAGAAAATCCTTGAAATTCCCTTTGCAATATCGTTAGGTTGGAAATAGAGCCGCTTATTCGATTCCCGCCGCCTCCACCAGACTTCGCAAAGGAAAAAGCCCTTGAGTTTCAATGGCTTTTTTTGTCCTATTAAACCCCCCATTTTACCAAGTCCATTGAAAGGAGGAACCGCAGTGATTAGATTTTGATGAATGACAATATAACACAGTTTACCGCGGAAAGAGGTGAAAATATGGGAAAATTGTGGGCATTGGTAATGGCTGTGATTCTTATAGGTTTGGGCTCTATCGCTTATGCAGCGGACGATAGAGCCAAGTCAGGGAATCAAGAAGAAGCTTTTGTGGTCAAGAATTGGAAGGGCGAATATATTGGGTCCGTTCAACATGTCTTGTTAGATTCCTCCACCGGAAGTGTCTCCTTTATCATTCTTTCACTCGGCAAAGAAAAGAAGGAGATTGTTATCCCTTTGAGATCCTTTTCCTCCTATGACCCCAAAAAAGGAACTCTCGTTTTAAATGTCAGCAAAGAGATCCTCGTTGCAGCTCCCGAGTTTCATATCTCCGATTTAAAAGATCCAACCTTTGCCGAAAGAGTTTACCGGTTCTTTGGCGAAGCGCCCCCTTGGACGGACGGAGCGAAGGAAGGGGAAAAGAGGATGTGAATACGGCTGACCGCCTCTGTTGATGAAGAATACCTTGTACGTTGGCTGTTCCGGTCATGGACGGCCATTGCCAAATTCCTGTTTCGCCGTAACAAGAAGTGTCACTTCCTTTAATTCCATTTAAGTTTGATCTGTTAATAATTCTTTTAGCAATCAATGGATTATGGCGACAAAGGTCCATTGGCATTGAAATTGCTGGTAACTTGCTTAAGACAATTTTCTTAAAAAGAGACCACCGATAAAGCCAAACCACGAGTAATCGTGGGACGGAAAGCCACGGGTCCCCATGGGAGAGCCGGGTTGCCGAAGGATAGATGAACCGGATTCCCGTAGCTTTCTTAAGCAGGTAATCCGGTTTTTAATTTATAGTGCAAGAGTCGGGATAAAACCGTGAGGGGGATTCGATGAGAGCATTCGTTTTTGTTTTACTGTTAGGAATCCTGAACCCGTTTCCTCAGTCGATTTTTGCTGTTTCCGAGGAAAAAGTCAGTCACCTTTTCTTTATTGAACGGAGTAAGAACAAGAATCTTGTTCAATACGACATCCGCCTCACAGAGAATAGTGATCTTCCTGATCCAGACCCCATCAATGTTTACTGGATTTTGGAAAATGGGAGGCGTGAGGAGCTCAATCCGATTGAGAGGGAGTATGCCTATGGAATTGTCCGTCAAGAGAAGCTCGACAAGGACAAGTTCAAGGTCATTGTGGCCGGTCTTAAAGGTTTGGAGATCATCGTCGAAAGAATGAAAGATTCTTTTAAGGCCACTGTCTCTATCAAAGGTAGGGAGAGTATTCTCGAAAAAATCTACATAAAATCCGAAGAAAAATGGAAGGGGCTGCCCAAGGTTCTTTATATCGACCTTTTTGGCCGCACCAAAGAAATGGGTCTTCCCATAAAAGAAAGGATCGCCCCCAAGTAGCTACTTCTGACCTCATTGCCTTCCTCCATCTTCATAGGGACCTCCATATCCCCCTCCCAGCGATGAAGAGGTATCACAAAGTAGGTTTTCGTTAAAGGTTTTTCTTTTTTCAATCTCACGCGAAAGTCTAAGGATGCGTCTAAACAGAAGTTTCCGTATTTGCCTATCCGGATACGAATACTTATATTTTAATTGGAAATTCTGTGGGAATGCGGAGATAATTTCTTCTGCGCGTAAGTCGGATGGAGGATTATTTGATGAGATAGCCGAATGGCTCGACGAACATGAATAGAAGTATTTTTTGTCCCTCTTGACTGGTCGAAATGTTAAAGGAGGTGGAAAAAATGAAAAAAGCTTTATTAATAACTACTTTGTTGCTGGTGTTTTTCCTGACAACCGGTATCGCTTCGGCACGGGTCTTTTTTCGTTTTGGGTTCTTTCCCCCAGCGGTTATTGGTCCTCCAGTAATTGTCGCGCCCCCTCCGGCCTATTACCCGTATCCTGACGGCTATTACAGCCCGGGATATTATGGTTATCGGGTGTGGGTTCCCGGCTATTGGGAAAATATATGGACCGGTCACGCTTGGGAGAAAATGTGGCATCCAGGACACTGGGAGTATCGTCCCTAAAAGGGGAACCGATCCGATCTTCAAAGTTGGTTTTATTGGTCCGGGAGGAGGCTGTATTCAGCGAAGGAGCGGAGGGGGATCGTTGTCTGAAAACTCGAAGACCTATACAACAAGAAAGTGATATAATTGAACCGGACCGCTAAGTGTTTTGCTTTCCATTTTTGGGGCTGATAAGAGAATAAGGGAAAAAGATGGGTACCAGAACAAATCAGGCTAATGGACGAAAGATGAAAGAAGGGAGATTTGATGAACCGGGTTTCTATCGGGAATTTTCGGTAAAATGGTGGTCTATCCCACACAATAGTGCCAACTTTATAATTGAAATAGACGGAGAGAGATGAAGAGATTTATTTTTGTCTTACTATTTTTATTTATTTCCGCTTCCTGCGCATCGGCTGCCATTTACAGATGGGTAGATGAAAAGGGTGTGGTGAACTTTACGGACGACTATAGCAAAGTCCCTCCTGAATATCGCAACAAGGTTGAAGAAGTGAATATCCAAAAAATGGGATCCTCAATCCCCTTGCAAGCTCCTACTGGAAAAGCAACGGTTGATATACAGTCAGAGAAGGCGGCAACGCAACTATCCCCAGTGGCGCAGCCCCTGGTTCGTGAAGGCGAGTTTGCGATCAAACTGGCTGAGGTGCTAAAGATAGGCCGGGCCAAGAGTGATGCAGAAGCCGAGAGTATGTTGGCTCTGGTTGGAATCGCACCCAAAAACGGGTGGATTGCCGATTATCCTGTGACGCCGGGCGTTATCGGAGAGCTGCAAAATGCCGTCGGAGGAGCAGTGGATTCCGGGAAATTAGTAATGAGGAAGAATGAGGCGATCATGGCATTGCTGAATCTTGCCGCCCGACAAGGGTTACACGTTTGAGCAGATACCAAAAGCGAGTGTGCTGGAGATGAACCTTCCGCGGTGAGCCGCTGCCAAGAGATAACAGCGAATGTCCAAGTCCTGAGGTGGTCAACAATCACTACTACGATCAAGGTCCGCCGATTATTGCTTACTATCATCCAACCTGGAATTATTTCATGCAGGGGTTCCTTACCCATTCTGCTACTCTGGATTCTGGCCAAACGGATTTTTCCGCCTGCGCAACTTCCAAAGGGTCTGGTTCGTAAATAGAAGCACTCTCTAATGCTTGCCTCTAAAACCAGGATTTTTTGATTTTCTTCCATCATCTGACATTTCAAATTGAATAGTTAAATCAAGTTCTACGTCTAAACAGCTATAATCCATCCGAGCTGCTGGATGACCCTTTTCCATCTATTTTTGCGCGCGGTCACAGGGGAGTGGATACCTTGCCCTCCCCCCATTTTTTGCCCCCGGCCTGGAGAAATCCCTCTCCGAGCCTTCATAAGGCCCGTATTTAATAGGAATGGGACAGAGACGCATTTAGGAGGAGGAACTCCGGTAAGGGCCATCACCCGTGTGCCCGAACCCCTAAACGGTCGGGCCGATGAAGCCTCTTCAAGGGATACCCCCCACGTGGGGGCTTACAGAAAAAACTGAGAGAGGCCAAGGAAGAGATACTTATTGATTAAAGTAGGAAACCCCTTGTAAATACTATTTTTTTATATAAAAAATACTGGCTGCGCCCCATAGACTTTTTGCAAAGATTTATTACCCTTAGGTGGTACGCTTGATTAAGGCAAAATTAGCGAGTTATAATGCTCACCGAGAACTGGATGGGTGTCTCTAACCGTTGGAAAAAGCTCATCCTTGAGGTGATAACGCACGCGGTTGAACGTGCATGAATGCCGGACGGCATCGGAACAATTCTTTGTGGGGCCATGGCTATGACGTTCACGCCCGAAGCTAACAAGAAGGATATACCAAAGGAGACTCGGACGAGTTGGTGGCTCAGGCACTGGTGGATTGTGCTGCTGGTGGTCTGTCTGATAGGCGTCGGGGCTTACCTTTTCTTCGCAAGGGCCCAATCGCGCGCCGCCAAAAAAGGACAAGGCCCTGTCACGCCAATGGTGCCGGTGGTAGCGGTGGAAGCGAATAAGACCGGCTTTAATGTGTATATCAGCGGGCTCGGTTCGGTCACTCCGCTCAACACCGTCATCGTGAGGACTCGTGTGGACGGACAACTTATGGAGGTCTTATTCCGGGAAGGCCAAATCGTGAGTCTTGGAGAGCTGCTGGCCAGAATCGATCCTCGGCCCTTCGAAGTGCAGTTAACCCAGGCTGAGGGGCAGATGGCCCGCGACGTGGCACAGCTCAAGAATGCTCAACTCGACCTGGAGCGGTTCCGAGTGCTATGGGAGCAGGATTCAATCTCAAAGCAACAGGTGGACACCCAGGAGGCTCTGGTTCGCCAGCTTGAAGGTACGATCAAGACCGATCAGGGCCAGATCGACAGCGCCAAGCTCCAGCTCGTTTACTGTCGCATCACCGCGCCGATCAGCGGCCGGGTCGGCTTGCGTCTCGTTGATCCAGGCAATATCGTCCATGCGAGCGATGCCAACGGGCTGGTGGTGATCACGCAGCTTCAGCCCATTACGGTTATCTTTCCCATTCCCGAGGATAGCCTGCCACAGGTTCTCGCCAGACTTAAGACAGGTGAGCGTTTGCCCGTCGAGGCGTATGATCGCGAGATGAGGCAAAGGCTTGCCGCAGGGTCCCTTCTGACCGTCGACAATCAGATCGATCCAGCCACCGGGACGGTGCGCCTCAAAGCGATCTTCGCAAACGAAAAGAATGAGCTGTTCCCCAACCAGTTTGTCAATGCCCGCCTGCTCGTGGACGTCAGGCGTGACGCTACGGTTGTCCCGGCGCCCGCCATTCAACGAGGGCCCCAGGGCACATTCGTCTATGTGGTCAAGGCTGACCGAACAGCCACAGTGCGAATGGTCGCTGTCGGCGAAATTCAGGGAGGCGAAGTGTCGATCAAGTCGGGACTCTCACCCGGTGAGCTCGTTGTGATCGATGGCGCAGACAGGCTGAGGGAAGGAACCCGGGTGGATTTAAGACCTCAAAGCGGCGGCACGACGCAGAACGTCGGTACCCAGCAAAAAGGCTACTAATGAATATTTCCCGTATCTTCATCCTGCGGCCGGTCGCAACGACCCTGCTGATGGTGGCTATCATTCTGGCCGGCTTCGTAGCATACCGCGAGTTAGCGGTATCTGCTTTGCCGACGGTGGATTACCCCACCATCCAAGTTCGCACTTTCTTTCCGGGTGCGAGTCCCGAAGTCATGGCTTCATCCGTGACGGCTCCGCTGGAGCGCCAGTTCGGTCAGATGCCAGGTCTAACACAGATGACTTCGAATAGCTCCAGCGGCAGCTCGATCATCGCGCTGCAATTCACTTTGGACCTTAGCCTCGACGTCGCCGAACAGCAGGTGCAAGCGGCCATCAATGCGGCCTTTACGTTTCTGCCGAGAGATCTTCCAAGCCCGCCCGTTTACAGCAAGGTAAACCCAGCTGACGCGCCGATCCTGACCCTGGCGTTGACTTCGGACACGCTACCACTTTTCCAGGTGGAAGATCTGGCGGACACCCGGTTTGGGCAAAAGATCTCGCAGCTTCCGGGCGTGGGGCTCGTCAGCATCAGCGGCGGTCAGAGACCGGCCGTGAGGATTCACGCCAATCCGACCACATTGGCCGCTTATGGGCTGACCCTCGAAGATCTGAGAGGTGTCATCTTGGCTGCAAATGTCAATCAAGCTAAGGGTAGCTTCGATGGCCCACGACAGTCTTTCAACATCGGTGCGAACGATCAGCTCTTTTCGAGCAGCGAGTATCGGCCACTGATCGTCGCCTATCGTAACAGTGCGCCGGTGCTGCTGTCCGATGTCGCCGAGGCGATCGACGATGTTGAGAACGTGAAACAGGCGGCCTGGATGAACGATACTCCTGCGGTGATTGTCAACATCCAGCGACAACCAGGCGCAAACGTCATCGCGGTCGTGGACAGAATCAAGAGGCTTTTACCACAGCTCCAAAGCTCTTTGCCTCCCTCCGTTAAGGTTTCGGTGTTGACCGACCGCACCACAACCATCCGCGCCTCAGTCAGAGACGTGCAATTCGAGCTGATGCTGGCTGTCGGCCTGGTGGTGCTGGTCATGTTTCTGTTTCTTCGCAGCATGGCTGCAACGGTCATCCCCAGCGTGGCCGTGCCTTTGTCCCTGGTGGGCACTTTCGGCGTGATGTACCTGTTAGGATTCAGCCTTAACAACCTTTCGCTGATGGCCCTTACCATCTCAACAGGCTTCGTCGTGGACGATGCCATCGTCATGATCGAGAACATCGCCAGATACGTCGAGCAGGGAGATCCCCCGCTTGAGGCCGCGCTTAAAGGCTCTAAACAGATAGGTTTTACCATCTTATCCCTGACCGTTTCGCTTATCGCCGTGCTCATTCCTCTCCTCTTTATGCGTGAGGTCGTGGGACGGCTGTTCCGAGAGTTCGCTGTCACTCTCGGTGTGACCATCCTCATCTCGGGGGTCGTATCGCTCACTCTGACGCCGATGATGTGTGCGAGGATTCTGAAGCATACGCCTGAGGAGAAACAGGGAAGGGTATTTCGTGCCTCCCAGCGAGTCTTCGACAGAGTCATCCAATCTTACGGGAAGACACTTCAATGGGTGCTGAGACATCAGAAGCTCACACTCCTGGTTGCTGTAGCGACCCTGGTCCTCACGGTGTTGTTATACATCATCGTGCCAAAAGGATTTTTTCCCATCCAGGATACCGGCGTCATTCTCGGTATTTCAGAAGCGCCTCAATCGATCTCGTTCCCGGCGATGGCGAAGCAGCAGCAGGCGCTCGCTCGTGTAATTCTTCAAGACCCGGCAGTCGAAAGCCTCTCTTCCTTCATCGGGATAGATGGAACCAACACTACGCTTAATAGCGGTCGCATCCTCATTAACCTGAAACCGCTTGAGGAACGAAAAGTGAGTGCGAGTGAGATCATCCCGCGACTTCAGCGGGGACTGGCAAAGGTCGAAGGGATCACGCTATACATGCAGCCGGTGCAGGACCTGAGCGTTGATACTCGCGTCAGCCGGACCCAGTACAACTATGCGCTGGAGGATCCAGATATCGATGAGCTGAACAGCTTTGCCCCCAGACTGATCGAGACGCTGCGTACGCGGCCTGAGCTCCGTGATGTGAGCAGCGACCAGCAGAACAAAGGACTGAGGGTGTCAGTAGCCATGGACCGGAGCACTGCCTCCCGGCTTGGGATCACACCTCAGCTTATCGATGACACACTCTATGACGCCTTCGGCCAGCGGCAGGTTTCCACGATGTTCACACAGTTGAATCAATACCGCGTCGTCCTGGCTGTCAGACCTGACTTTCAACAAGGCCCCGATTCATTACAGGCTATCTATCTTCGAGGTACAGGTGGCGGACAAGTGCCGCTGACCGGGATCGTCAAGGTTTCGGAGACAACAGGACCGCTCCTCATCAGCCGCCAAGGCCAGTTTCCGGCAGTGACAGTCTCCTTCAACGTCGCCCCCGGAGTATCACTCGGAGAGGCAGTCAAGGCGGTCGAATCGGCTACGCAGCAGATGGGCCTTCCCCCAAGTATCCAGGGTAGCTTCCAGGGCACGGCCCAAGCCTTCCAGGCCTCACTGAAAAACGAGCCCCTTTTGATCCTGGCAGCCCTCGTGACGGTCTACATTGTGCTCGGGGTGCTCTATGAGAGCTATATCCATCCGATCACCATTCTGTCCACGCTTCCCTCGGCGGGTGTTGGAGCGGTGCTCGCCCTTTTGCTCTTTCGTACGGAGCTTAGCGTCATTGCTGTGATCGGCATCATTCTTTTGATCGGCATCGTGAAGAAGAACGGCATCATGATGGTTGATTTTGCGCTGGATGCTGAGCGCAAGGAGGGCAAAGGCCCTGTTGAGGCGATTTACCAGGCCAGTCTCTTGCGATTTCGGCCGATCATGATGACGACGATGGCGGCGCTGCTGGGGGCACTTCCACTGGCGCTGGGCGGCGGAGTGGGTTCTGAGCTTCGCCGTCCGCTCGGCATCTCCATCGTCGGCGGCCTCATTATCAGCCAGGTGCTCACGCTCTACACGACGCCGGTCATCTATCTTGCGTTCGACCGGCTGGCGCGGCGAATTCGGGGTGGTTGTTCCGCAAAAACGGATGGCGCCGAAAACGGCGCAAGCTTGCCATGAATATCTCAGCAACCTTCATCAACAGGCCTGTTGCGACGACGCTACTGACGATCGCATTGGGGCTCGCAGGGGCGATTTCCTTTCGTTTGCTGCCTGTGTCGCCCCTTCCTCGCGTAGACTACCCGACCATCCAGGTATCGGCGAGTCTGCCCGGAGCGGACCCCGAGACCATGGCCACATCGGTCGCGGCGCCCCTGGAGCGCCAGTTCGGACTGATCGCGGGCGTGACTGAAATGACGTCAACCAGTTCCCGCGGCTCAACAAGCATCGTTCTGCAATTTGACTTGGATCGCAACATCGACGGAGCTGCGCGTGACATCCAGGCGGCGATCAATGCGGCAAGAGGCTACTTGCCGCCGACTCTTCCGAGCAACCCGACCTACCGCAAAGTCAACCCAGCAGAGGCACCCGTTCTCATCATCGCCCTCACATCCGACACAGTAGGAACGGCGCAGATGTACGATGCAGCCTCGACCATCCTTCAACAAAAACTATCCCAGGTAGAGGGTGTCGGCCAGGTGTTCGTTGGCGGCAGTTCCCTCCCCGCGGTCCGCGTGGACCTGAACCCCACGGCCTTGAACAAATACGGGATCAGCCTCGAGGACGTGCGCGGGGTTCTGAGCAGCACCAACATAAACCGTCCGAAGGGGCAGTTGGCGGACGAGATAAGAACCTTGGAGATCGAGACCAACGATCAGCTCCGCGTTGCCGAACAGTACCAACCTCTGATCGTGGCCTACAGGGCCGGGGCTCCGGTGCGGCTTCCGGATGTCGCCAATGTAGAGAATTCTGTAGAAGACCTTCGGGTCGCAGGGCTGGTCAACGGGAAGCCGGCCGTGATGGTGATCATCTTTCGTGAGCCAGGGGCAAATATCATCGAAACGGTTGACAGGGTCCGCACTTTGCTCCCACAGTTGGAGGCAGCGATGCCCGGGGGTGTTAAACTTTCTATTACCTTGGACCGGACGCCGCCGATTCGCGGCTCCCTGCGTGACGTCGAGCTGACCCTCGTCATCTCAGCATGCCTCGTGATTCTGGTGGTCTTCGGCTTTTTGAGGAACGCCCGCTCCACCGTTATACCCGGCGTGGCGGTCGGGGTTTCTCTGGTTGGCACATTCGGTGTGATGTACCTCTTTGGCTACAGCCTGAATAACCTATCCCTGATGGCGCTCACCATTGCAACAGGGTTTGTTGTTGACGATGCCATTGTCGTCCTTGAGAATATCACCCGACATATAGAAAAAGGGGTCCCTCCTCGAGAGGCAGCGCTCATGGGAGCGAGGGAGATCACCTTCACCGTCCTGTCAATGAGCGCCTCGTTGGTTGCAGTCTTTATTCCTATCCTCTTAATGGGCGGGATGGTAGGCCGTTTGTTTCGCGAGTTTGCCGTGACTCTCTCTGCAGCAGTGGCCATCTCGCTCGCTGCATCCTTGACGACAACCCCGATGATGTGTGCCAAGCTTCTAAGGAGTGAGAGAGCGCATGGAGCCCTCTACAGAATGAGTGAGCGGATTTTCAACGGAATGCGTCACCTCTACGATGTGACTCTCCGCTGGGCACTGCGTCACTCCCGATTTATGCTCGGGCTGTTATTGGTTACCATCGGGGTGAGTATCGGCCTTTTCTTCGTCATTCCGAAGGGCTTCTTCCCGGAGCAAGACACGGGCCGCATTAGTGGTACGATTCAGGCGGAGCAGGATATCTCGTTTCAGGCCATGAAGAATAAGCTAACGGAGGTAGTCGACATTATCAGGACCGATCCCGACGTGGACTCTGTGTCGGCTTTCACCGGTGGGGGCACAGGTACAAACACAGCACGAATGTTTATTGCGCTAAAACCATTTAACGAGCGGAAGGCCACCGCAAAACAGGTGATTGACCGGCTACGGAAAAGTCTTGCCCAGGTGCCGGGGGCCCCAACATATTTTCAGTCGGTGCAGGATTTGCGGATCGGGGGAAGGATAGGCCCCGCTTTATATCAATATACACTCCAGGGAGAGAACCTGGATGAGCTCAACACATGGGCTCCGCATATGCTCCAAAGAATGCGTATCATGCCCCAGCTCGTCGATGTGGTCAGCGATCAGCAGAATAAAGGACTCCAAACCTCGGTGAGAATAGACCGCAACACTGCTTCGCGGTTGGGGATCACGCCGCAACTGATCGATGACACCTTGTATGACGCTTTCGGCCAGCGGCAGGTATCGATCACCTACACGCTCTTGAACCAGTACCATGTGGTGATGGAGGTCGAACCGAGCTTCTGGCAACGGCCTGAAACGCTACGGGACATTTATGTGAACGGACCTACCGGGGCCATGGTACCGCTTAGCGCCTTTGCACGTTTTGAACGAACCTCGACATCACTCGCAGTGAACCATCAGAGCCAGTTTCCGTCGGTGACGGTCTCCTTCAATTTGGCTTCGGGGGTATCTCTCGGGGATGCGGTAAAAGTGGTCGATGCAGAAAAGCAGCGCATCCGATTTCCTGAAAGTATCCGGGGCAGCTTTCGGGGAACGGCTCAGGCCTTTCAGGCTTCGCTGGCCAGCGAACCGCTCTTAATCCTGGCAGCGCTCGTGGCGGTCTACATCGTGCTTGGGGTGCTTTATGAGAGCTACATCCATCCGATCACCATCCTGTCCACTCTCCCCTCGGCCGGTGTGGGGGCGGTGCTCGCTCTCTTAATCTTCGGCAAGGAGCTTACCGTCATTGCGATGATTGGCATCATCCTTTTGATCGGTATCGTGAAGAAGAATGGTATCATGATGGTGGATTTTGCACTGGAGGCTGAACGCAAGGAAGGCAGGAGCCCTGTTGATGCGATCTACCAGGCCAGCCTTTTACGATTTCGGCCGATCATGATGACGACGATGGCGGCACTGTTGGGGGCGCTTCCACTGGCACTCGGCAGGGGGGTGGGTTCGGAGTTTCGCCAGCCCCTCGGCATCTCGATCGTCGGGGGACTCATCATCAGCCAGATGCTCACCCTCTACACCACGCCGGTCATGTACCTTTACCTTGATCGCTTCAGGCTTTGGCTTAAAGGCAAGAGGGGAGCGCACAAAACGACACCTATGATCCGAGAGTATTGAACTGACTGCAATGATGGATTGGTGGGACATATCTATTGAACAAACCCGGGACACCCAAGGGCGAGGAATTCGAAGAGGAAGATTGATGACTCACTTAAGAGCATTTCGTACGTGGAAAGGGCCTTGCCAGCTTTTTCATGCCGGACTGGTAGGGGTGTTTATGATCTTAGCCGGCTGTACAGTTGGCCCGGATTACGTCAGGCCCACAGCCGAGATACCCGGGGCTTACAAGGAGATGGAGAGTTGGAAGGTGGCGCAGCCCAAGGACCATCTCACCCGCGGAGCATGGTGGGAGATCTTCAATGATCCTCAGCTCAATGCGCTCGAAGAGCAGGTCAGCATCTCGAATCAGAGCGTGATGGTGGCAGAGGCACAGTTTCAGCAGGCCCGAGCGCTGGTTCAGGCTGCTCGAGCGAGCTACTTTCCGACGGTCACGGTCGGGGCGTCTCCTACGCGCTCAAGCAGGACGGGGACGACCGGAGTCTCTTCCACGGCCACCTCTAACTACTTGCTGCTCGCAGACGCCTCGTGGGAACCGGACCTTTGGGGCCGGGTCCGCCGCACCGTAGAGGGCAGCAAGGCAAGCGCCCAAGCGACCGCGGCAGACCTCGAATCGACCCGCTTGTTGGTTCAGGCCGAACTGGCACAGGACTATTTTCAACTGCGTGTCCTCGATGGGCAGAAGCAGCTTCTGGACGCAACGGTCATCGCCTTCCAAAAGTCCCTCGAACTGACAAAGAACCGGTATGCGGCAGGCGTGGCCTCCAAAGGAGATGTGCTCCTGGCCGAAACCCAGCTCAAGGTCACCCAGGCTCAGGCAATCGATGTTGGCGTACAGCGTGCGCAGCTGGAGCACGCTATCGCCTCTCTCATTGGGAAACCCTCATCTCTGTTTTCTATTCCTGTTGAGCCGCTGACTACGGTTCCCCTTGCCGTGCCTGTCGGCGTGCCGTCAGAGCTTCTCGAACGCAGGCCAGATATCGCTGGCGCCGAGCGGCGCGTTGCGGCGGCGAATGCCCAGATTGGAGTGGCCGTGGCCGCCTATTATCCAACCGTCACGCTGAGTGCATCGGGCGGCTTTGAAAGCACGAGTCTGTCCAAGTGGCTTACATGGCCAAGCCGCTTCTGGTCGGTTGGGCCTGGGATCTCGGAGACCGTGTTTGACGGGGGCTTGAGGCGGGCTCAGACCGCTGCGGCGCGGGCGGCCTATGAGGGGACAATCGCATCTTATCGTCAGACCGTGCTCACCGGATTTCAGGAGGTAGAAGACAACCTGGCCGCGCTACGCATCCTGGAGGAGGAGGCTGAGGTGCAGGAAGAGGCAGTGAGCGCAGCCCGGCAAGCGTTGGCGGTAGCCATCAACCAATATAAAGCGGGGACGGCTAATTACCTCACTGTCATAGTGGCCCAGGCTGCAGCGCTGAACATCGAAACAAATGCACTTGGCATCCTCGGTCGTCGGATGACCGCCAGCGTACTTCTTGTCAAAGCCCTGGGCGGCGGCTGGGATGCATCCACTCTGCCCTCGGCCAAAGACCTCGGTCGCAAAGACCCTAAGCAATCACAGTCAACCGAGAGCAAACCCTTGCCGGTAGACCTGCCGAGCGCCAATACCCCTTAAGTCGTCTCCGCTATTCTTGTCTCCCTCTAACAAGAAGTGTCCCTTCTCTTATTTTAGTCAAGCTTTGATCTGTTAATAATAATTATAATAATCAATGGGTTATGGTAAGAAAAGTCTATTGGCACGCAAATTGCTCCATTAAAGTTATCACAACTTCGTTGAAAAGAGACTATCGATAAGCCAAACCGAGAGCAATCGTGGGACGGAAAGCTACGGGTCCCAATGGGATAGCCGGGTTGCCGAAGGATAAATGAACCGGATTACCGTGGCTTTCTTAATAGGTAATCCGGTTTTTAGTTCGTGTTTCAAGCGGTGTAGAAGGAAACGGAAAGAAATTTGAGGAGGCAATAACCAATGAAACCTGTCATGGGAGATATATTGAAGAGTAAAACAACCGGGGAATTCTATAAGGTGAAGAAGATTAATGAGCAGATAATTCTACTGGAGGCCGAGAACATGCCCAATAAAGTGTGGCTTGGGAATAAAGAATGTCTGGAAATACTTTATGACAAGGTAGAGGACCGGGAAGGAAAAACACCGCGGTTTTCCTGTTTGATAAGTGCAGGCTAGATTGAATAGCCATTTGGAATTATGGATACGCCTGCGTCGACCCCCGTCCTAAGGCAACTGATTCGTAATCGGTGATTATCGGGTTAGATATGTTATGTAGCCGCCAAGCATTGACTCAACCCCTTCTATGAGTGCCTGCTCATACACATAGATCCTGTAAGCCATTTTCCAATTGTCTCTGAATAAAAAAAAGGGATCAGTTAGAGGAGGGCGATAACTGATCCCCGCCAGTGCATCAATGGGGGGGGTGAAACAAGGGACTTTTGACGCACTGGTTCTTTGTAGAACAATATACGATAAAAACATTAGAGGAGGATTAAAGCCGGATTAAGATTCTTTAAGATCGTGGCTTCGCTCATCCTTCCGAGACAGCGATACACCCGGCTTTATTGCTTTTAGACAAGAAGTAGTATATAATGTCTATGTTGAGAATAGAGCTTTGGGAGGCAGCAAGAAGAGAACCCGTAAAGAGAGCTCGACAGTTCCTTTAAGGGTTTTTTGTTAACCCTACGGATTCCTCCAACTTATTTCTGCATGATTTAGCCATTGCTCACCCGCAAGTCGCAGGAAATCGTGGAAATTGTTGGTTTGAGGAAAAAAGGAAAAGGACGGCCCTGTTGAATATCGACTCGGTCATTTGAGGATTGGCGATGAAGTTTTCAGAGTTGGATTTGAAGCCGGAGATCCTGGAGGCCCTGACCGGCATGGGGTACGAGGATTTGACACCTATCCAGGAAAAGACCTTCTTTCCTATCCTGAACGGGAGGGATTTGTTGGCCCGGGCAGAGACGGGCTCAGGGAAAACAGCCGCCTGCGGTATCCCACTGGTTCAGAGGATCGATCCTTCGCTCAATGCTATCCAGGCCCTCATCCTGGTTCCTACGCGTGAACTGGCACTTCAATATGTGGAGGAAATTAGCAAAATTTCGAGATTTACAGATGTTGTTCCTTTTGCCATCTTTGGCGGATTCCCAATGGAGATTCAAGAAGGAAAATTAAAAGACAGGGTCCATGTCCTCGTTGCGACACCCGGGCGATTGATTGATTTTCTGTACCATACCACGTCGATTGACCTCTCTTCTGTTCGCACGCTGGTTCTGGATGAGGCGGACGAGATGCTGAAAATGGGGTTTATCGAAGACATTGACTTTATCATGTCCTGTCTTATTCATGAACACCAGACACTGTTTTTTGCGGCGACGATGCCCGAAGAGATCGATCGACTGATCAGGACCTACCTGGTAGAACCCGTCAGAGTGGAATTGAACAAGGAACGGGTGGCTCCTCAGAGTCTTGCTCACCATTTTCAGTTTACGGGGTCACACGATCGTCTCAAGGCTTTGATCGAATACCTAAGAAGAGAGAAGATCTCCCAGGCCATCATCTTTTGCAACTCAAGGCATCACGGTGAGAAACTGATAAAAGAACTGGAAGGAAAATTCGAATCGATAGAATATATCCATGGCGGCCTGGAACAATCGAGGCGAACGTCAATCTTCGAGCGTTTTCGCCGGAATGAGATTACCTTCATGGTGGCCACCGATGTGGCCGGTCGCGGGCTCGACTTCAGCTGTGTCAGCCACGTGATTAATTATGACTATCCCTATCGGCAGGAATCCTACACGCACAGGACAGGGAGGACCGGGAGGATGGGACGGGCAGGCATTGCCATGACTTTTGTGACAAGGCAGGAATTGGGAGACTTGAAATCTCTGTTTAAGGTAAATCGTATTGATCCCGTATGGCACGGCAATGTCCCTGACCTCCAGAGCATCCAACGGAAAGGGTTCCAGAGGCCGAGGATTGGAGGGTTCAAGCATTATAAAGAAAGAGGGGTTACTCGGACCCTTGACCCCTTGAATCCATGAATCCTCAACAAACCCGCTTGGTAATGGCTTGGAAGCATACCGCATTGCCGATTCAGTGCAGCACCAAGGTCGATTTATGAAACGCGAAGATTTGCGAAACATTGCTCTGATTGCCCACGTTGATCATGGAAAGACCACGATTGTCGATGGCTTGCTGAAGCAGTCGGGCATTTTCCGTTTGAACGAAATGGTCCAGGAAAGGGTGATGGACAATATCGACTTGGAGCGGGAGCGGGGCATTACGATCATGGCAAAGAATACAGCGATCGAATACAAAGGGGTCAAGATCAATATTGTCGATACGCCAGGCCATGCCGACTTCGGCGGGGAGGTGGAAAGGACGCTCAAGATGGTGGATGGCGTGCTGCTTCTCGTCGATGCCTCGGAGGGCCCTTTGCCCCAGACAAGATTCGTTCTGAAGAAGGCCCTCGAGTTCAATCTGCCTCCCATTCTCGTGATTAACAAAATAGACCGGGCTGATGCGAGGATCCGAGAGGTGTTGAATGAGGTCTACGATCTGTTTATTGACCTTGATGCCACAGAGAATCAGCTCGAATTTCCAATTGTCTACACCAACGCAAAGCTCGGGATTGCGAAACTACGGCCTGACGAGAATACGAAAGACCTTCAGTGCCTGTTTGAGCTTATCCTACGTGCCGTTCCACCACCGGAAGGGGATGAGGGGGGACCACTGAAGCTTCTGGTCACCAACATCGACTATAACGATTATGTAGGCAGGCTCGCCATAGGGAGGATTTTCTCAGGCTCGGTCAAAGTTGGGGATTGGGTATCGAGGATCGACGGCAAAGGGGAACCGATAAAGACGAAGGTTACCTCTCTCTGCGGGTTTAAGGGACTCGAAAGAGTGGACATCAAAGAAGCCCGGGCGGGGGATATTGTCGCCCTGGCCGGCATTGAAGGGATTAATATCGGTGACACCATCTCCGATATTGAAAATACGGAGCCTCTTCCGAGAATTGCGGTGGATGAGCCAACCATCTCGATGGTTTTTTCCGTGAACACATCCCCCTTCGGGGGCCAGGAAGGAAGGTATGTCACATCGAGGAATCTGAGGGAACGGCTTGAAAAGGAGCTCCTGTACAATGTGTCGATCAAGGTCGACTTCGATTCCACCGATTCTTTCAAGGTGATGGGAAGAGGAGAACTGCAGCTTGCAATCCTCATTGAGATGATCAGGAGGGAAGGCTATGAGCTTTCTGTGTCTATGCCGGAGAGCATTACAAGAAATGTGGACGGCATTCTTCACGAGCCGATGGAGCACCTGGTCATCGATGTCCCGGAGGAATTCATTGGAGTTGTGACGCAGCAGATAGGGATCCGGAAAGGCAGGATGGAGAAAATGAACAACAACGGCCATGGCAGGGTTCGCCTCGAATTCAGGATTCCATCCAGAGGGCTGATTGGTTTCCGTTCGCAGTTCTTGACGGATACAAGAGGGACAGGGCTTTTCAACCACATCTTCGACGGTTATGAACCGTGGCATGGCCCCATAACCAAACGCTCTACCGGAACTCTGATTGCAGACCGGCCCGGGAAGACCACTGGGTATGCACTGTATCACCTCCAGCCCCGAGGGACACTCTTTGTAAAGGAGAACACGCCTGTCTACGAAGGAATGGTAATAGGCGAGAATTCAAGAGAGAACGATCTGAATGTCAATGCAACAAAGGAGAAGAAACTCACCAATATGAGGGCAGCAGGGTCGGATGAAGCCTTGCAGCTCATTCCGCCCAAGATTCTCAGCCTTGAGCAGGCTATCGAGTTCATCAAAGAAGATGAGCTGGTCGAGGTGACCCCACACTCCGTGCGCATCAGAAAGAAGGTCCTCGAATCGAATAAGAGGCCCAAGTTTGTTTGACAGATAGAGTAAGAATTATTAACTTTATATCGGAGAGGGGAAAAGGAGGAGTCTTATGGAAAAAGGCGAAAGAATTCTAGTGCCCCTCGACGGATCGGAGTGTGCGGAAAATGTTCTCCCGAAGGTCGAGGAGCTGGCGGAACGTAAAAAAGAAGGTATTTGTCTATTGCGAGTTGCGTTAGCACATACTTTCCCGGGCGTGGATCAAACAGAAGCCCAGGTGGAGGTTGTCCGCAAGGCAGAGGAATATCTTCATGGCGTGGAGGAACGTCTCAAAGCCAAGGGGTTTGACGTAAATGCCCATGTTCGTTACGGGGATGAGGTTGAGGAGATACTGGATCATGCGGCCCAGAAAGAAATTGACTTAGTCGCCATGGCTACCCGTCCCCATAGAGGCGTCAGGCATTTTTTTCGGGGATGCGTAGCCGAAAAAGTCCTGCCCCATACGCCGAAACCGGTCTTTCTGGTTCAGTGCAATGGATAGATTGTAGGGGTTTAAAAGAGTCAGGGGGTATGGGAATCGGAAAAGATAGCTCCGACCTCTGTATGTTTATTTTGCCCGAGAGTCAGCCGTGAGATTACTGTTTGATCTTCCTTGTTAGCAGTGTCTCGGAAATGTTTTTCATGACCAGGGCGCAAATACCCCATAAGAAAGGTAACCATAATGGAATCAAATAAAGGGGGTTCGAATACTTCCAGGCTCCAAGATAGATGGCTACTGATTCTCCCATTGGGCCGAGGACAAAGGTTACAAAGTAGAAAAGTAGATCACTTTTCCTATGCCATTTAATAAGCGCGACGATGCTGATTGCAGCATAACAAATTGTTAATGTAACTGGTTTAGGCCAAAGCCATCCCGCCAATACGATACATAAAGCATACAAACCTAATTCAAATGTAAGCTCTCTTTTCATCAGACCACAAGCCTAAACGAATTATTTGAGGTTCTTTTCCATTTCCGAGACCCTTTATCTTGGGTAATAATGCTACTCATCCTTCCGTAAAAGTCAAGTTGATTTTCCTTGTTATTCTCCATCCCAATGGTTATAAATACGCCTGAGGGGCTAAAAATGGAACACAAATTTACAAACCGGCTGATTCATGAGACCAGCCCTTATCTCTTACAACATGCCCATAATCCGGTGGATTGGTATCCGTGGGGAGAAGAGGCTCTGAGCCGGGCCAAGAAGGAAGATAGACCCATTCTCCTCAGCATCGGCTACTCTTCTTGCCATTGGTGCCACGTGATGGAAAAGGAATCCTTCGAAAATGAGGAGATTGCAGGAATCATGAACCTGCGCTTCATTAATATAAAGGTCGACCGGGAAGAACGGCCGGATCTTGACGAACTTTATATGAATGCCGTTCAGGTGATGACGGGGTCCGGCGGATGGCCAATGACCGTCTTTTTAACTCCTGACCTCATCCCCTTTCATGCGGGAACCTATTTCCCTCCCGAAGATCGAGGGAGGATGCCGGGTTTTTCAAAAGTTCTGGTTGTTGTCTCTGATTATTATCGCTCTCATCGAGAGGAAGTGGAGAAGATGGAAGCTCAGTTGAAACAGGCTCTCCGTCAGATCGTTGAAGTAATTCCTTCTCAGGAATCGGTGAGCGATAAAGTTCTGTCAAAGGCTTTTAATGCTCTTGAGAGTCAATTCGATCCGATTTATGGAGGATTCGGGAATGCCCCGAAATTCCCGAGCAGCATGGCCCTCACCTTTCTCCTCCGGTATTGGAAGAGTACAGGATCCAAAAAAGCATTGGAGATGGTGGAAAAGAGTTTGGAGAAGATGGCCAATGGCGGGATCTACGACCATTTGGGAGGTGGGTTCCACCGTTATTCTGTCGATGAACGTTGGCTCATCCCCCATTTTGAAAAGATGCTCTATGACAACGCTCTGCTTGCCAGAACTTATTTTGAGGCCTATCAGGCGACTAAAAAGGAGAGGTATCGCCGCGTGGGCGAAGAAATTCTCAACTATGTCCTTCGTGAGATGAAAAGCCCGAACGGAGGATTCTACTCCACTCAGGATGCGGATAGCGAAGGTGAGGAAGGGAAGTTTTATGTCTGGACGAGAGACGAGATTAAAGGAGTATTGGGCAAAGAGAAAGGGACCCCTTTTTGCGCTTATTATGGGGTGGCCACCGAGGGGAATTTTGAGGGAGGGAGAAGCGTCCTCAACATTGCTTCCACCTTAGAAAAAGTTTCTGAATTATATGGAATGCCTGTTGCAGAATTAGAAAAGGTGTTGATAGAGGGACGGCAGAAACTCTATGCTGAAAGGGAAAGAAGAGCGAGACCCGGTAGGGACGAAAAAATTCTCACCTCGTGGAACGGTTTGATGATCTCCAGTTTTGTTGATGGGTTTAGAGTTACCGGGAACGAAAAATATCTAAAGGGTGCTGTGGAGGCAGCCCGCTTCATTTGGGAGATGAGGAAGGATGGCCACGTGGTAAGGGTGTTTAGTAGGGGAAAATCCCAGGTGAAGGGGTATTCAGAGGACTATGCCTTTTTTACTCAGGCCCTGATCGATCTTTATGAAGCCACCTTCGAGACGGAGTGGTTGAAAGAGGCCGAAGACCTCAACCGGAGAATGATTGACCAATTCTGGGATGAGAAAAATGGGGGCTTCTTCTTCACGGGAAAGGAGAACGAATCTCTGATCGCTCGATCGAAAAACCCTTATGACAATGCCATCCCTTCAGCGAATTCCGTGGCTGTATTTAATTTGATCAAGCTTGGTCATCTTACCGGAGAAGAATCTCTAAAGCAGAAAGCCGAACAGATCCTCCACCTTTTTTATAACTTTCTTGACCAGCATCCTTCCGGATTTGCCCAAATGCTATCCGGCCTCTGCTTCTTTTTGAATCCTGAGGAGATCGGGATCATCGGCTCAAAGAGCGATCTTAAGACACAATCCATGCTCAAAGAAATCTACCTGGCCTACCTCCCCAACAAAATCCTGAACCTAAGAGATCCTCAGGAACCGATCAAAGAGAAATGGTTTCCATTTCTCACCGAGAAAGGGATCCCAGAGGTTCCTACCACTTTCGTCTGTAAAGGATTTACTTGCTTACCACCCGTGAGGAATGAAGAAGAGTTAAAGAAGATATTGGAAGGATAGGAACCAGCCTGCGATTCTGTGCCTTACCTGATTTCTGCTTTTCTCTTGATTCTATCGATATCCAGCCCGTTGATCCACTGGATGAGATTTTCCCATATTCCGTGAAACCCGAATCCTCCGTCCGTCATCTCTTTCAGTGCTTCTTCCTTGCTCCAGCCTTGCACCGCGACACGATAGAGCACGCACATGGTTCCGGTGCGATCTGCACCATGCTGGCAATGGACAATAACCGGACTATGTTTCGGATTCGTGACGATCTGCAGAAACCTTACGGCATCCTCTTCCTCTGGATGCCATGCCTTCACGTAAATTTGTTCATAGGCCAATCCGGTGTCTCCGATCTCGTCACGGTCTGAATGGAATGAGCGCAGATCGACAACGGTTTCAATTCCCATGGCTTTGAGGTTTCTCATGCCCTCTGTAGACGGTTGTGCGCTTCGATAGAGCGTATCGGAGACTTTGTGAAGGTTGGGAGCGCCTTTTATCTGAACCGGTTTGGCCCAATGTGCCGGACGAATGGTTGCAGACGTTTCAGCTCCACAAGCGGTATTGACCAAAGCCAATGCGAAGATACTGATGACAGCGATCCGCTTCATATTCTTCATGCACAGCAAACCCGAGGAAATTCGCTTGATCATAATCGCCCTTCCTTGGGACTGACGGAATCAGTCGGCAGCCAGGGCGTTTCGAGGGACTCCGGCGCAGCGAGGGTCAAACCATCTTTTTGGTGTAGGGAATGATGATGGCGCCACGCTTGAGATTACCGAGAACTTCTGCCTTCCCGCGCAAAAACAACTGCCCAACGAGGGCAGCCGTAACCGCATCAAGTTCATCCCCGTTCATCTTATTATTTAGCCCTTTGACGCCGAGTTTTTCAAGTCCTTTGCGCAATTTCGACAACCCGTCTTGCTTGCGCCCCGTATGCCATATATCTTGCGCAGCACCTGGGTAAACCTCAATTACTGCATAGCCGCGTGCTTTAAGAGCTCTTTTTAGCCGGATACCTCGCTTTGTAAGTAATCTCATCGGACCAAGCGTAATGGGGAAAAAACGGATGCCGCGTCTCAGCAATTCGCGGTCGCAGGGACGAAAATGTTCGCCATTTTTGTCTTCTATTGATTTGCGTCCGGGCGGCAGGTTGAGTGGCGCATCTATAGCAATCAAAGCCGGATTCTCTTTTTCTATGTAACTGATAATCTCCCGATCTGTATGGAGTATCGTGCAAAAAGTGATGCGATTCTTTTTCAGCGTGCAAATGCCCGTGTTACGCTTCGGACTACCCGCAAGGTCAATACCAACTACTTTGCGATTATGGTCCTTATTGGAAACCATGGTTCAACCCTGTCAACGAAAAGCTCCTACTTGACAACTATTCATTGAGAGCACAGCACACATAACCGATTTACCCAAATCCTACCATATGGATTGGTAACCTAAGATTGAGTTCAGCGACGGCCATAAGCCATTCGCTAAAGTGTTTGTTGCAGGATCTTTTCTTGCCCTATGCAGAAACCAAGGTGGAAGACCTGGCAACAGACCAAAAGACCCGCTGTCGGGTCAAACGAAAAAAAGATATTTTTTGTTCTCGATTACTTTTTCCTATCCACATCCGGAGGCCTTATAAGGGTTAGACGATGTTTTTTGAATGTATTAAATATGTATATAATCCCATAGCCCCAAGCAAAGCAATTAAGAAGAGACCCGATGAATAATCCAATTTCCCCCATCCACCTCAAAAGGTAACCAAACGGATAGATAAATAATACGGAGCTATGCATAACAATTCTCTCAGGAAGAGAGAGATCTGGATCTAGTGCAAGAACCCAAGAAATTACATACGCAGCGCCCAAAATGAGGAAGAGACAAAGGCTGAGGGCCAAACCGTGAAGAATAGATTTGTTCATAGCGGTAAGAGTTAGTAGACGAATTTCCTATTTGTTTAGACCTGGTTTTCTTAATCCATTTTTTATCACTTTTTGGCCCTGCTGTCTATTGAGTTATTGATGCTGTTTCGCACTTCCTGCAATTCAGGTACAGGCCTCAGATATCAGATGTGGGACTTCGGAAACCAGACAAAGTCATTCCTGTGAAAACAGGAATCCAGTACTCATTTACATATGCTCTCATACAAATCATCCCTGATCAATTCGTCTTCATTCGTCTTCAAATCTTGACAAGATGAAATGAAACGCTTATCTTTATGAAAATATTTTCATTATTTTCTTAACCTTTTATGAATATAGCGCTTTTTAGAAGCCTTTTTAAAGAGAAGAAACTCAGTTTGAGCCATCCCAGGCTTCTGATTTATCAGGAGCTTTCCAAAGCCCTCAGCCCGTCGAGTCCTTTGGAAATGTATCAAAACCTTCTCAAAAAGAGGAAAAAAATCGGGCTGACTTCTATCTACCGATCCCTTGATCTTTTCGAGTCCCTGGGAATTGTTTTTAAAATCGCCAATGGGCCGGCGGTCAAATATAAGCTTTGTGAGTTGGAGAGTCACCATCACCATATCATCTGCAAGGAGTGCGGGAATGTGGTCGAATTGAATTTTTGTGACATTTCTGATTGGTCCAAAAAGGTGGCGGAGTCCACAGGTTATCAGGTAGTCGATCATCAATTGAATTTTTTTGGGTTTTGCAAAGCCTGCAAGCCTTAAATAAGTGGAATTCAGAAGACAGGAGTCAGAATCCAGAACAAAAGATTGGTTAACCCTCTGATTTGATCCATAAACAAAAGGAGTGGGGATTTTCTTCTCATTCTGATTTTTGACTTCTGGATTCATATTAAAGGAAGAAATCGATGTCCCATATTCATCTTCCGGATGGAGTGTTGCCTGTTTGGCTTTGGGCTTCGGGTTTCATTGTGGTGATCCTAATTTGGGCGATCCTTTTGCGATTAATGAAAAAGGAGGACTTAACAAGGCGTCTTCCTTTACTGGGAATGATGGCTGCCGTCATGGTCTTGGGTGCTTCCGTCGAGATTGTCCCCATCGCTTATCATGTCAACCTGACAGTCATTTCCGGGATCTTATTGGGACCTTCTCTCATCTTTCTGGCCACCTTTGTGGTCAATACCATCCTCGCCTTGTTCGGGCATGGTGGAATCACTGTCATCGGGCTTAACACGCTCACCCTCTCGATCGAAGGGGTATTGGGATATTTTCTTTTTCGCCTCTTCTGGAAGGTCTTGAAAAGGTTAACCCCTGCCGTTTTTTTGGCCACCTTCATCGCCTTAATTTTCTCCACCTTTGCCATGATCGGAGTGGTCAGCTTAGGGACCTCCCATTATGAAGAGTTGATCCATCAGGAGAGGGGAAAGGGAATCGTCGGGTTCGAGTTTGGAAAAGAGAAGGAGGAGCATCATCCAGGCCAAACCGCTGAAGAAAAAGTAAATTTGAGACGGTTTATCGCCATCGTTCTCCCTTTGGGTTTCATTGGATGGATCCTGGAAGGAGTAATCACCGCATTGATCGCTCGGTATATCCGGCGCCTGAGGCCAGATTTATTGCATTTAGAGAAGGAATCCCAATGATTCAGCTTTCCTATTTAGACTATATCGCTGTGGAGAAGAAGAGTTTCCTTCATCGTCTCTCACCAAAGTTGAAAATCATCGGGATGATCGGTGTTTTATTCGTCATCGTCACCGCGAGGAATCTTCCCGGACTTCTCCTTCTTTACGTTATTCTTCTCACTCTCTATTTCACGGCGAAGGTTCCGGTGAGGATATTTTCGCTCACGCTCTATCCCCTCATCTTTGCCCTTCTTTTTATCTTTCTTTCGGGATTTCAAATCTATTTTATTCTTCTTATCCTTTTGAAGGTCCTCTGCGGTTCCACAGGAGTGGTTCTCCTCCTAGCCACCACACCCTATCCTTCGATCTTTTCTGCCCTGGGGAGAGTCCTTCCGTCTTCTTTTGTGATTGCTCTTTTCTTGACCTACCGGTCGATCTTTATCCTCCTGACCGTCCTGGAAGATACACAACATGCCCTCTATCTCAGAGGAGGGATTCAGTGGAAACACCCCTGGAGGAGTTTGACCAATATTTCAAATGCCTTTGGCCATTTGATCATCCAGGGGATTGATGCGAGTGAAAAGATGTATGAGTCCATGGTGCTCCGGGGATTTAAGGGGAAGATTCACTACAGAGGAGAATAGGCGATGAAGCAAGGGGAGATGATTGTTTTAGTGGATTGCATTACCCATGTCTATCCTGATATGACCAAGGTGCAGATTTGCGGCCTAGACTTTATTGTGAACCAGGGGGAAAGGGTCGGGATCCTGGGGGCCAACGGCTGCGGAAAGACGACTCTGCTCAAGCATCTCCTGGGAGTGCTGGTGCCAAAAGATGGAAGCGTGAGGGTTTTTGGAGTGGACCCCGGAAAGGAATATTCCGAGATTAGACAAAGGATAGGTGTTGTCATGCAAGACGTGGATGAGCAGATCCTTGGCCCCACTGTTTATGATGATATCCTCTTTGCCCCGCTGAACTATGGCATGGTGAGGCCCAAGGCCGAAGCACTGGCCAAGGCTGTGATAAAGAGATTGAATATCGAGTCGATCCAGGGAAAGATCGTCCATTACCTGTCCGGCGGTGAAAAGAAGAAAGTGGCCTTAGCCGGCGCACTGGTGTTAGAGCCAGATCTGTTAATCCTGGATGAACCTTTTACGGGATTGGATCCCAAGTCAAAAAGAGACCTCGTCCACATTTTGAATGACTTGAACAAGGAGAAAGGGATCACCCTGATCATGACACTCCATGAGGTCGAATTGGTGTCCGAGGTGACGGACGTCCTTTACCTTATGCACGGACATGGTGATCTCAGCGAGAGGGGAAGACCGGATGAGATTTTCGGGAAATTCAAGGATTTGGAAAGCTTTAATCTGGAAGAGCCAACCCTGACGAAGCTCTTCAAGGGATTAAAAGAGGAAGGACTCGATTTTGGAGACCCCCTCCGTATTGACGAGGCAATTCAGTCGATAAAGAAGCACTGGGATGAAGCCAAAAATAAAAGTTAACAGTTTGGAGTTCGGGGTTCGGAGTTTAGAACCCGAAACTTCGGTCTTAAATTCGTAAATGTTGCGTTATAATTTTACCATTGAGAATGTTTTACTCCGAACTCTGAACTCAGGACTCCGAACTTTTTATTATGAGACTTGGTAATCTTCAATTCGACCATCCTATTTTTTTGGCACCGATGTCGGGGATTACGGATTACCCCTTCCGGCAGATAGCCAAGGAGCACGGGTGCAGTTTGGTTTTTACGGAAATGGTCAGCGCAGAGGGATTGTTACGGAAGGGGAAATCGTTCTTAAAAATCGGAGTGGATGAACATCCTGTATCCGTCCAACTCTTCGGCTCAAATCCCGAAATCTTAGCCGAAGCGGCTCAGGCGGCAGAGTCCATGGGAGCAGATGCCATTGATATCAATATGGGATGTCCGGCGAAGCAGGTGGTTGAACCTGGAGCAGGGGTTGATCTCATGCGTTTCCCGGAAAAGGTGAGAGGGATTCTCACGAAGGTGAGGAGGGCAGTACAGAGCCCTCTCACCGTCAAGATTCGTTCGGGGTGGGACGGGGAACATATCAACGCGGCCGAGATTTCAAAAATTGCAGAGGGCTGTGGCGTCGATGCTCTTTCAATCCATCCCAGGACAAGGGTTCAAGGGTTTGGCGGTCGGGCAGATTGGGATCTGATTGGAGAGGTGAAAAGGGCCATCCGTATCCCTGTCGTTGGAAATGGAGATATCACAACAGCATTCTTGGCCAAAAAGATGTTCGAAGAGACAGGTTGTGATGGGGTGATGATCGGAAGAGGGGCTTTGGGAAATCCGTGGATCTTCAGTTTTGAAAATTCACAGCGCGGGGAGGAAGGACTGATGGCTCCGCCTCTTGACGAGAGACAGAGCGTGATTCGTCATCATTTCGCGCTGGCACGAACTTATTATGGCGAGAAGTGGGCAGTGAAGAAATTTCAGAGGCACGTTTACTGGTATACGAAAGGCTTCCCCGGCTGCGCCTCCTTCCATTCGAGATTATCAGGACTAAAGGAAGAGAATACTTTGTTGGAAGCCGTCCATTCCTATTTCGATTTCGTTCAAAGGAGGACCTCATGCCGTTCGTTTCAATCAATGGAAGGCAGATCAGCTACTGGACAGGGAGAAGAGGGATTTTAGAAGGGAGAGAATCAGTTCTTTTCATCCATGGAGCGGGAGGAGGGCAGTATACCTGGAGCTATCAGAAGGGCTATTTTGAGAAGGAATTCAACCCGATCATTATTGAGCTTCCTGGCCATGGAGGGTTAGAAGGAAAAGGGGAGGAGGAAATCGCAAGGTATGCCGAGCATGTAGATGCTTTCCTGAAGACATTGGGTTTACAAAAAGTGTTTCTCGTCGGGCATTCCATGGGCGGGGCGATTGTTCAGACATTGGCTTTGACTCGCCCGGAAGTGATGAAGGGGATTGTTTTGGTAGGGACTGGTGCGAAGCTGAAAGTTTTTCCAATGATTCTGGAAGGGATCAGGAACAATTTTGAGGAGACGGTCCGAAAAATCGTCCCATTCACCCTTTCTCCAAAGGCTCCATCGGAGTTAATAGAACGAGGCATCAACGAGATGCTCCAATGTCACCCTGAAGTCCTCTATGGAGACTTCTTAGCCTGTGATCGATTTGACATCATGAAAGAAGTTGAGAGGATTAATCTTCCCACTCTTATCCTCTGTGGAGATGATGACCAACTCACTCCTGTAAAGTATTCCCAACTCCTTCACAGTCGAATCGAGGGTTCGAAGATGGAAGTCCTTCCCCATGCCGGCCATATGGTGATGATGGAATCGTCACAGGCTTTCAATGAGAAAGTCAACGGATTCATACAGGAACTGCTTAAGGGTTCGAGGATTCAAGCATTCTAGGGTTAGAGATATTATTTCAAAGCGAATTTTCCAGTTGCTCCTGGAATCCTTGAACTCCTGCCTGCCTGCAGGCAGGCAGGGCCCCTTTCATGGAAGAATTTATGAGACGCTGGTTGGTTGTGGAACTTCTGATCGCAAAAGAATTTGGGGAGGCAGTCTCAAATTTCCTGATCGAGCAAGGAGCCGCAGGCATCGAAGAACTCGAAGGAGATCTAAAACGGGAAAGACTGAGGACTTATTTCCCGCAGGATGAAAGAAAGAAAAGAATTCTTGATGTTCTCCATCGCTATTTGAAATCACTGAAGAGGCTTCTTCCTGAAACTGCCCGGGCCCAAATTAGGACGGCCTCTCTCCCCGAGCAGGATTGGGGTGAGAACTGGAAAAGGTTTTTTAAGCCTGTTCAGGTGACATCCAGGTTTTTGGTGAAGCCCCCCTGGTCCAGGGTTCGATTAGAAAGAGGTCAGATTCCCATTGATATCACTCCGGGAATGGCCTTTGGCACAGGAACACACGCGACCACTATTCTCTGCATCCAGGCGTTGGAAGAGAGACTCAAGAAGAGGGGGCGATCCGTTCTTGATGTGGGAACAGGCTCGGGGATTCTTTCCATCATCGCCGCCAAATTGGGAGCTGAAGAGGCTTGGGGAATAGATATTGACGGCGTGGCTGTGGAGAATGCAAGAGAGAATGTGGAGAAGAACCATGTTTCGGAAATCGTCAAGATAAGAAAAGGAAGCATTGTGAGTCTTCGAAGAAAGTTTGACGTCATCGCAGCCAATATCGATCTCAAGAGTTTGGGAAGGATGAGAAAACCTCTTGTGGGCCGCCTTAAAAACCAGGGGTTTCTCATCCTTTCAGGGATCCTGGAGGACGAAAAAGAAAGAATTCGTCGTCACTACTTGGAGACGGGGCTCCTACGATCGATCAAAACCGCTCAAAAAGGAGAGTGGGTCTGTTTGACCTTTAGAAAGATTGGGTAAATTGATCCAACAGATATTGTCCGGTGTCTCTTTATTAATTGCCTAAAGGTCCTGGTGAAAATTTTTACCCTGCCTGTCAGTCTATTGAACTGAGGAACGAGTCATGCCTAGATTCTATATTCCAACCCCTCATATTCAAGATGGATTGCTCAAAATCGAAGGGGATGAGGTGAAACATATTCGAAAGGTTCTTCGTCTCAAAGCGGGAGATGAGATTCTTGTCTTCGATGGTTCGGGCAAGGAGTTTGAGGGGACAATTGTTGAAGAAGGACGCTCCTCTGTCACGGTTAAGGTTCAAGGCATTTTCTCCTCAAAGGGAGATTCCTCCCTGGAAGTGACTCTGGCCCAAAGCCTGCTCAAGGGTGAGAAGATGGACTACTTGATCCAGAAGGCCACGGAGTTGGGCGTCAAAGAGATCATCCCGTTTTTCTCTTCTCGGTCGGTTCCCCTTTTGGAGAAATCGAGAAGACCGAACCGGCATCACCGATGGGGAAAAATTGCCGTTGAGGCCTCCAAACAATGCGGAAGGGGAGTGGTTCCAAAGATCGAATCCCTCCAAGACTATTCGGGCATGCTGCGCGCCGCTTCAACAGATCACCTCCGTCTCATCCTCTGGGAAGGAGATGGGATCAAGCTGAAAGAGGTATTGGAGAGATCAGGAGAAAAGACGAAGATCTTTTTTGTTATTGGGCCAGAAGGAGGATTTAGTCAGGATGAGGTTGATAAAGCCAAGAGAGCTGGATTCGTCGCTGTTACTCTGGGGAAGAGGATTTTAAGGGCTGAAACGGCGAGCCTCTGCCTTCTCAGTATTCTTCAATATGAGTGGGGAGACATGGGATAAAAAGAGGGCCGATTCCTTAATGGAATCGGCCCAGCCAGAAAGGAGGGGTATGAAGATGAGGTAATTACGCAGCCTTTTTCTCCAAACTTTCCACAAATTCCTTATAAGTCTTACATTCTTGGATAAGTTTGCACTTTCTCCGGCAAACTTCGACATGGATTTTTGGACTTCCTTTCCTCTTATCACAAATAAGATAGCTCATTTTTGAGTCTCCCTTCCTACCTGTTAACAGTCACCCCAAAAAGAAAGAAGGATTCTATATCTAGAATTATAGATATATTAGAACACAACATATGGAAATGTCAAGAAAAAAATTCAATTTTTATATAAAAAATTTGTTTTATATTTCAGTAACTTACGCATCTAAAGGAAGGTAAAATAACAATTTTTTGAATCATCTTCATGAAATCTAAGGGCTAAACCCATCAATTGGCAATTAGTGTAAAGGCGGATAAAATCAGGAACCAGAGCATTTCTAAGGAACTTTTTCTTTGGTGGCAATCCCAAACGTTCCACTCCTTCAAATCTTGAACTTTTTTTGGCTGGTTCTTGGCGAGGACTTCATTCCGGTTATCGATGGGGACCACGATGGCCACAGTCTGGTCCACTGATGATTCGATATTGGCCTGAGGAAGTTTGCCAATGACAGGATTAAAGATATGAAATAGTGTAGTGCGTCCAACGCTTGTTTACATTAGCTACGAAGCCGTCATTCCCGCGAAAGCGGCAATCCAGTTCAGAAATACTGGATTCCGGGTCAAGCCCGGCATGACAATCAAAGTAAAGGGACTTTTGACGCAATACACTAAACTGAAGGCGGTATTCCGTCAGTTAAAAAAATAGGGCAATTGAAAAATTGCCCTAAGTTGAAAAGAAGTGCCGGGTCGCGGAATCGAACCACGGACACGAGGATTTTCAGTCCTCTGCTCTACCGACTGAGCTAACCCGGCATCCTGAGTAATTAGAAAATTTATATTACAACCTCCTTCGATGTGTCAAGAGTTAGTTTTGTTTTGAAAGAGGGAAAGAAATTTCCGGATGAACCATCCCGGCCATTGCTTCCAATCCTTCTACTACCCTCGGGGTCGGGCGATCGACTAAATTTGAGTCGATCACATAGATCGCATTCATCTTTACGGCGGGAAGGTCTTTCCAAGAACGCCACATTTTAATCAGGTTCAAATAATCCTTCTTGCTGTCCATGGAACTCAGGATGATAACCTCCGGTGCCTTCGATAGGATCGTCTCGACACCATAGAGAGGGTAGCTCCCTGGCTCATTCTCTGAGATATTCCTTCCTCCTGCCAAACGGATGAGATCATCTCCGAGCGTGCCCCTTCCCACGGTAACAATCGGAGAATAGCCAACCTGGAAGAAGACCCTTGGCTTAGGAAGAGATTGGGTGAGTTTGACGATAACCTCCTTCTTCTTCGTCATCTTCCGCGTAATTTCAGTTGATTTGTCCCGCCTTCGAACAACTTCTCCTATATTCTCGATTGTTTTAACGACTCCATCAAAACCTGTTGGATCCACGACATAAACAGAGAAGCCAAGATCCTTCAACCTGTCAAGGGTGTCCATCCGGTTGCCATCTCTGATCGCAAGGATCAAATCTGGTTTTAGCGACACAATCTTTTCAATACTGGGATTCACAAAACCTCCAATCCTCTGCTTGGTCAAAGCGGCCTCAGGATAATTGCAAAAGTCTGTCACCCCTACTACTTCCTCACGGAGCCCCAAAGTGAAGAGGATCTCGGTGATGCTCGGGGCCATCGATACAATTCTTCTCGGAGGGTCAGGAATTCTTACTTTTATTCCAATCTCATCCGTGAATAGGCCCTCCTGCCCTTGGGCAGGGATATGGAGAAGGAGGGATAGTACGGAGGCCAAGAGAATCGATTTTCTGATCATATTTTTTCGGATATGCCGGCTTCAGCAAACGTCGCCATTTCGCCGAGGATCTTGAGGCTGGCCTCAACCAAAAATATCCCTAAGGCGGCACCGGTCCCTTCACCTAACCTCAGGTCCAAGTCCAGCAAGGGCTTTAGGCCGAGATATTTTAATAGGACCCGATGCCCTTGCTCAGCCGACTGATGAGAGGCGATGAGGTATGGCTTGACTTCAGGCGAAAGGGTTGCGGCAATCAAGGCGGCTGCGCCGGAGATGAAGCCATCAATGACCACTGGGATTCGGTATCTGGCTCCGGCCAGGATTACTCCCGCAATCCCTCCGATCTCAAATCCTCCAACCTTCGATAGGACATCGATCGCATCCTTTGGATCCGGTCGGTTGATGTCAAGGGCTTTTTCAATCATCTTTACTTTTCGCTCCCATCCGTCATCGTCGAGACCGGTGCCTCTCCCCGTCACTCTGACGACATCGGCACCCGTTATGGCAGCGGTGATAGCACTCGAGGGAGTGGTATTCCCGATTCCCATATCGCCCGTTCCCAATATATCTACGCCTCTAGGTAATTCTTCTTCCACCAACTCCATTCCCGCTTCGATGCAGTGGATGGCTTCTTCCCGACTCATGGCAGGCCCTCTGGTCATATTCTGAGTACCCCAGGCCACCTTCTTAATTTTCAGATCAGGATGTGGCTCCAGGGCTGAAGCGACTCCCAGATCGGCTACAACAACCCTTCCACCGATATGTCGCGCCAAGACATTGATGCCTGCACCTTCCCGAAGGAAGTTATAGACCATTTGGGGAGTTACTTCAGAGGGATAAGCGCTCACCCCTTCCTTCGTGACTCCGTGATCACCGGCCAGTGTAAATATTACCTTATGGATGATTCGGGGCTTTGGATTTCCCTTTATCCCTGCCACTTGGATGGAAAGGGTCTCAAGTTGACCCAACGAGCCCCGGGGCTTCGTCAGGCTGTCCTGCCTGATTCGCGCCTCTTCTATGGCCTTTTTGTCCAAAGGTTTAATGCCAGCAATTGTTTGGTTAATTTTATCCATCCTTCTTTCTCCGAATTTTATAAATGGATTGGTTGAAGAATGACTAAAAGGATGAGGCAAAGAAGTTCTGACAACTCATTCGCCCCCCCTAAGACATCGCCCGTTAC